>NZ_CP108352.1:1202083-1502604 GCF_036237275.1 Streptomyces sp. NBC_01353 | reverse complement strand
GCTCACCCCCTGATGCCCGAAGTCCAGCTTCAGCTGCTCGAAGGGGCGCTCGACCAGGAAGCTCGCGAAGGTGTGCATGATCGGGCGCATCCCGGTCAGCGCGAGCCCGCTGCCCGCGCCGATCAGCAGCTGCTCCCGGATGCCGACATTGATCACCCGGTCCGGGTGGCGCCGCTCGGCATGCTGGAATCCGTCCCGGCTGATCTCGGCGAGGACGAGCGCAAGGCGGGGGTCCTCGTCGAGCAGGCGCCCGGTGGTCGAGATGAAGCGGTCTCGCATGGTGTCCATGGGGGTCTCCTTGAAGGGGTCAGGCGTTCTTGGGCTCGACACGGGCGACGACCGCGCGCGGGCGGCCCGGGTGCGGGGCGGTGAAGGCGGCGTACAGCGCCTCGTGATCACGTCCGGCGACGGTCTCGGCGGACCACCCGGCGGCCTCGAAGCGCGAGGCGATCCCACCGGGCCAGCCGTAGGTCGCGGAGCTGTTGTCGATGACGAGCGTGTGCAACTGCTCGAGACCGGCGGGCCCCGCGTAGGCGATGGCCTCGTGGTTGCTGCCCTCGTCGAGCTCGGCGTCTCCGATGAGCACCCACACCCGAGGCTCGGCGAGCCCTTGTGCGCGCAGCCCGAGCGCGCTCCCGACGGCGATTGGCAGCCCGTGCCCCAGGGACCCGCTGCCGATCTCGGCGCCGGGCACGAGCGTCCGGTCGGGGTGGTGCCCGAGCGGCGAGTCGTACGAACCGAAGCCGGTGAGCAGCTCCTCGGGGAAGAAGCCCTTGGCGGCGAGGACGGCGTAGTACGCCATGGGCCCGTGCCCCTTCGACAGCAGGAACCGGTCGCGTCCCGGATCCGCGACGGTCTCGGGGGACACCCGGAGCACCCGGTCGTACAGCACCCAGAGGGCGTCGAGGGTGGAGGTGGCGGCGGGGGAGTGCTTCTCGTCGCCGGTCATCAGCGCCATGAGGGCGTGCAGCCGGTCGATGTCGGTGATCGTCATGCCCCTCACCGTGCAACCTCAAGCGAGGTCGAGGTCAAGCGCACAAAGCGGTTCGTGACCACCCGGGGAAGTGCGGTATTGTTCTCATGCGCGTTCGGCCGGGGGAAACCCCAGGTCAGACGGGCACCGGGACGTGGCGCAGCTTGGTAGCGCACTTGACTGGGGGTCAAGGGGTCGCAGGTTCAAATCCTGTCGTCCCGACTCGAAAGAGTCGCAGATCAGGGGCCGTTTCAGAGCACATCTGAAACGGCCCCTTGATTGTTCCTTGGGGGCGGGCTGTTGCAGCAGCTGACGAAGCGGCTGGCCGCCCTGGAGGGGAAGATCACCGACCGCCTCGGCCGGCACAAGCGCTACCCGGCCGGGAAGAACGGGGGCAACTCCCGCAACGGCACTTGGGGGAAGACCGTGTCGACGGATGTCGGTTCGGTTGGAGATATCCGTGCCCCGCGACCGCGACGGATCGTTCGAGCCGGCTGAGGCCGCCGGCGCGGGGGGTGAGGTCTCGTCTGCCCTGCGTGCGCCCACCTCCCACCTGGACGGCGCCAACGAGGCCGCGCTCACCGCCGCTCTCAAGGACATCGGTCGGAAATGCGCCATCCTGGTCAACGCCCACCGCGCTCCACCGTTCAGCACGCCGACCCGATCGTCGTCCTGTCCGACGGGCGGGTCACCGCCGACGGCCGCCACCAGGACCTCCTCGCCCCAGTCCGATCCATCGCACGCCCTGGCCGCCGCCCAGACGCTCGCGCGGCCGCCCCCTGAGGGCGACGGCGGTCAGCAGAGGAACTGCACTCTAGGAGAGGGCACTCCCAGCGGCGGGCAGGACCTGTTCGGCCCAGATGACCTTGCCTTCCGGTGTGTACCGGGTGCCCCAGTGCTCGCTGAGCTGCGCCACCAGGAACAGTCCGCGGCCTCCCTCGTCCATGGTGGCGGCGTACCGCAGGTGCGGGGCGGTACTGCTGCCGTCCCACACCTCGCAGGTCAGAGTGCGATCGCGCAACAGACGAACGCGAACTGGCGCGGCGCCGTACCGTATGGCGTTGGTGATGAGCTCGCTGAGGATGAGTTCCGTGGTGAAGGCGAGTTCCTGCAGGCCCCACTCCTCGAGTTGGTCGGCCGCGAGGCTGCGCATGGTGCCGACCTCGCTCGGGTCGAACGGTACGCCCCACTCTGCGACCCGGCCGGGGCCCAGAGTCCGTGTCCGGGCGATGAGCAGAGCGATGTCGTCGGACGGCCGGCTGGGGAGCAGGGCGTCGAGTACGGCGCGGCGGCTGGCGTGCGGGTCTCGGTCGGGGTGGCTCAGCGCCGTGCGCAGCCTTTCCACACCCTCTGAAATGTCCCGGCTCCGCTCCTCGACCAGGCCGTCGGTGTACAGGACGAGCTGACTGCCTTCCGCCAGACGCAGTTCCATGGTCTCGAACGGCATGCCCCCCAGCCCCAGCGGGGGGCCGGCCGGCAGTTCCGAGATCGTCGTCGTGCCGTCCGGGGCGACCACAAGCGGTGGCATGTGTCCTGCCCGCGCCATGATGCAGTTCTGGGAGACCGGGTCGTAGACGGCGTACAGGCAGGTCGCGCCCAGGACGCCGCCGTCCGAGGCAGCGCTGTCGCCTTCCTGGTCCATGCGCTGGACGAGGTTGTCGAGACGGGCGAGAAGTTCGTCGGGCGGCAGGTCCAAGGAGGAGAAGTTGTGCACGGCCGTGCGCAGCCGCCCCATGGTGGCCGCGGCGTGCAGGCCGTGCCCGACGACGTCTCCGACGACGAGCCCGACGCGGCTGCCCGGCAGCGGGATCACGTCGAACCAGTCCCCGCCCACTCCGGACTGGGCGGGCTGGTAGAAGTGCGCGACGTCCACGGCGCTCTGCTCGGGCAGATCCCGCGGCAGCAGGCTGCGCTGGAGCGTCACGGCGAGATTGTGTTCGCGGGTGTAGCGGCGGGCGTTGTCCATGGTGACCGCGGCGCGCCCGACAAGCTCCTCGGCCAGGGACAGGTCGTCCTCGTCGAACGGTTCCGGCTTCTGCGACCGCCAGAAGTTGACCACCCCGAGCACGACGCCCCTGGCCTTCAGCGGAGCCGCGATGAGCGAGTGGATCCCGTAGCCGACGATCGCCGATGCCCGCGGCGCGTCCTGGGCGTGCCAACCCGGCGCGTCATGGAGATCGGGCACGAGTTCGGGTGTGCCCGTGCCGTATCCGCGGGCCTGCGGCGTGGACGGCAGGAATTCGATCAGGCTGCCGAGCGGGTACAGCGGGTGATCGGAGCGGATGCCGCTGACCGCGGTGCGCCGCATGTCGGCGCCTGGGCCGGGCTCGTCGCCCTTCAGTACCGGGTCGGCCAGGTCGACCGTGACGAAGTCCGCGAACTGGGGAACGGCGACGTCGGCCAGCTCCTCCGCGGTGCGCACCACGTCGAGGGTGGTGCCGATGTCACCCCCGGCGTCGTAGAGCAGCTTGAGCCGCCTGCGGGCCGTCTCCGCCCGGCTGCTCAAGAGCTGCATCTCGGTGGAGTCGCGGATGGTGACCGCCGAGCCCCGTGGGCGGGTGGGCCGCTGATTGACCACGAGCAACCGGTCCCCGGCCTCCAGCACCTCGTCGGTGGCCACCCGGCCGGACAGCAGCAGTTCCGCCATTCGGCTATCCATGCCGACTTCGTCGACGGGGCGTCCTTCGGCGTCGTCCGGCAGCCCGAGCAGCCGTCCGGCCTCGTCGTTCGCCAGGAGTAGTCGTCCTTCGCCGTCGGTGATCAGCACCCCTTCACGGACGGCGTGGAGCACTGCGTCGTGGTGCTCGTACATGCGGGTCATCTCCTGCGTGCCGAGCCCGTGGGTCTGGCGGCGCAGTCTTCGGCTGATCAGCGCCGTGCCGACGGTGGCCAGAGCCAGACTGATGGCGAGGGCCAGGAGGATGACCGGAAGCTGGCGGTCGGCGATGCCGGTCACGGTCTCCACCGTCAGACCAGCCGAGACCAGAGCGACGACCTCGCCCTCGGGCGAGGTGACCGGCACGATCGCCTGGATCTCCTTGCCCAGCGGCCCCTGCACACTCTCGGTGTGCACCCGGCCCGCGAGCGAGGGCTCGATCGTGCCGACGAACCGCTCGCCGATGCGGTCGGGCTGGGGGTGGCTGTAGCGGATGCCGCCGGTGTCCATCACCACGATGAAGTCCAGCCCTGCGGCCTTACGCGTCTTCTCGGAGAGGGGCTGCAGGACGGCGGACGGGTCCGGCGACCTCAGCGCTTCCTGCAGGCCCAGGGAGTTCGCGAAGGTCTGCGCCACGGAAACCGACCGGTTGCGCGCTTCACGGTCGATGTCGTACCGCGACTGCAGGACCAGGGCCAGCAGGGCCCCGGCCGCGAGCAGCACCACGATCGCCACCTGAAGGACGAAGACCTGTCCGGCGACGCTTCCGAATCTTCTGCCTAGGTTCGACCGCACCGGTACGCCGGGCACGAGAGACGAGACGGGCTCACAACCCCAGTTGTAGCACCTCCCCGCGGCCAGGGCTCCCGGCGTTCACGGTGAGCATCAGGGCCACGACACAAGGTTCCCACCGCTGCGGGTCAGGGGATGGGCGTTGATCCATGATCTGGGAGACGAGGGCGTCCAGGTCGAGGTGCTCGCTCTCCCGGCCGCGGGACAATGCGTTCGGTCCAGCGCAGGAACGCGGTGACGTCCGGCCTCCAGGCACGGAGCAGGGCGGTGCATCCTCTTCCGCGGCCAGCGAGCGAGAGGTGGACACGGCCCGAGTCGTCGCCGCGGCCGGGGGAGACCGACAAGTCGCCCGCGTGGTTCGTTCCTCGACTCCGGCCGTGAGTACGGTGCGCGAGAGGGCTACGCGAGGGACACCCCGGTGTGACTGGCGAGACAGACCGTGCGCGGGGTCCTCGGCCGCCTGTGCGCTCCTCACCCATGTTCCTGCCTGGCGGCAGGATGCTCTCCGCACGCCACCGCAACGGGTGGAGGGAGGTCACTCCTCGGCTGAGGCGTCCTTCTCGCTGCCTTTCCGATGGTGGAACAGCCCCGCCTCCGTGGGGACCAGTTGGGGACCACACGGTGTGCGCGGTGGTGGACGGCCTGGGGGCGGGCGGGGCGGGGGAGCGGAATCGGTGGAGGGCTTCGCGGAGGCGGTGGATGTGGTCGCGCGACCGCGACGTCCTGATCGTCCGCGTCGTCACCTCCGACAGAATCGAAGGCTGGGCGGAGTGCGCGGCCATGTCCAAGCCCCGCTACTGCGCCGAGTACGTCGACGGGGCCCAGGGCGGGCGCCCTGCGCCGCTTCCTCGTCCCCGCCCTGCCGGATTCAGGCGCGGGCACGAACGGACAAGCCCGCCGCTACGGAAGAGTGGAACTACCGCACCGCGTGACGGCAGGAGCGCTTCCACCCGCTGAGCCTCCGCAACGCGGTACCAGCGGACAGGGACCACGGCTGCGGTGTCAGTCTGCTGGGCTATCCTTCCCGCCACCGCACACCGACTGTAGGGACCACAAGAATTGACCGGCCTGTCTGCTTTCCCGCTGCCCTTTCATGCTTCCCGTTCCGCAGCGTTCGCGACACCCCGAACGCTGCGGGAACTTCAGATGATGCAGTGCAGCGCGCACATTCGGGCGAAGCCGGGGTGGTTCGACAAGATGAACGATGCCGACATCGTCGCCAGGTGGACGCAGGAAGCGGTCGCCCAGGGCCTCACCGAAGCGCAGGTTCGTTACGTGCTTGCCGAACTCGTGCACTACGCCGCGCTGCGGGACGGACGAACCGGCATCGAGGTGTCCGCAGTCGACGGGGTGTGGCAGTCGGACACACTGGTCGACGACAAGCTCGGATCCCGGCTGCGCGAGGCGGTTCGGGTCCTGGAACAGGTCCCCGAAGCAGAACAGGACTGGCATCCCGGATCCGACGGGCAGGTACTGGATCTGGTTCATCCCTCACTGTTCTGCCTGGTGAGAGAGGTGAGCGGCGCGCCCGAGCGGGCTTGGCAGAATCCGACGGACCGCTACTCGAAGTACGAGTTCTCGGAGAAGTTCCAGTGGCTGCCCACGGACGTCGACGTCAGTGACGACGGCGATGTCGCCTTCCGTTCGTACGTCAACAACGTCCACCCCGAGACCCATCACGAACTGGCCTCCGTCCTGCCGGACTTGTTCGCGAGCATGCGCCCGCTGCTGGAGAACGTGCTCACCGATCTGCGCCATCCGCGGCCCCTGCGGATCGAGGCCGATCCTTACGGGTGGTACGACTCGGAACCGGAGTTTCCGGACAAGTCTTCCTACAGTGATGCTGCGGCCTACGCAGAAGCCCTCCGTGCATGGGAAGAGGCCCAGGACGACTGGTGGGAGAACCGCCGCCCGGTCATCCCGGACGCCCCGGCCTTCACCCCGCCCGAGTCGCCCGATGAATCCGCCCGAGTCGACCTGCGCGGCCGCCGTCTCCAGGTCATCGTCAAGCTCGCCACCGTTCATCTCACCCCGGACAAGCCCGAGTACCCAGGCGGTTCCTGGCATGTCGAGGGGATGTTGAACGAGCGGATCGTCTCGACCGGCATCTACTACTGGGACAGCGAGAACATCACCGAAAGCCGGCTGAGTTTCCGGGCGGCACTCGACGACCCGAACTACGAACAGAACGACGACAACGGTCTGCGTGAGGTCTACGGCCTGGAGGACGAAGACGCACTGAACCAGATGCTGGGATCGGCATCGACGCCGGCGGGCCGCTGCCTGGCGTTCCCGAACATCCTGCAACACCGCGTCGGCTCATTCCGCCTCACGGACCCCACCCGCCCGGGCCACCGCAAAATTCTTGCGTTCTTCCTGGTCGACCCGTCGGAAGAGATCGTCTCGACATCCGATGTGCCACCGCAGCAACCGTGGTCCGAGACCTCGACCATGACGCTTGAACAGGCCAAGAACCACCGCGAACAACTCATGCGGGAACGCAGGTTCTTCGTCGACGAACACAACGAGCAGCTCTACGAACGAGAATTCTCCCTCTGTGAGCACTGAAACTCTTCTGTCCTGAATACGTGCAGGTCAGGAGGGTGCGGACGGCCTTGGCGACGGCGCCGATGCGGGGGGTGGAGCATCGGGCCCGCCACCCCGACTAAGTCTGCTATATCCAAAAAATGCTCCTGACCCTCACTACTGGAACTCAAGGGGCGCAGGTTCAAATCCTGTTGTCCCGACTTTTCGAAGTCGCAGATCAAGGGGCAGTTTCAGAGTAATCCGAAACGGCCCCTTGATCGTTTTCGGTGACCTGTCGAGGGTCAACTCGGTCTGGCCGGGTCGGCCGGCGGCCGATCGCTGACGGCAGGACGCCCGCCCCGGAGCCCCGTCGGGCCGGCGCGGCGGGCGGAGGTGTACCGCGCCGAGCTCGGGCCACCTCCGCACCGGGCCTAGGGTGCGTCGGCGCCTGCGGTCAGCCAGGAGCCGAGTCCCGGGAGCGCGTCCGGTCCGCTGTCGCCCTCCACCGACGCGACGAGATCGGCGATGGTGGTCCCTGCGAGCGAGGCCCTCCATGCGGCTTCCGCGGCTCCCATCGCCCGGGCGATGGCGCAGGGCTTCGTGCACTTCTCCGGTGGGGTCGCCATCGGCCCGCGTCGGCGGATCTCGGTGCAGACGAACGCCGGATCGGGCCCGTCGACGGCCTGCACGACGTCGAGCGACTCCGTCCGCCATTCCTGCGGCGTCACCCGCCCGGCCTGCGGCTGGTGGCCGTGGTGTGAACGAGGCGGCATCATCGGGAGGACGCGACCGTCGTCCGTCGATGCCGACCTCTCGCCGCCCGGGTCGAGCCCGGAGGCGGAACGAAGGAGTGCTGCACCATGCGCATCCTCATGGTGGGGGCGGGAGGCGTGGGTACGGCCATCACCAGGATCGCGGCCCGCCGTTCCTTCTTCGAGCACATGGTCGTCGCCGACTACGACCCGGTACGGGCGGAGTCGGCCGTCGCCGCCCTCGGGGCGGACGAGCGCAGATTCACAGCGGCTCGGCTCGATGCCTCGGACACGGCCGCAGTGCGGGCTGCCCTCGTCGAGCACCGCTGCGACGTGCTGCTCAACGCCACCGATCCCCGGTTCGTCCTGCCCCTCTTCGAGGCCGCGCTCGCCGAGCGCGCCCACTACCTCGACATGGCCATGTCCCTGTCCCGGCCGCACCCGTCGCGCCCGTACGAGGAGTGCGGCGTGAAGCTGGGAGACGAGCAGTTCGCCCGGACGGCCGAGTGGGAGGCGGCGGACCGACTCGCCCTCGTGGGCATGGGCGTGGAACCGGGGCTCTCGGACGTCTTCGCCCGCTACGCCTCCGACACGCTCTTCGACGAGATCGAGGAGATCGGCATTCGCGACGGCGCCGACCTGGTCGTCGACGGTTATGACTTCGCCCCGTCCTTCAGCATCTGGACGACGATCGAGGAGTGCCTGAACCCGCCCGTCGTCTACGAGGAGGGGCGCGGCTGGTTCACCACGGCGCCCTTCAGCGAGCCGGAGGTCTTCGACTTCCCGGAGGGCATCGGGCCGGTGGAGTGCGTGAACGTCGAACACGAAGAGGTGCTGCTGGTGCCCCGGTGGCTGAACGCCCGGCGGGTCACCTTCAAGTACGGACTCGGCGACGAGTTCATCGGCGTCCTGCGTACCCTCCACAAACTCGGGCTCGACCGTACGGATCCGGTGAGCGTGGAGGGTGCCACGGGCAGGGTCGCGGTCTCGCCGCGGAACGTCGTCGCCGCCTGTCTGCCCGACCCGGCGACCCTCGGCGACCGGATGCACGGCAAGACATGCGCGGGCACCTGGGTGAAGGGGACCAAGGACGGGCGGCCCCGGGAGGTGTACCTGTACCACGTGGTAGACAACCAGTGGTCGATGCGCGAGTACGGCTCCCAGGCCGTCGTGTGGCAGACCGCGATCAACCCCGTGGCCGCTTTCGAGCTCGTCGCGAACGGGGCCTGGCAGGGCCGTGGCGTACTTGGCCCCGAGGCGATGCCGCCGCAACCCTTCCTCGACCTGCTCACGGAGTACCAGGCGCCATGGGGCATGCGCGAGCAGTGACGGCGCCCGGCGATACCGGCGGCCGCTTCCTGCGCATGCACGAGGGGTCGAGCCTCCCTACGATGAAGTCATAGGTCTCGCTGTTCTGTCTGGCTCGTCGGGAGCGAGGGAACATGACCGCCGAGGATGCCGCGCCCGCCGGGCGACAAGTGGGTCTGAAGGCCAACGCGATCGGTTTCGTCGACGCCCTCGTCATCGGGCTCAACGCCACCTCCCCCGCATACTCGCTCGCGGCCGTCATCGGCCCGATCGTCGCCCTGGTCGGGATCTACGCGCCGGGCGTGATGTTCGCTTCCTTCGTGCCGATGCTGCTGATCGCGTCCGCGTTCTACTACCTGAACAAGGTCGATCAGGACTGCGGCACGACGTTCTCCTGGGTCACGCGCGCCATGGGCCCCTGGGCCGGCTGGCTCGGCGGATGGGCCATCGCGATGACCGGAGTCCTGGTCGTCGGCTCGCTCGCCGACGTGGCCGTGAGCTTCGCCCTGCTCGCCTTCGGCCTCGACAGCTGGGTGGACAACACCTTCGTACGCCAACTGCTCACCGTGCTCCTCATCCTGGTGATGACGGCCGTGTGCGTCATCGGCACCGAGCTGTCGGCCAAGGTGCAGAACGTCCTCATCCTTGCGCAGGTCGCCTGTCTGCTGATCTTCGTGGGAGTGGCGCTCTACAGCGTCTACGCCGGCACGAGCAAGTACCCATCGGCCGACCCCGAATTCAGCTGGCTGAACCCGTTCGGCGCCGGCGGGGCGGCACTCACCGGCGCGCTGCTGCTCGGCGTCTTCATCTACTGGGGCTGGGAATCGGCGGTCAATCTCACCGAAGAGGTCAAGGACTCCGCGACCGCGCCCGGAAAAGCGGGGCTCTGGTCGACCGTCGTCCTGCTGGTGACCTACGTGTCCGTGGGATTCGCGGTCGTGGCCTACGCCGGTCCGACGTTCCTGGCCGAGAACGCCGAGGACGAGGAGTTCATCTTCGCCCAGCTCGCCGGGGACGTACTCGGCGGCTGGGACTGGATCCTGCTCCTTGCCGTCTCCACCTCCGCCATCGCCTCCACCCAGACCACCATCATCCCGGCCTCGCGCACCGCGCTGTCCATGGCACGGCGCCGGGCGCTGCCCGCGCAGTACGGCCACATCAGCCCGCGCTTCCGCACCCCTGACGTGAGTACGTGGTGGGTCGCCGCCATCGCCATCGCCTGGTACCTCGTCGTGAGCCAGATCAGCACCAACGCCCTCTTCGACTCGCTCACCGCGCTCTCGCTGCTGATCGCCTTCTACTACGCGCTCACGGGCATCGCCTGCGCGGTCTACTACCGCCGCCATCTCTTCGAGAGCGTCCACAACTTCCTGCTGATCGGTCTGGGCCCCCTGGTCGGTGCCGGACTGCTGACATGGCTCCTCGTGCGGTCCGTCTCCGACATGGCCGATCCGGAGAACTCCTACAGCGGCACCTCGTGGTTCGGCCTCGGCCCCCCGCTCGTCATCGGGATCGGCATCGCTCTCGTCGGAGTGGTCATCATGCTCGTATGGCGTCTGCGGGCACCCGCGTTCTGGCGGGAGCGCCCCAGCGTGGCCGACCCCGACCTGGTCCACGGCCGCGGCCACGGCAAGGAGTCCTGAGATGTCGGTCGTACTGGGCTACGACGAATCCCCCGGCGCCGCCCGCGCGTTGCGCATCGCGGTCGAGGTGGCCGCCGCCTTCGACGAGCGACTCGTCCTGGTCTACGGAGCCGCGGCCCCCGGCCCTCTGGGCGAGGAGTACACCTCCCACCACGAGGCCATCCGCCAGGCCGGCCGCACCGGCCTGGAGCACGCGGTCACCGAGGCGGACCGGGCGGGCGTGCCGACGATCGTCGAGGTGATCGACGAAAAGCCGGCCCAGGCGCTGATCGACGCGGCGAACCGCCACGCCGCACGCGTCATCGTGGTCGGCAGCTGGGGCGAAAGCCCGATGCGAGGCGCCCTCCTGGGCTCGACCCCCCACAAGCTCCTCCACATGTCCACGGTCCCCGTCCTCTGCGTCCCTCCGGAGGAATGAGCGCTTCGGAACACCGCGCGGCGGGTGTGCTCTCGGCCAGGGGGTCCGGATGTCGTCGTTCGGCCCCGTAAACACCCCGCCGAGCAAGATCACTGTTTTGAGGTAATACCCGAGGCCGCATGGGGCGAGCCGGGCGTACCGGGCGTTACTGTTCCCCCGGATCTGGACGGATTCCCAGAGGTTCGTCCCCCTTTCTTCCCTCTTCGTGGTCGGCGCATGTTCGCCGACCACCACCCTTGCCAAGGAGAGCTCGCCCGATGACCGTTGAGACCAGGGCGGAAGCGCAACCGGAGCCGACTCGGCAGTCCCTCAGCACCTCGGCTGCCCGCAACCTCGCCACCACCACCAAGTCCGCCCCGCAGATGCAGGAGATCACCTCCCGCTGGCTGCTGCGGATGCTCCCCTGGGTGGAGACCAAGGGTGGCGCCTATCGAGTGAACCGGCGGCTGAGCTACACCGTCGGCGACGGGCGCATCGACTTCGTCCAGGACGGTGCCGACGTCCGGGTGATCCCCCGGGAGCTCGGCGAACTGGCCATGCTGCGCGGGTTCGACGACCTTGAGGTGCTCACCGCGCTCGCCGACCGGTGCGCCCAGCGTGACTTCCGCGCCGGTGAGGTGCTGGTCGAGCGTGGTGCCCCGGCCGAACAGATCCACCTGATCGCCCACGGGCGGGTCAACCAGATCTCCGCCGGCAAGTACGGCGACGAGGTCGCCGTCGCCGTGCTCGCCGACGGCGACCGGTTCGGTGACCACGCCCTCCTGGACGGCCAGGGCACGTGGGACTTCACCGCCACCGCCGAGACCGCCGGCACCCTGCTCACCCTGACCCGCGCCGACTTCGACGCCGTCATGTCCGCCGCGCCGAGCCTCCACGACCACATCCAGCGGTTCAGCTCGCTGCCCCATCAGCGGCAGAACCGCCACGGCGAGGCAGAGATCGCGATGTCGGCCGGCCACGTCGGCGAAGTCGCGCTGCCCGGTGCCTTCGTCGACTACGAACTCAAGCCGCGCGAGTACGAGCTCTCCGTCGCCCAGACGGTCCTGAAGGTCCACACGAGGGTCGCCGACCTCTACAACGGGCCGATGAACCAGACCGAGGAGCAGCTCAGGCTCACCATCGAGGCGCTGCGCGAGCGCCAGGAGCACGAGCTCATCAACAACCGGGAGTTCGGTCTGCTCCACAACGCCGACTTCAAGCAGCGGATCCAGCCCCACTCCGGCCCGCCCACCCCGGACGACCTCGACGAGCTGCTCTGCCGCCGCCGCGGCACCAAGCTCTTCCTCGCCCACCCCCGGACCATCGCGGCGATCGGGCGCGAGCTCAACGCCCGCGGGATCTACCCGGACAACGTCGACCTCGACGGGCAGCAGGTCCTGGCCTGGCGAGGCGTCCCGATCCTGCCCTGCAACAAGATCCCCATCAGCAGGGAGAACACCAGCTCGATCCTCGCCATGCGAACCGGCGAGGACAACCAGGGCGTCATCGGCCTGCGCCAGACCGGGCTTCCGGAGGAGTACGAGCCGGGCCTGTCGGTGCGCTTCATGGGCATCGACGAGCGGTCGATCATCTCCTACCTGGTCACCACCTACTACTCCGCCGCCATCCTCGTGCCCAACGCGCTCGGCGTGCTGGAGAACGTGCAGATCGCCCGCAGGCACGACTAGAGCACCCGTCCCAGGGCCGCGACGGCCCGGACAGGGACCGGGGCAGGGCGAGCAGCCCGGGCTCCGGGCACCCCCCACCCACCTCACCAAGGAGCTACGGATGCCCGATCCGGGGCTTTCCCCTCTGCAGTCGGGCCTGCCTGCCGCCGCGACCGGCTTCGGGGCCCACGTCATCGACCACGCCCACACCTCGGCCACCGGCCTCGAAGCCGCCGTCGAGGCCGAAGCCGCATCGGAGGCCGTCAGCGTCACCGACACCCCGCCCGCGCCGGCGACCCCCGACCTGGATCGGATCCTGCGCGGCCCCACCGGTCTGGGCACCTCGAGCCTGTACCTGGGGCGGCGCGAGGAGCCTTCGGCCCCGCCGGCGCCCGAGGCCCCGGCGGAGGGCACACCGATCCCGGGCCTCTACCACCACCCCATCCCGGAGCCCGACCCGGTGCGCGTGGAGGAGGTCAGCCGCAGGATCAAGGCCTGGGCGCTGGACGAGGTCGACCTGTACCCCGAGGACTGGGAAGGCGAGTTCGACGGCTTCTCCGTCGGTCGCTACATGGTCGCCTGCCATCCCGACGCCCCGACCGTCGAGCATTTGATGATCGCCACCCGGCTGATGGTCGCCGAGAACGCGGTCGACGACTGCTACTGCGAGGACCACGGCGGCTCGCCCATCGGCCTCGGCGGGCGCCTTCTGCTCGCGCACACCGCCCTCGACCCCCTGCACACGACGAAGGAGTACCAGCCGCAGTGGGAGGAGTCGCTCCACGCGGACGCCCCTCGGCGCGCCTACCGCTCCGCCATGGAGTACTTCGTCCAGCAGTCCACCCCCTCCCAGGCGGACCGGTTCCGGCACGACATGGCCCGGCTGCACATGGGATACCTCGCCGAAGGCGCCTGGGCCCAGACGGACCACGTGCCCGAGGTGTGGGAGTACCTGGCGATGCGGCAGTTCAACAACTTCCGCCCCTGCCCCACCATCACGGACACCGTCGGCGGCTACGAACTGCCCGCGGACCTCCACGCCCAGCCGGCCATGCAGCGCGTTCTCGCGCTCGCCGGCAATGCCACCACCATCGTCAACGACCTGTACTCGTACACCAAGGAACTCGCCAGCCCCGGCCGGCACCTGAACCTGCCCGTGGTGCTCGCCGAACGCGAGGAGCTCTCGGAGCGGGAGGCGTACCTGAAGGCGGTCGAGGTCCACAACGACCTCATGCACGACTTCGAAGCCGAAGCCGCCGCCCTGGCCGCCGCCTGTCCCGTCCCGAGCGTGCTGCGCTTCCTGCGGGGAGTCGCCGTGTGGGTCGACGGCAACCACTACTGGCACCAGACCAACACCTATCGATACAGCCTGCCCGATTTCTGGTAAGAACGGAATCATCTGTGACCAGCACCGAGTTCACCACCGTCAACGGCATCTCCGCGTTCGTCCCGGGACCGGCGACGCCCTATCAGAGTGACATCGCCCGTTACTGGAACAACGAGGCCAGGCCGGTGAACCTGCGTCTCGGCGATGTCGACGGCCTTTACCACCACCACTACGGCATCGGCGACATCGACCACGCCGCCCTCGGGGACGTCGAGGACAGCGCGTACGAGAAGAAGCTGATCGCCGAGCTCCACCGCCTGGAGTCGGCGCAGGCCGAGGTCCTCCTGGACAACCTCGGCTCCATCGGGAGCGACGACACGCTCGTCGACGCCGGCTGCGGCCGGGGCGGTTCGATGGTCATGGCCCATCAGCGATTCGGGTGCAAGGTCGAGGGCGTCACGCTTTCGGCCAAGCAGGCCGAGTTCGCCAACCGGCGCGCCGATGAACTCGGCATCGGGGACCACGTCCGCGCCCGTGTGTGCAACATGCTCGACACGCCCTTCGAGACCGGCCAGGCCGCCGCCTCGTGGAACAACGAGTCGAGCATGTACGTCGACCTGAACGACCTCTTCGCCGAGCACTCCCGCGTCCTCGAGGTCGGCGGCCGCTATGTGACCATCACCGGCTGCTGGAACCCGCGTTACGGCCAGCCCTCGAAGTGGGTCTCCCAGATCAACGCGCACTTCGAGTGCAACATCCACTCCCGCCGTGAGTACCTGCGGGCCATGGCCGACAACCGTCTCGTGCCGCAGGCCGTCATCGACCTGACCCCCGCGACGCTCCCGTACTGGGAGCTGCGCGCCACGTCCTCCCTGGTCACGGGTATCGAGGAGGCGTTCATCAACTCCTACAAGGACGGCTCGTTCCAGTACGTCCTGATCGCGGCCGACCGCGTCTGACCGACCGCCGCACCGCTGACCGAAGGGGTCGGGCCCGTCATGGGCCCGACCCCTTCGGCGCAGCCGGAGCCCGATGCCCGGAGCCGAGGCGGTCTGTCGCCCCTCGCGCCCGCTCCCCTACAGTGCGTGACGACGTGCAGCCGCCGAACAGGAGCAGACCCGTGGCCACCCCCGCCCGCTCGTCCTCCCTTCCGAGCCCGTCTCCCTCAGCTCGGCGGGTTCCCGAACTGGATCCCGCCCTCGTCGCGAAGTGGCAGGCCGGGGGAGGGGAGCTCGTCGACCTCCTCGCCGAGGCGTGCGAACGCCTCGGCGGCGTCGCCGCGTTCCGGCTCGGCCCGCGCCCGACCGTCCTGGTCACCGCACCCGCGGCCGTGCAGCACGTGCTCGCGCTCCACCCCGACCGGTACGTGAAGCGCTCGCACCGCGCCCGACTGCTCATCGGCGACGGCGTCCTGGCCGCGACGGGCGAGGCGTGGCAGCGGCAACGGCGGCTGTTGCAGTCCCAGTTCACCGGCCGGGGGATGCGCCGCTACGAGCAGCGGATCACCGAGGCCGCCCGGACCACCGCGGCGCGCTGGGACGCGTACGCCCGCACCGGGCAGGTCCTCGACGTCGGCGACGAGATGCGCCGCTTCGCCCTGGACACGATCTGGCGTTCCCTGACCGGCCATCCCCTCGATGCCGATACCGAGCGCGAACTGGCCGCCGTACCCACCGTGGTGGCCGCACTGCCCAGCCTGCCCGCCGACAGCGCCGCCGCTCAGGGCGCCGTCGGCGACGAGCTCGCGAGAATCGACGCCGTGGCGAGCCGCGCCATCGCCGCCGCCCGCGACGGTGAGGCCGGACCCGACGGCCCCGGTCTGCTGCACATCCTCGTCGAGGCGGCCGGAACGCGCCCCGAGTACACCGACCGGCTGATCCGCGACGAGCTGGTCACCCTCCTCGTCGCCGGCCACGAGACCACCGCCACCACCCTGACCTGGCTTTACCTCCTGCTCGACCGAAACCCCCGGGCGCGGGAGCAGGCGCTCGCCGCGGGCGCCGACGGTTCACCCGAACGGCGGCAGGCCGTCCAGGCTCTTGTCAGCGAGACGCTGCGCCTCTACCCGTCCGCCTGGATACTGCCGCGCTGCGCGGCGGAGGACGACCTCCTCGCCGGATACGAGATCGAGGCCGGCACCGACGTACTCGTCTGCCCCTACCTCACGCACCGGGACCCCGGACTCTGGGAAGACCCCGAGCTGTTCGACCCGGCGCGCTTCACCACCCCCGGCCGGCGCCCCAACGACCCGGGGAGTTACCTCCCGTTCGGCATCGGGCCCCGGGCCTGCCTCGGCCTGCAGTTCGCCCTCCGCGAGTCCACCGTCCTCCTCGAACACCTGCTGCCCGCCCACACCCCGCGCTTCCACTCGACGCCGGCCAGGACGGCCTACGGCATCACCGTCCGCCCCGACGGCCCCACGCCCGCGACGGTGAGTGGCTAGAAAAAACGCTTGGACCGTGCGGGTCCCGTCACGGGACACTGCGAATCCTGTCCTACAGGTCCGACAAAGCAGGGTTGGGATGGGATTGCCTGAATCGCGCAAAGGTTCGCCGGGCAAAGGTCCGGTGCTCCTCGCACTTCGATATTACGGACGGGAGTTGGCCCGCCTTCGGCGGCTGACGCTGCCCGCCATGCTGCTCCCGGCGCTGGGCAACATCGGCATCTTCTACATCGCGCCACTGGTCGTCGCGAAGCTCGTCGGCCGGATCGTCGGAGGTGGCCGTACCGACATCGGTTCGATGCTGCCGTACGTCCTCGGCTTCGCCGGCGTGCTGCTCTGCGCCGAACTGCTCTGGCGCATCGGCCTCCACTGCCTGAACCGTCTCGATGCCCGTGGCATCGAGCAGCTCTACGTCATCGGCATGGACGAACTGTTCGCCAAGGACGCCGCGTTCTTCCACGACAACTTCGCCGGATCGCTGACCAAGCGGGTGCTGAGCTTCGCCTCCCGCTTCGAGGAGTTCGTCGACACGCTGACGTTCTCGGTCATGGGCAGCTTCGTGCCGCTGGTCTTCGCCTCGGTGGTGCTGTGGCAGTACGAGCCACTGCTCGTGGTCGGCCTCCTGGTGATGATCACACTGGCGGCGCTGTGTGTGACGCCGCTGATCCGCCGCCGTCAGGCGCTCGTCGCCCAGCGTGAGGAGGCGATCGCCCGGGTGTCGGGCCATGTCGCGGACAGCCTGATGAACATGGACACGGTCCGGGCGTTCGCCGCCGAGGAACGTGAGGCCGCCGAACACCGCTCCCGCGTCGCGGAGTCCCGGCGCCTCACACTGCGTTCGTGGGACTACGGAAACCTGCGCATCGACACCTTGGTCGCGCCGATGTCCGTACTGACCAACACGCTCGGTCTGCTGCTCGCCATCGTTCTCGGCGCCGGGAACCACGGCGTGGAGGCGATCATCGTCACCTTCACCTACTACGCGAACGCGACGCGGATCATGTTCGAGTTCAACCAGATCTACCGCCGCATGGAGAGCTCGATGACGGAGGCCGCGCAGTTCACCGAACTGCTGCTGACACCGTCGACCGTGCTCGACCCGGTGCATCCGGAGCCGCTGCAGTCGGAGAAGGCCGTCGACGTGCGGTTCGAGCAGGTGACCTTCGCCCACGGTGGCGCGAAGCCGCTCTTCGAGGGGCTCGACCTCGCCGTGCCCAGCGGGGCGAAGGTCGGCCTCGTCGGCAGGTCCGGCGGGGGCAAGACCACACTCACCCGGCTGCTGCTGCGGATGACGGACATCGACGCCGGCCGCATCCTGATCGGAGGACAGGACATCAGCAGACTGTGCCAGGCCGACCTGCGCAGTCTGATCGCCTATGTGCCGCAGGACCCGGCGATGTTCCACCGCACACTGCGCGACAACATCGCCTTCGCCCGGCCGGACGCCACCGACGCCGAGATCCGCCGCGCGGCCGAGGCCGCGCACGTCACGGAGTTCGCCGACGCGCTTCCGGAAGGCTTCGACACCATGGTCGGCGAGCGTGGCGTGAAGCTGTCCGGCGGGCAGCGCCAGCGGGTCGCCCTCGCCAGGGCGATCCTGCGCGACGCGCCGATCCTGCTCCTGGACGAGGCGACCAGCGCGCTGGACTCGGAGAGCGAGATCCTCGTCCAGGACGCGCTGTGGCGGCTCATGGACGGCCGGACGGCCTTCGTGGTGGCGCACCGCCTGAGCACGGTCGCCACCATGGACCAGCTCGTCGTCCTCGACCGGGGCCGGATCGTCGAACAGGGCACACACCAGGAACTGCTCGCCACGGACGGCGCCTACGCGAAACTGTGGCAGCACCAGTCGGGCGGCTTCCTCGACGACAACCCCGCCCGGGCGGCCGACCTGATCTGAAACCGAGTCAGGTGCGTACCAGGTCCTAGAGGTTCAGGCAGACCACGAGCAGGCAGAGCTCCGGCGGCTTCGTCGCGGTCGGCGCCCCCGGTGTGGTCGGCGCGGTGCTCGGCTGCGACGCCGCCGAGTCCGAGCCGGAGCCCTCGTTCTCGTCAGGGGCAGCGGGCGCTTGCGTCTGCGCAGGGCTCGTATCCGCCGGGTCGGAGGACGCGGAAGTGGAGCCCGGGGAACCGCTCTGTCGCTGCGGGGCCGGCTTCGCCGTCGTGGGACGTGCGGCGGCCGTCTCCGGCCGGGAGCTCGGCGGCGCGGTGCGGAGGGAGGCCGTGCTGTGCTGCTGCCGCGGGAGGTCGGGCGGGGTGGAAGGTGTGGGCGCGGTGTCGTGCGGGGCGGGCGGTATCGACGTCGGGCGGGGGTCCTGTGCCGCCTCTTCGGCGATGTCGGTGCCCGGGTTCTCCGGCGCCGTGGCCGCCTGTGCGCGTTCGCCGCCCTGCCGGTCCATCGCGGACACGGTCAGACCGCCGCCCACCAGGGCGAAGGCGGTCGCCACCACGGCCCGGCGCCGGCTCTTCCTCCAGCGGGCACGCTGGCGTCGCCGCGCGGCTCGCCCTTCAGGCGCGGGCAGTTCACCCACGGGGTCCTCGGACGGGTCCTGCCACGTGTCCTGCCCGTGGTCGGCCCCGACCGCCGTCGTGGGCGAGGCGGGGACGAAGCGGCCGTGGTCGGTGATCGGGGCGATGTCCGGGGCGTAGGCGCCGCACCCGGGGCACACCAGGGCGCCGTTGAGATGCCGGCGACACGAGGAGCAGTAGTCCATCTCGGGTCTTCCTGAGTTGACATGCCGCCGACCCACCGGGCCGCGGTTCGGTCGCGTTCGCGAACGGGATCGAGCGCCACGCAACGCTAACGAAGCCCTCGAATGGCTGTGCGCAGCCTGTGTGAGGCTCCTGTGGGGATTCGCCGGGGAGGCGCGACGGGCTTGTGTCGAGTCGCGGCAGATCGTGCGGGGGCGCGTTTCAGACCCAGTTGACGTCCGCCCGGGCCAGCAGGGGATCGTCGACCAACTCCCAGAGCGGTACGGCGAAGTTGCCGAGGCGGTAGCGGCCGCCGAAGTGCAGGCCGAGGACTCGGTGGTCCGTCAGGTCGAAGACCGGGGAGCCGCTGTTGCCGCCCAGGGTCGAGCAGTCGTGCTTCATCACCTGACCGCCGGGGGTGAACTCCGTCGCCGTGCCCGGCTGGAGTCGCTTCACGTTGTAGACGTCCATGAAGATCCGCCGCATCGACTCGGGCTCGTTGCGGCGGCCGTCCCAGGCGGGGTAGCCGATCACGTAGACCGGTCGGCCGGGCACGTTCGCGGGTGCGTCGGCGGCGACCGCGAGCGGGGTCGGGAGTGCGCCGCCGTCGGGCGGGGCGACCCGGAGCAGGGCCATGTCGACGTCCGGGTGGATGCCGATCACCTCGGTGATCTCGTACGGCGGCGGGCCGCCGACCGGCTCCGGGGTCGCGGACAGCTCCTCGCCCGGGTCGACGCGGGCGGACATGCCCTGCTGGAAGGACCATCCGGCGTCTTCGGCGCGGCTGAACTCCACGGCCACGTGCCGGTTGGTCATCACCGTCGTCGGACCTACCAGGAAGGCGGTCCCGACCCAGTCCAGGCTCGGGTGGCCGGTCACCTCGACGCGGCCCACGCGCGCGATCGACTCACGGATCGCCGCCCGTCCCGCGTCCAGCACGGACCAGTCGCCGTCCTGCGCGGCGAAGTCCTGCCCCTGCACCAGGATCGCGGGCCTGCCCTCCAGGAGGACGATCGCCTCCACCCCGAAGTACTCGTCCTCGTCGATCTCGTCCGCGCGGCCAGCGGCCAGTTTCTCCAGACCGGCGACGCCGGCCTCCAGGACACGGGCCCTTTCCTCCTGCGCGAAGCGGGAGATCTGGCCCGCCGGAGCCTCGTCCGGCGGCAGCTCCTCCACCGACTCGGAGATCTCCGCCTCCAGGTGCCCGCGCACCCGTGCGGCGACTCCCCGCAGATCGTCGAAGACCCGCTCGGGATCGGTCGCGACCGGTGATCCGTACCGCATCTCCCGCCACCTCCTCCTCAGTTCGTCCCGAGGCCGGCCTCATACGGCAGTTCTCACGCGGCCCACTCGTGGTCCTGTGGGGCCGTGGCCGACTGCGCTCGGGTGATCTCCTCGTACAACTCCACGCTGTTCTCCCGCAGATGGGCCAGGATCCGGCTCATCTGCGTGCCGACGTTCACGAACGCCGTCTTCCTGCCCTGGAAGTCGACCTCCTCCATCCGGCGGGTGCCGCGGTGGAGCGCCACGACCGTCCAGTCGTCGGTGAAGACCGGCGAACCGGACGATCCGCTGCGGGTGTCGGTGAAGTAGCGGACGTCGCGCTCGTCCGCCTGGAAGACAAGGTTGTTGCGCAGCGCGACCCGCTTGGGCTGTCCGCCGGGGTGCTGGATGATGTTCACCGCCACCGGTTCCGTGCCGGTCAGCTGCAGGGGCGCGGTCGCGATCCGCAGCATCGGCCGGGGCGGCAGTCCGTCCGAGAGCCGTAGGACCGCGTAGTCGAGCGTCTCGTCCCAGGCGATCAGGGCGCCCGCCGTCACCTCCTCGGTCTCCGTCTCGTCGGCGCCGTAGTCGAAGCGCGAACGGGAGTTGGCCACCTGGAGTCGGAGATCCGCCTCGGCCACCTGCGGTCGTGCCCCGGGCGAGCGGGTACGGGCGTTCACCACATGGTGGTTGGTGATCAGCAGCCCCGGCGCGATGATCCAGCCGGTACCGGCGTGCGGGTAGGCGGGCTGTTGGGGCCGGCCGGACTCGTACGGCGGGACCTTCAGGCGCGCGACCGAGGTGCCGGCCAGGACGCCGCCGTGCAGGAACTCGAACGGCACGGTGTCGTCCCGGAAGATGATCTCCTCCTTGGTCTCGCCGGGCATCATCTCCGGCGGCAGGTCAGGCTCTCCTGCGGCGTCGCGCGCCACGTCGTCCAGGGCGCGCTGCAGGACGGTGAACGGGCCCGCCTCGACGGTCTGGGCGAGGGCGTTGCGCAGCCAGACCTCCAGCGGCACCGTCCCGTCGATCAGCCGCTCCACCTGGTTCATCGTGTGCAGGTCGGAGTGGAGCTGCCGCAGCGGGGTGTCCATCGTGGGCAGGCTCGCCCGGAAGTGCGCGGTGATGCCCGCGAACAGCAGGGGCCGTACGGCGTTCTCGGCGAGCCCGGCCTCCAGCGCGGCGTTGCGGACCCGTACGACGTCCTCGGGGGAGAGATACGGATCGCTGCGCACCGACGCTTCGGCCGAGTCAGGCGGCGGCTGCGACCACAGCCCCGTACCGCTCCTGGCCGCACCCGGTTCCGTGAGCGGGCCGCGCGCCGGGGAACTCGCGTCGATGGCGGCCGCCACCCCCTCGACCAGATCGCCGCTCCGGTCGCGGAGCATGAGCGCCCGCCACGCGAGGCTGTCCAGCGTGCCGCGCCTGCGCGCCTCCCACAGGGCCTGCTCCACCGTCGCGTACGGCATGTCGGGTGAACCCACGGCGCCGGGCCCCGCTGCTCCGGCCAGGGGCTCCTGCGGCGAGGCTCCCGCCGCGGACTCCAGGATCCGCGTCAGAGGTTCGCGCAGCTGGGGCTCATCGACCATGGCGGTCTCGATCCAGCGGGCGAGGGCGTCGACCACCGCCTCGTCGTCGGCCGGGAGACCTACGAGCCGCAGGGTGTGCTCCAGGAGTTGCGGATCGACCCGGGAGGCCGTGGCGGCCGCGGCCCGGGCCAGGGCCGGCTGCCGGGCCAGCTCCGCGTCCGGCATACCGCGCAGGGCGCCGGCGAGGCGGGCGTCCGTCTCGGCGGAACCCTCGTCGGAGAGCACGGCCAGCCGCGACCTGGCCACCAGGACGCCCATCGACTCATGGGCGAGGCCGAGGCCGGCCGCCAGGTCCTCCGCCTCCTGCAGATCGCGGTCGGCGTCCGCGAAGTCGCCCTCGTCCTGGGCGAGACGGGCCGAGATCTGCAGCAGCTCCAGCTGCATCTCCGAGCACCCGGCCTCCTCCGCCCGGTCCACGGCCGCCTCGGCCGTCTCCCGCGCCTCGGCCAGCCGTCCGGACCTGGCCAGCGTCTCCACCAGGAGCCCGTGCAGCTTGCTGCACGGAGTCCAGGGCCGGCGCTCGGCCAGCCGCTCCGAAGCCACCTCCACGTACCCCTGGGTGAGCAGGTCCTCGACCTCCCGGGCGGCGATCCGCTCCCAGTCCTTCTGGTCGGCCTCGGCCATGATCCGGTCCGGTACGTGTCCGCCGATCTTCCCCAGCAGGAAGGCGGCCGAACGGGCAGGCATGTCCCGGTCCGCCCCGACCAGGTGTCCGGAGACGCCCGACTGCCAACGCCGTTCCACCGCACGGGGGTTCTGGCCGAGGCGGAGCCGGTGGTAGATCTCCTCGGCGCGGGCGGCGGCGCCTTCGCGGGTGGAGTAGAACTCCACCGCACGATGGTCGACGGCCCGCATCAGATCCGTACGCGCGCTGTCGGAGAGCCTCAGCATGATCGAGCGCAGATCGGCCCGATGCCGTACGGCCTGCGGCCCCGCCGACTCCATCAGGTCGGCCCGCGAGACCAGCCGTCCGAAGAGGGCGCGGGCCTCCTGCGGCGAGGTGACATGGAGTCCGGCGGGCTCGGCGAGGACGTCCTGGATCAGCTCCGGGGTGATGACCCGCAGGGCCAGACCCGCCTGCACCAGGGCGCGGACCGCGTCGTCCGCGATGTGCTTCAGGATGCGGTCGTACAGCGTGCCCTGGATGAGCATCTGGTCGACCTGGTGGTGGAACCAGCGCTTGCGCGAGGGCAGGCTCGACAGGAGGTCTCCGAGTGACTCGGACCGCGCGCCCAGGATCACGGCGGTCCGGGCGGCCAGCTTCAGGCTGAGTGGATGGCCGCCGACCCGGTCGGCGAGGTCCCGGGCGACCGCCTCGTCCTCCACGCCGGAGGCCATCAGCAGGTCGACGGCGGCCTGTTGGTCCAGTTCGCCGAGTTCCATGGTGCGGAGGGCGAGGACCCTGGCGGGGTGGTCGATGGGGGCCCGTCCGGAGACGATGTACCGCAGCCGTGGGTAGGCGGCGCGCAGGGCGGTCCAGATCGCCCACATGCGGCCGACGACCGGCGAACCGCGGTACTGCGCCTCCTCGAAGGAGTCGAGGGCGATCACCAGCGGCGGGTCCATCGCGCCCGCCGGACCGCGCACGGCCTCGGCGACGAGCTCGGCGACCTTCTGTGCGAGCTCCTGCTCGCGGGCGCTGGCCCGGGAGTGGAACCCGGCGGAGTAGTCGCGGCCGAGGGTCGCGCGGGTGGTGGACAGCTGGAACAGCTCGTCCAGCTGGTTCCGTGCGCCCCGTTGGGAGGCGGCGGTCTCCTCGCACTCGTCCGCGAGGGCGTCGAACGCGGCACGGTGGCGCGGGTACTGGATGCCGAGCTGGCGGGCGAACTCGGCGATCATGGTGGCGGGTTCGTGGATGGAGAGCGTCGGCCGCTCGAAGTCGACGTAGACGAAGGGGAATCCGGCGGGCGAGTCGTGGAGGCTGTCGACGAGGAACTTGGCGAGCAGCGTGCTCTTGCCGACGCCGCCCACGCCGTGGATGAGGACGGGTGGCTCGGCCGGCTCGGCGGGCAGGTCGATGTAGCCGCGCAGGGAGTCGAGTTCGCGCTGCCGCCCGTGGACGGTCTCCTGGATCAGCCGTTCCAACGGCTGCAGCAGACGCGCCCGCTCCAGACGGTGCTGTACGTCGTCCACATCGGGCAGCCCGGTCGTGCCGGGGACCCGGCTCAGCCACAGCACGGCCTGCAGCGTGTCCGCGAGCCCTTCGACGTCGTGCGGCCGGCCTGGGGCGGGCGCGGTGCCGGACGGGTCGGGAGCGACCGCGGACGCGTCGGGAGGGGTGCCGGAGAGGCCGGGTGCCACCCCGGACATGTCGGGAGCGACCCTCGACAGGTCCGGAGCGACCGGGGACAGACCTGGTGCGACGCCGGACAGCAGGGCGAGCGCCGCACGCTCGGGGCCGGGGCCTTCCGGGACGAGCCCGATGTTGGCCTCCAGGGCGCGCCGGGCGGCCTCGGGGCCCGCGAGTCCGCTCAGCGCCAGCTCCCGGATCTCCGGCTTCAGGGTCCAGGACGGGGAGGGATGCGAGGGAAGGGCCGTGCAGTCGTCGACGAGGGCAAGGGCGGCCCGCCCCGTGGGCCCGCTCTCGTCCGGCAGCCGCAGCCGGGTGGGGTCGAACGCGTCGAGGAGGCAGGCCGCCTCCCGGTAGGCGGCGCGCAGTTCGGGCGGTGCGGGCGGGGGCGACCCGGTCGTGTCCCGCATGGCCTGGTGGAGCACTCCGGTGAGGTCGCCGCCGGGGGTGAGGGAGCGCGAGAGTCGTACCGTCTCCTCCACCGCCGTGCACACCCGGCGCATGTAACTGTCGCCGGAACCAGGGGTGTCGACAGCCCGGAGGACCTCGGTCACCGCCACGTCCACGAGCGCCGGTATCGCCGTGGCGTCCGAAGCGGGGCGCTCCTGGGTGAAGAACTCCCGGAAGAACTCCCGTAGATCGTCCTCCCCGACGACTCGGGCCGTGTCCCGGCACTCGTTCTTGCGTATGTCGTAGGGGAGTTGGCGCATGGTAGGTGAGTAGCCCAGGAGGACGAGCCGGGGCACGGCGTCCTGCCGTACCGGTGTGTGCTCGTAGACCGCGAGTGCCAGTTTGCCGATGCAGTCCCAGACGTCCGCGTTCGGATCGAGCTTGTCGCACTCGTCGAGGACCAGCCAGAACCGTTCCTCCGCGGCGGTCGCCCGGCTGACGATCCGGTGCACGGCGTCGTCGATCGCCGGCAGTGGATCGTTCAACTGTGTGGGGTTCAACGGCATCCGGTCCGTACCGGGAGGGGCCACGAAGTCGTCGAGCCGCTCCACCAGGCGCGCCGCCGTCGACGTGCGCGAGAGGGTCACGCGTACCGGACGGAAGCCGCAGTGCTGCCCGAGATGCCGGATGAGGTGGTACGAGTACGAGCGCCCGCTGTCGGGCTCGCCGTCCACGACCAGGACCGTCTGCTCCGGGTCGGCGACGAAGGCGCGGAGCTTCTCGCGCAGCTCGTGCCGGTCGATGAACACCTCGGCCCCGTTGGCGAGGACGAGGGTGCGGAAGGGGTCCTGGGCGGAGTGCAGAACCGCCTCGTCCTCCCGCAGCCGTGTCAGCAGGATCCTCGCCTCGGCGTTGCCCGCGCCGGTGAGGGCGTCGAGCCCGGCCAGTACGTCGAGCAGCCGGCGCTGGTGGGCGACGTCCCGGCGCGCCGTGCTGACGACCAGCCGCGCGTTCTCGTCGCGGTCCGGCGTGAGCTCGAGATCCGCGACGAAATCCTGCGAGAGGCCGCTGCGCCGCAGTCGGGTGAGGGGATCGGGGGCGTCGAGGAGGTGCTCACGCACCCAGCTCGTGACGAGTCCCCATTCCGTTTCGCTGAGCGGCATACGGCACCTGCCCGGCCGTCCCTCCGGGGAAGCCCGGGACGGACTGACTGACTGACTGAAACCTGCCAGCACAATCGTTTCACCGGGCAGGGGCCGTGGCAAACGGGCGATCCACCGGCGGACCGGCGGCCGGGTCAGCCCTGCATCGCGATGTCGTCGAACGACTCCAGCCGCCGCCAGCGGTCCTCCGGCGCCCGCGTCGGCGGCATCAGATCGACATCGGGCAAGGGCCCGAACTCCAGCTCGGTGATCTCCGCGATGTCCGAGACCGGCACCTGGTACGTCCGGTACGGGCCGAGCGGCGGCGGCGCGCCCGCCTTCGCACCGGCGAGCGCCCGCTCGGCGTCCCGGCTCAGATCGGGGCTCTGGTCGAGGACGTACGCGGTCGAGGCCAGCGCCCCGTCCTGCATGAACGCGGCCACCTTCCAGAAGCGCAGCGGCACCTGCACACCCCGGTAGGGCGGGTCCGAGTCGTGCAGCACCGGACCGGTGAACACCGTCAGCTTCCGGTCGAACTCGGCCGCATGGTCGAGCAGATAGTTCTCCAGGCCCTGCCAGAGCTGCTTTCCCTGGTTGAAGACGTCCGACTGCGGGGCGGCGTTCGTGTAGTGGAAGGTGTCCGTGTTGGCCCGGCCGGCCACTGCCGGGGTGCCCCACACCGGATCGAGTCTGCGCACCAGATGCCCGCGGTCCAGGCTGTTGTTCCGGTAGATCTCGTTGCCGGCCTGGTGCTCATCGGGCAGCCGCGGATCGAACTCCCAGACGTCGTCCCGGGGTACGTCCTCGGCGAGTTGCGAGCCCTCGATGCAGACCGCGGTCGAGGCGGCGAGCCGCCGGTCCGGCCGGAAGACCACGGTGAAGTGGGTGTACGGCAGCGTCACCGTCTCCACCGAGTTGCGGACGGGCACGGGCAGCGGCACGACGGGACCGAGGAAGTTCTCGTCGTATCCGGTCCGGTCGGTGAGCGAATCTCGGCGGGGTCCGCCCGCTCGGGGAGGCGGTGGAGAGGACGGGGGATCGGTCTGTTTCATACGATGTAAGTACCGCGCATGAAGGGTCGCGCTCGGCACCGGGCCGCAGGCCACTCGATCAGCCGCCCCCCGGAGCCTCCCTCCCTCACCCCCAAGGAGGCACCCCATGGCAGCCGGACTGTCCATCCATGTAGGACTCAACAAGGTCGACCCCGACGCCTACGACGGCTGGGACGGCGCCCTCGTGGCCTGCGAGAACGATGCCCACGACATGGCCAGGATCGCCCGCGCCGCGGGCTTCTCCGACACCGTCCTGCTGACCGCCGACTGCACCGTCGACAACGTGACCGCGGCGCTGCGCCAGGCGGCGGCCAAGCTCGCCCCCGAGGACATCCTGCTCTTCACCTACTCGGGTCACGGCGGGCAGATGCCCGACGTCACCGGGCCGGACGATGAACCGGACCAACTCGACGAGACCCTCGTCCTGTACGACCGGCAGTTCCTCGACGACGAGCTGCACCAGGAGTTCCGGGGCTTCGCCGACGGCGTCCGGATCTTCGCCCTGCTCGACTGCTGCCACAGCGGCAGCGCCATCGAGCTGCCCGGTACGGCCCTGCCCGAGACCGGCATCCGGCTGATGCCCGTACCGAAGCAGCAGGAGATCTACGAGAGGGACCAGGCGTTCTTCGAGGAGCTGCAGCGCTCCCTGCGGAAGGCTTCCCCCGACGGAGAGGCCGCCGGACCGCCGGCGATCCTCATCTCGGCCTGCCAGGACAACCAGGTCGCCTCCGACGGCCCGGTCAACGGTGCCTTCACCGAGGCGCTGCTCGGAGTCTGGGGCGAGGGCGCCTTCCGTGGCGGATACCGGCCCTTCCACCGCGCGATCCAGGGCAAGCTGCCCGCCTCGCAGAGCCCGAACCTCTACACGACGGGAAACCCCACGTCCGCGTTCCTGAGCCAGAAGCCGTTCACGGTGTGACCGTCGGACCTTCTGGGTCGCGTCAGCCGCGGAGCGCGGTCGCCAGCTGCGCCCGCGAGCGGACGTCCAGCTTCTGGTAGATCCGGGTGAGGCGCGCTTCGACCGTCTTCACGCTCAGATACAGCTTGGCCGCCGCCTCCTGGTTGCTCGCCCCCTGCCCGACCAGGTGCGCCAGCCGCAGCTCCGCGTCCGTCAGAGAGGAGAGCGCCGACGGGGCGTCCTCACTCGCGGGCGTCTCGCTCGTCAGCGCCAGCCAGGGAGCCGCTCCGGCGCGCTCGAACACGACCGCCGCCGACTGGAGGGCGCTGTGCGCCGCCGACCGGCGACGGCGCCGCCGCTCCACCCGTGCCAGCGCGATCAGCGCCCGGCCGTGCTCCAGCGGCAGCCCGGCCTCGGCGAACCGCTCGGCGGTTCGGGCGAGCAGCTCCGCCGCCTCGTCCGTCTTCCCGCACGTCGCCAGATACTGCGCGTACGCCCGGTCGCAGCCGAGGAGTACGGTCGTACGGCCCAGCCGCTCCGCGACCGGACGCACCTCGGCCAGCAGCTCCGCCGCCTCCCGCGCCGCGTCGTTGGCGAGCAGAGCCTCGGCCAGCTCCTCGTGCCAGCGCAGCATCGACGGGTCGACGGTCGACTGGGCCCGCTCGTTGGCCTGCACCCGCCGCAGGGTCTCCAGGGCCGAGGCGACGTCCCCGTTGACCAACTGGACGCGGCCCAGCGCGTAGAGGCTGCGGGAGAGGAAGACCCGGTCGCCCTCCTCCTCCGACGCCTGGACGCTGCGCCGGGCATAGCTCGCCGCCCGCCCGAAGCTGCCGCCGGCCGTCTCCGCGAGCGCCAGCGTGTACCAGGCGGGACCGGGGGAGAGGCCCGCCTCCAGGGTCAGTGCCAGGGACTGACCGGCATGGACGAGCGCCGCCGGGCACGCCCCGATGCGTGACTCGATCGCGGCGAGCGTCGAGAAGAGCTCGATGGTGTCCTCCACCGAACCACGCCGCTGCACCAGCGGGAGGAGGGCGTTCAGCTGGTCGCGGGCGTCGATCAGCCGGTCGTCGAAAAGGGCGTGACGGATCGTCAGGATCTGGGCGGCGTTGCGGATCCCGAGCGGACGCTCGGCCATCTCCAGACCCCGGGCCTGCGCGAGGACGGACTCCGCGTCCGAAGCCCCCAGTGCCCGGTCCATCCGCGCCTGCACGGTCAGGGCCTGGGCGGCCGTCCGCGGATCGCCCATCGAGGCGGCCAGCGCGGCCGATTCGACGGCCGCGGCCCGCGAGCGCAGCGGATCCCCGTCCGCCAGCACGTACTTGACGGCCAGTCGGAGCAGCACACCCGCCCGCAGCGCGGTGTCGCCCTCGGAGTCCTCCATCGCGTGTACGTACATCTCGTCGAGCCCGGTGAGGCCCTGGCCCGCGGTGTCGAGGACGGCGAGCCTGGCGCGTACCCGGTCGGACGGGGCCGCGTCCCGGGCCAGCAGATCGGTCGCCGCCCGCATCGCGAGGTCGGCCCGCGCGGCCCGGGCGGCCTCCTCGGCGGCGTCGACGAGCCGTCCGATCCGCTGTGCGCCGTGCTGGACCGGGGTCGACTCGGCGGCGAGCAGGGCCAGTTCGGCGGCGAGTGCGCTGTTGCCCCGGCGCCGGGCGAGATCGGCGGCGGCGGCGACCTCGGCGGCGAGGGCCTCGTCGGGGATGTCGGTGGCCAGCGCCCGGTGCCGCACCGCTTCCACGGGGTCGTCGACGACCCCGGCGAGCGCGGCGTGCCCGGCGCTGCGCTCGGCCCAGCAGGCGTCGTGGACCAGGGTGGAAGGGAGCAGCCCGGCCGTGAAGGCGACCGTGCCGTCCTCGGCGAGGGAGACCAGGTCGGCGCGCTCGGCGGCCGCGAGGTCCGCCTCCGCGTTCGGCCGCCCGGCCCGGCGTATCAGCGCCGCCGTCGGGCGCAGAGCCAGCGCGGCGAACAGCAGCGTCTCGCGGACGTCGGGCGGCGCCGTGCCGAGGAGCTGCCGGGCCAGATCGCGGGCCCGCCCGGAGAGTGTGAGCGCCTCGGCGTGGTGCACCGGGGTCCGGGCGTCGGCCAGCGAGCGGCCCACGGCGAGTGCGAGGCGGGGGTTGCCGCCGCTCGCCTTGTGGATGCGGCCGGCCATCCGGGACGGCAGCCGGTGGTGGATGAGCAGCGCGGCGATCTCGTCGGCGTGCAGCGCCGGCACGAGCAGGATGTCGGCCTCCGACGGGACCCACAGGTGGGTGTCGTGGACGTCCTCGGAGCCGTACGCCTCCGGGGTCTCGACCGCGACGACCCGCAGCGCGGGTGGGGCGAGATGGAGGGCGAAGCGCAGCAGGTCGGCGCTGTCCGCGTCGATGTGCTGCACACCGTCGACGACGAGCAGGGCGGGGCCGCGGGCGGTGAGGGCACGCAGGATCTGGGCGATGCCGAGACGCAGGGCGATCGGGTCCCAACCGCCGTCGTGCAGCGGCGCCTCGCGGCAGAGCATGGCGACGGCGGTCCGCTGAGGTCCGGGCAGTCCGTCGAAGACACCGGAGGTGGTGACCGGGCCGACGGCCGTGCGGAAGGCGTCGGGCTCCTCGCTGAGTCCGAGGTGGTCTCCCGTGAGACCGCCGGCCGTGGGACCGCCGCCGGAGGCGAGCTCGGGGCGGGGTGCGGGGATCTCGCGGGGGCCTGCGACGTCGGCCGGGCCGGTCGGGGTGGAGAGGCCGGTCGGGCCGGACGTGCCCGTCGAGCCTGCGGGGAGCATCGTGCCGGAGGTCGCCCCACCCGGCCAGGTCACCGTCGAGGCCACCGAGGCCACGAGCGCGGCGGCCACCGCGCCCGGAATGTCGCGGTCGGCCGGAAGTGTCGGCAGCCACAGGACGGTTTCTCCGCGGGCCTCCGCGCGTGCAGCCTCCGCCAGGGCAACCTCGGTCTTGCCGACGCCCGCGGGTCCGGTGAGCAGGGCGCGTCCGCGTGTGTGCAGGACGCGTTCGAGACGGGAGAGCAGTTCCTCCCGGCCCACCGGCGCCGGGGGACCCCCCACGCCCGCGGGGCGCAGGGGGAGGTGCGGCGCTGTCGTCACGTGTCCACCCCCCTCCGGCCCTCGGGCCCTGCCCGTGAGCCCCGTGGGGCAGAGAATACGGAGCGTACGCGCGCAGTCCAGGCCTCTTGTCCGGCATACGGACAGCCGACCCCGGGCACCACGCCAGGACGCGCCCGTGGTGTAGACCACGAGCGCGTCGCTGACCAGCAATGATGCTGATGTGGGGGGTGGTTCAGGTGGGAACTAGAAGGTGAGGTTCCACGAGTCGATGTAGCCGGTGTCACCCGATGCCACGTCGCGGACCTGCAGCTTCCAGGTTCCGTTGGCGACCTCGCTCGACGCGTCGACCGTGTACGTGGTCACGACGTTGTCGGCGCTGTCGGAGCCGCTGGACGCCTTCAGGTTGCGCACCGTGCCGTCGGGGGCGATCAGGTCGATGACCAGGTCCCCACGCCAGGTGTGCTTGATGTCCACGCCGACCTTGAGGGCGGCGGGGGCGTTGCCGGTGCGGCCGGTGACGGCGATCGAGGACGACACGGTGGTGTTGTCGGAGATCGTCACGTCGGTCGCGTTGGTGAAGACGTTGCCGGCCGGCGGCGTCGTGGTGGTGACGGCGTTCACGGTCTTCGCGGAGTCGGCGATGCCGGTGCCGCAGCCGCCGGTGCAGGTGCCGGGCAGCGGACGAGCGTTGGACTTGATCGCGGACTCGATCTCGGCCGGGGTGAGGCCGGTCTTCGCCGACTTCAGCAGGGCCGCCAGGCCGGCGATGTGCGGCGCGGCCATCGAGGTGCCCTGGTAGGGCTTGTAGTTCTCCGCCGACTGGGTCGTCGCGCCCGAGTTCAGCGTGGAGTAGATGCCGTTCTCGGGGGTGGTGACGGTGCCGGGGGTGTCGGTCGCGCGACGGGTCTCGCCGCCCGGGGCCGCCACGTCCACGATGGAGCCGAAGTTCGAGTAGTACGAACGGTTGCCCTCACGGCTGGTCGACGCCACGGTGATGACGTTCGAGCAGTTCGCGGGGGTGAAGCCGGACGCGTTGGCGTTGCTGTTGCCCGCGGCGACGACGACGGTGGTACCGCGCGAGACGGCGCCGTTGATCGCGTTCTGGTAGACGCTCGGGCAGGTGGAGCTGGCGCCGCCCAGGCTCAGGTTGATGACCTTCGCCGGGGTCGCGTTGGCCGCGACGCCCGGAACGGTGCCGCCGGACGCCCAGGTGATGGCGTCGGCGATGTCCGCGGAGGAACCGCCGCACTTGCCGAGGACGCGCACGGGCTGGATCTTCGCGTTGTACGCGATGCCCGCGATGCCCTTGGTGTTGTTGGTGACCGCGCCGATGGTGCCGGCCACGTGGGTGCCGTGCCAGGAGGAGTTGGAGGCCTTGGAGCCGAGACCGCACTCGTTGTCGGTCGCGTTCCAGTCGCCCTCGTCCTTGGCGTCCGCGTCACGGCCGTTGCCGTCGCGGGCGTCGGCGGAGGTGGAGATGAAGTCGTAGCCGGCGACGACGTTGGTCGCCAGGTCCGAGTGGGCCGCGTAGCCGGTGTCGATCACGGCGACGGTGACACCGGAGCCGGTCGTCTTGTCCCAGGCGGGCGGAACGTTCATGCCGCCGGTGGCCTCGAAGAGGTCCCACTGCTTGGTGTAGTCCGTGTCGTTCGGGGTGACCGCCATCGCGTACGCGCGGATGTCGGGCTCCACGGAGGCGACCGAGGAGTCGGCGCGGAAGGCGTCCATGACCTCGGTGACGTCCTGCTTCGTGGCGCTGTCGCCCAGGTCGACCAGCGCGGCACCGCCGGCGAGGCGGCGCTCGAAGGAGAGGCTCTCGCCGGTCTCGGCGCCCTTGGCGGCGGCGTCGCTCTTGGCGGCGGCGTTCGAACCGGCCTCGGCGGTCTTGGACTTGTAGGTGACGATGACCTTCTCGACCGGGGCGCTGGGAAGCGCGGTCATCGTCTGCGAAGCCGGAGCGGGCTTCGGGGTCGCAGCGGCCGGGGCGGCGGCGAACGCCCCGGTGGAGGTGGCAGCGGCGCCGACGATCGCGGCGCTCGCGACCACGACGGATATGACTCTCCGCCTGGAACTGTTCAAGGTGTTCCCTTTCAAGCACGACGTAGGTGCGGAGCAGTGGCGGCGGCGCGGGAACGGGGTGCGACGTGGGGTTGCGGTCCGCCGGTCCCTGGGCTTGGGGGGCCCGTGCGCCGCCACCGGCGCGACGGCCCGGGTCAAGGCCGTCACCGGCGGACACCACCCTCGTCCCCTCATGCACCTGACAGGCGACCTGATCGCCTGCGGGGAGCGTGGTTCGGGGGATGGGATCTGCCGGTGCGGCAGACAGTAGGGAAAGGCGAGATGAACCCGATACGGGGAAAACCCTTGTCACCCCCCGAGGGGGGCGGGGGGAGGGTGAGGGGGGCCCTGCGGGGGCGGCGCCGATGGAGATCGCCGGTCCCGTAATGTCGCACTGTTCGGCCGGTGAGGATGGAACGAACCGCCCCTTCCCGGCGCGGGGGACCAGGAAGGATTCTGAACAATGGCGCTCATGACGCGGCGTACGCATCGCACTCGGACGCTTGCGCGGTCCGCGGCCGCTGTGGCGCTCGCGCTGGCTGCTTCCGCTTGCTCGTCGGGGGACTCCGACACCCGGGTCGAAGGATTGTGCGGTCAGCCCGCCGACTCCGGTGCGGGCACATCGCTGCGCCACGTGCTCGGGACGGACGATTTCAAAACAAACGTCATCATGTCGGATCAGCGCTTTGTGGCGGAGCTCAAAGAGGACGTGCGGGAACGGCAGGAGAAGTCCGGTACGTCCCCTGCCTACTTGTGCACCTTCCTCCCGGAGGGCAGCGAAGAACGCGTGGTGCTCGGCTTCGCGTGGACCCCTGCCGAGGAGCCGGGTGAGCACCCCGCGCAGGCCGGTTCGCTCTACGACGTGAGTGGTGTCAGGGGGGAAAGCGGAGACCTCGCCTCGATGCTCCACGTTCCGTGCGATCTGGGTGGTGAGCTGAGCGAACCTTCGCGCAAGGCCGTACTCCGCGCCGACGCCTCACTCACGGTCAATCGGGGCAAGGACGTGGACCAGGAGATGAAGGCTCGCCAGCTCTCCTTCCTCTATCTGATGACGCGCGAGGTCACAGAAGCCCTGGGGTGCGAGAACAAGCCGCTGGTGAAGGACCCCGTGGTGAAGGCGGCCTAGCCCAGTTCGAGGGTCGTCACGCCGAAGACGCGTTCCCGCGCCACCGGGCGGACCGCGCCCGTGTACATGCGTGCCGTCTCGAAGGTGGGCTCGAGACCCCGCTCCTCGGCGAGCCGGGCGGCGATGGGGTTGGCCTCGGGGATGTCGATCGCGATGCGTGGTGAACCGAAGGCCCGAGCCTCTGCGGACAGCGCGTCCAGCAGGGCGGCCGCGTCCTTGGGGGTGTCCGCGAACAGGGGCCCGATGCGCGCCTCCTCCTGGGCCGGCCGCACCACTCCGTACCCCGCGAGGCGCCCGTCGGTGACCCGGGCGAGCGCGCGATGGCCCGGAGTGGTCAGCCACGTGGTGAGGAAGCGCGGTCGGTCCGCGGGGTGGCAGGCGCTGTCGTACGCGGCGAGGGCGGCCGGGTCGACCTGCGCGGCGGGGACCACGTCCGGCGCGGGGGCGCCGGATCCGACGGGCTCCCCGACGACGGGGGCGCCGGCCGCGACGGGCTCACCGACGTACCGGGCCGTGCGGTACGCGAGGGAGAAGCCGGAGCGATGGTAGTTGTCCTGCTGGTCCGGCACCCCGTCGAGGCCGACCGTCCGCTCGCCGGCGTGCGCGAGCGCGGCGCGCCAGGTCGCCAGCCCATGGCCGAAACCGCGCAGGTCGGGACGGACGAGGTAGAAGCCCAGGAAGGCGTACCGGTCGCTGTAGTTGACGACCGAGATGGCGGAGACGGGCTCCCCGTCGATCCGGCCGAGAAAGAACCCCTCCGGGTCCTGCGCGAAGAACGCCGGGGCGTCGGACGCCCCCGGGTTCCATCCCTCTTCCGCCGCCCAGGTACGTACGAGCTCCCAGTCCTGAAGAGTGGCCGGGGCGATGTGGAGCGTGTCGGGGGTGGGGGAGGGCATGCGTGTTCCTTCGACTGCCGGTGGAGCACGGGGCGGTGGGGGCGAATCGGACGAAGCGGCCCGATCCTAGCGAGCACCGCAGGACCGGAGATCACGCGACGATCGTTTCCCGCCATGCGGGTGCCACGCGCCGCCATGCGCCACGCGCCGCCACGCGGTTCCCTGCGGCCCCACGCCGCGCCACACCCTGCCACGCGCCACCGGGGCGTGCCGCGCTGCCGCGTCACGCCGACGGCGCGCGCCACCACGCCTGCCGTGCCGCACGCCGGTCGCCCCTCCTCACCCCACCAACCGCAGCGCCGTCCGTGCCACCCCCACCCGTACCGTCTGGCCCCACGTCAGTTCCAGCGCGTCCGATTCCATCCCGTCGCCGAACGCGACCAGGCGGTCCGACTCCACCGTCAGGTGGAGGGACTGCCCGGCGCTCAATACCCCCTCCACCCGCGTCGTGCCCGTCGTCGGGGACGGCCAGGCCTCGCGGACGAACCAGGCCAGGCGCGGGTCCGTCGGGACCGGCAGAGGCAGGAGGCTGGAACTCTGCTGCCAGAGCGAGCGGAGCCAGCCCGTCGCGCCCGTACCCGTACCGACCAGGACGCCCGAGGAGGCCTGGGGTTCGGCCGCCGGTTCCGGGTCCTCCACAGTGAGCGTGTAGCGGGCCGTCTGATGGCCGGGCGGGCCGAGATAGATCTCGTTGAGGGCGAGGAGCCGCTGTGCGTCGTCGGTGACCGCCTCCACCATCGTCAGCTCGTCCGCCCCGGTCGCGGCTGCCCCCGTCCGGTCCACCGCCGCCAGCAACCCCCGTGCGTCCGCCACCCGGTGCCGTACCAGGACCCCCGCGTTCCGTCCGGGATCGGTGTCGATCCCGATGACGGGCTGCCCGTCCAGGTACTTCGCCACGTTGGCCACCAGACCGTCCTGCCCGGCCACGACGACCACGTCCTCGGGGCCGAACAGGAAACGGTCCAGATCCGCCCGCTCGACCCGCGCCTGTCGCCACTGCAGCGGCACCGCCGCCGCCACCTCCGCCAGCGCCCGCCGGTTCCGCTCGTGCCGCTCCCGTACGTCCTCGATGCCCCGGCCCCGGCTGGAGAGGAAGAACGCGGCCTGCCCGTGCGTTCCGTGGCGGGCGAGCAACGTCTCGTACTCCGTCGTGCGGTGCACGAGCACCGCACGCGGCGCCAGGCTCACGACGAGGTCCCGCCGCCGAGCTTCGCCAGGAGTCCGGTCAGCACGTCGGGCGAGAGCGTCAGGTGCTCGATCCGGGGCAGGTTCTCCGCCGCCCGGGTGACCGCGAGCGCGTGCAGCGTCGCCGCGTCGACCTCCCCGTGCACCCGGAGCCAGGCCGCCTGCGCCGCGGCCCGCGCCTCGCCGACCTCGCGCGCCGCCTCCGCCTCGGCCCGCGCGAGCCGGACCTTCCGCAACGCCTCCGCCTCCGCCCGTACGGAGTCCGCGGCGGCGCTCTCCTCGGCCTCGCGACGTGCGTTGGTGCCGCGCTGGTCGACGAGCCGCTCCTCCTGCCGGGCGAGTTCGATCTTGCTGGCGAGCTCGTTCTCGGCGATCGTCCGCTCGCGTTCGACCGCCACGGCCCGGCGCTCGTAGGTGGCCCGGTCGGCCTCCTGCTGGATCTGCTCACGCGCGGGCGTGCGCAGCGCCCGCTCGACCTCCGGCTCCGGACGGATCGCCACCACCCGTACCGCCACCACCTCGATCCCGGTGGCCGGCAGCCGCGGCTCCGCCGCGAGCCCGTCCGCGATCCGGTCCCGTACGGCTGCCACACCGTCGACGAGGGCCGCGGCGAGCGGGGTGCGGGCCAGGACGTCGAGAGCGTGCTGCTGCGCCGTCTCGGTCAGGAGCGTGGCGATCTGCTCCAGCGGCGCGCCCCGCCACGCGCCCGTGTCCGGATCGATGGAGAAGTCGAGCCGGGTGGCGGCGGCTTCCGGTTCGCCGATCCGGTACGTGACGGTGGACTGCACGCTCACGTCCTGGAAGTCGGCGGTCCTGGCGTGGAACGCCATCGCCAACTCCCGGTCGTTCACCGGCACTTCGGAGAGCGCGGCGGACAGCGAGCGGTACCAGAAGCTGAGCCCCGTTCCGTCGTGGACGAGGCGTCCGCGCCGGTGGTGGCGGATGTGTGCGGTGGGCGCGGACCGCAGATGGCGCCAGCCGGCCCGGCGGGTGATGTCGGCCATGGGAACTCCCCCTTGTCGTCATGATGACGATAGGAGGCTCCAGGGTTTTCGTCAAGGTGACGAAAGTGGAGGGTTCGGCGGGGAAATCCCGTACAGATGCGCCGAGACGTCCTCGTGCGCCAGTCGGCGCAGGGCCAGCAGAATCGGTTCGTAGAGCATTGTGTACGCGACGGCCGCCTCGATCGCCTCCTCCAGGACCGGGTACTCCTCCATCACCGTGTACTCCTCGGCGGCGATCGGGTGCATCACCTCCGCATACCGCCGGATGTCGTCGACGCCGCCCCGGTAGCCCAGTGAACGGAGCGTCACGACCGCCCTGGTCAGTGCGGCGAGCGCCGGTGCCTCCTCGTTCACGTACCAGCCCATCTCGGTGAGCAGGTCGCGCATCTCGGCGAAGACCTCGTCCCAGAGTGCGCGCTCGGGATCGGAGGCGTCGGGCGGCGAGATCTGGGGGCCGAGCATGTACGCGGCGATGCCGACGCGTTCATGGCGGCCGAAGGCGGGGTCGTCCGCGACGGCGAGGACGTCGCGGGCCTGCTGGATCGTCATTCCGCCGACCGTCAGCAGTGCCCGGATCAGTCGCAGTCTGCGCAGATGCTCCTCGCCGTAGTCGGACTGCCGTGCGGTGACGGGGGTGCCCGGGGCCAGGAGCCCTTCGCGCAGGTAGTACTTGACCGTGGCCACGGATACGCCGCCGCGGTCGCTCAGCTCGGAGAGGCGCAAAGACTTTCACCGTTCCCATCGTCTCGACACGGTTACCCGGGAGTTCTACTCTGCCCTCCAAGGATAGTTCAGCTATCCAACAACGGGAGGTAGGAGAACCATGGCAATGGGGTCCGACTTCAAGAACGGGCTACGGCTCGTCACCGTGCCCGAGTGGAACCGTGGCGGAGTCGAGAGCCGTGCCGAGCGGCGCCGGGTGCGCCGGGGTCGCTTCATGGCCGCGAACGGCGAGCCGATCGCCGTCTTCCTGATCGGTGCCCGGATCAACCGCTGGCGCTCGGTCCGCGGCTGGCTGCCCGTGTTGATGGCCATGCCCGCCATGATCAAGGAGCTCCGCGCGGACCCGGAGAGCGGGTTCCTCGGCTACCGGATGCTCCTCGGGCCCTCGTTCGGCGAGGTCACCGTCGTCCAGTACTGGCGGAAGGCGGGCGACATCCGCGCGTACGCCGCCGAGTCCGCCCGCCGGCACCGCCCCGCTCAGAGCGCCTACTGGCGGCGCTACTTCGCGAGCAACGGGGCGGTCGGCATCTGGCACGAGATGTACTCGGTCCGGCCCGGCGCGTATCACGCGCTCTACGGAGACATGCCGCCGATGGGGGTCGGCGCGCTCTTCGGGCTGGAACCGGCCGTGCCGGGGGAGAAGGGCGGGTACCAGCCGTCCACCGAACCGATCTTCGCGGCCCAGGTGACGGAGGACCGCCCGCCGTCGGGGGAGTGAGGCGCCGTCAGCCCGCGAGAGGCGCGGGGGTGGGTGCTGGGGAGGCTGCGGGCACGGTCGCGGGCTCGTCGGTACGGAGCGGGGGCAGCGGCTGCGCGGGGGCGGCGACGGTGGACAGGGGCGACGTCACGGGGGCGGTGACCAGGGCGGCGACGGTGGTGGACGCCTGCGTCGTGGGGGCGGGCGCGAGGGACGGCGTCGTGGGGACCGGCGCGGGGGACGGCGTCGTGGGGGCCGCTCCCGCGCCCGTCGTCAGCAGCACCACGCCGCGTGCCGCCACCGCCGAAGCGGCGGCAGCGATCAGCCAGCCCCACACGCCCGCGCGGAACGTCTCGCCGAGCAGCGCCACGCCGATGACCGCGGCGGCGGCCGGGTTGGAGAGGTTCACGACGGCCAGCGGCGCGGCGAGTCCGCCGCGGTAGGCGGTCTGCGAGAGCAGCAGGCCGCCGACGGCGAAGGCGGAGAGCAGTACAGCTATCAGGGTGGTCTGCCACCAGGCCGTCGCCCCGCCGGGCAGCTCGCGCGCGAGGGCGGCGGTCAGCGTCTGCGTCAAGGCGGAGGCTACTCCCGAGGCGATCCCGGAGGCCGTCGCATGCCCGAGCCCGCGCCCCCGGCGTGACGTTTCGGCACGGGAGCCCGCGCTGTTCCGTCCTCCCCTGGCGAGGATCACGATCAACAGGGCCGTCGACGATGCGACGATCAGTGCCTCGCGCAGGGTCAGCGCGTCGCCCGGCGTCGCGGGGCCCGTGACCGAGATCAGGCCGACGAGGCCCGCCAGTGTCCAGAACGCGCCACGCCACTCCGCCCGCGTCACCCGTCGCCGGGCGCAGTACGCCCCGAGCGGCAGCGCCGCCACCAGGGTGAGCGCGCCCAGCGGCTGAACGAGCGTCAGCGGGCCGTAGTGCAGGGCGGCCACATGGGCCAGCGCGCCGGCGGCGTTCAGGCCGACGGACCACCACCACTGGCCGCGGGCGAGCAGGGCGCGCAGCGCGCCGCCACCGCCGTCGGAGGGGGCCGAGGCGGCGAGCCGGGACTGGGCGACCGCGGCGAGGGCGTACCCGGCCGCGGAGACCAGGGACAGGAGTACGGCGAGGACGATGCCGTCGGGGGCGGTCATCGCAGCGCCTCCACCGGGCGCGGCGCGGCGGGCGCGGTGCGGGCCACGGGCACGGCAGGCGTGGCGGACGCCACGGGCACGGCAGGCGTGGCGGACGCGACGGGCACGGTGGGCGTGGCGGACGCGGCGAGCACGGTGGGTGTGGCGGACGCGGCGAGCACGGTGGGTGTGGCGGCGCTCCGGAGCGGGCCCGGGGCGGCCGGTCCGGTGCCCGGCGCCCGTACCACCGCGAGCGCGAGGCCGAGCAGCGCCACGGCGGCGAGAGCGTCGAACCAGTAGTGGTTGGCCGTGCCGACGATGACCAGGAGCGTCAGCAGGGGGTGGAGCAGCCACAGCAGGCGCCACCGGCCGCGCGTGGCGACGATCAGGCCGATCGCGACCATCACCGCCCAGCCGAAGTGCAGCGACGGCATCGCGGCGAACTGGTTGGCCATCGAGTCCGTCTCGGGGCTCGCGCCGTACACCGACGGGCCGTAGACCCGTGCGGTGTCGACGAGTCCGGTCGCGGCGAGCATCCGGGGCGGCGCCAGCGGCAGCAGCAGATGGAGGGCGAGCGCGGCGGCGGTCAGGAGCGCCAGGACGCGGCGGGACCAGAGGTAGTGCGCGGGGCGGCGCCAGTAGAGCCAGGCGAGGAAGGCGATCGTGGCCGGGAAGTGCACGGCCGCGTAGTAGGTGTTCGCGGCCCGGACGAGCGGCTCTCCGTGCATGAGCAGCGCCTGCACGGAGCCCTCGTCGGGGAGATGGACGGCCCGCTCCGCGTTCCATATCCGGTCGGCGTTGTGGAAGGCCCGCAGTTCGTGGCCGTTCGCGAACAGCCGGCCGAACTTGTAGACGAGGAACAGCGCCGTGACGAGCAGCAGCTCGCGCACCAGCGGAGGTCTCGGGGTGTTCGGGGTAGCGGTCGGCCCCGGTTCTGTGGGACGTGTCCCGCGTATCCCGGCAGCCATGCCCGGCCCCTTTTTCCCGTCAAATCGCCAGCAAACGGAGGAAGCCTAGATCCGAACTCATCGAGACGCAAGCGTCTCGAAACGTTTGCGTCTCGATTGTGCACCCCCTACTCTCGTATGTGCAGAGAGCTGTCCGGGAGGAATGGGATGTCCACACAGGCCGCGACCGCCGCCGCCCGCCGCGGAAAGATCACGCCGGAGCGGGAGAGAGAGCTCTACGAGGCCGTTCTCCGCCTGCTCCGGGAGGGCGGCTACGACGCGGTGACCATGGAGGGCGTCGCGGCTCGCACCAAGTGCGGCAAGGCCACCCTCTACCGCCAGTGGGGGAGCAAGCCGCAGCTCGTCACCGCCGCTCTCGCCAAACAGCGCTGCGTCTTCTTCAGCGGCATCGACACCGGATCGCTCGCCGGTGACCTCCGGGAGGCGGCCCACCTGGCCGCGACCCGCCGTGATCACGACGCCGAGCTGATGGAGGCCGTCAGCCAGGCGTACGTCCAGTACCCCGATCTGCGCGAGGCGCTCCGCGAGACCGTCATCAGCCCGGAGGTCGCGGCCCTCGACACGATCCTGAAGCGGGCCGTCGAACGCGGCGAGATCGACGCGGACAACCCGGCGATCGGCTTCGTCGCCCCCTGCTTCCTCGGGATGCTCCGCATCGAGCGGCTCTTCGAGGAGCGCTTCGCCGACGCCTCGACGATGCGTGTCTTCGTCGACTCCGTCCTGCTGCCGGCGCTGCGGCCGCCGGGACGCGTCGAGGTGTGACCACCGGCGGCCTCCGGCACCCTGGATCCATGCCAGCCGCTGCCCCCGACGTCCGCGTCCGCCGGATCTACGAGGCCCCCTCACCCGACGACGGTGTACGGGTCCTCGTCGACCGGCTCTGGCCGCGCGGCCTCGCAAAGACCGACGCCCGCATCGACGAATGGCCCAAGGCGCTCACCCCCTCCACCGAGCTCCGGCGCTGGTACCACGGCCCGGACGGCGAGTACGGGGAGTTCTGCCGACGGTACGAGGACGAACTCGGCGAACCCGCCGCCGCCGAGGCCCTCGACCGGCTGCGCACCCTCGCCGCCGAGGGCACCGTCACCCTCCTCACCGCCGCGAAGGACCCGTCCGTCAGCCACACTTCCGTACTCCTGCGCGCGCTGAACGCCTCCAGGGCATAGCCAGAACCCGCGGTGCCGGTCACCATGTGCAGACCGCACCGAGTTCCGCACCTTCCCGCTCCGGAGGCGCCGCGTGGACCCGACCACAAGCGCAGGTCACGAGCTGCTCGACGCGTTGCAGCGCGACCCGTACCCCCTCTACGCACGTGCGCGACAGACCGCAGGTCTGACCTTCGTCCCCGAACTCGACGCCTGGCTGGTCGCCAGGGACGCCGACGTCCGTGAGGTGCTGCTGCGCCCGGCGGACTTCTCCTCCGCCCAGGCGCTGCGGCCCGACGTCATCCCTCCGGCCGCCGTCTTCGGTGTCCTCGCCCGCGGCTACGGCAACCGACCCACCGTCGTCTCCACCGACGGCGCCGCCCACCGCCGCCACCGCGCCCCGATCAACAGTGGCCTCTCCGCGGCGCGCGTCTCGGCCCTCGCGCCGTACGCCGCCGAGGTCGCCACCGCCCTCGTCGACGGCTTCTCCGCCGACGGCCACACCGAGCTGATGTCCTCCTACGCCCGCTTGCTGCCCGGCGCCGTCATCGGCCGGCTCATCGGCTTCGAGCCGCAGGACGTGCCCGTCGCGGTGCACGGAGGACACCGCGCCGAGCAGCTCCTCTTCCGGCCGATGGCCGAGGACGAACAGATCGCGGCAGCCGAGGACGTGGTCGCCCTCCAGCGACTCCTCGACCGCTACGCCCGCGAGCGGCGCGCCCAACCGCGCGACGACCTCTGCTCGGCGATGGTCGCCGCCCTCGCCCCGGACACCGGCCTCGGCCCCGGGCCGCGCGAACTCACGGACGACCAGCGCAACGAACTCGTCGCCAACCTGCAGAACCTCCTCATCGCCGGACACCTCACCACCACGGCCCTGATCGGCACCGCGCTCTTCCATCTGCTGCACCGGCGCGACCAGTGGGAGCTGCTGTGCGCCCGGCCCGAACTCATACCCGGCGCGGTGGAGGAAGCCGCCCGCTTCGACACCGCCGTCCAGGGATTCCGCCGCACCACGACCCGGCCCGTCGTCCTGGCCGGCACCGAACTGCCCGCAGGAGCAAGCGTCTTCGTGGCGTACGGCTCCGCCAACCGCGACGAGGCACGGCACGAGGACGCCGACGTCTTCGACATCACCCGTCCGGCGACACCCACCCGGCACGTGAGCTTCGGTCACGGCGCCCACGGCTGCCCGGGCTCCCAGCTCGCCCGCACCCAACTCCGTCTCACCCTGGAGCTGTTCGTCCGCCGCTTCCCCGGACTGCGGTTGGCGAAGGACCAGGACGTGGAGATGCGGCCGACGCTGATCCATCGCTCGCCCCTGGAGCTGCACCTCACCTGGTGACGACCGGGCGCCGCGCTACTCGGCCAGTAGGCGCGGCGCATCGGCCGCCGCGTCGGTCACGGCGTCCGCGTGCTCCGCCAACTCCCGGGCCCACCGCACGAGTCCGCGGACGTCGATGCCGTACGGATCGGGCTGCCCGGAGATCCGGTCGGCGCCGCGCAGCAACAACCGCGCCCCGCCGGGCCCGTTGCCCCGCGCGGCATGGGTCAGCCCCACGGCCAGCTGGGCGAGCCCCTGCCACAGGTCGCGCTCCCCGGCGGGACCGGTCTTCCACGCGTCCTCGAAGACCTCGTGCGCGTGGAACGGCATCCCCGCGTCCAGCAGCCGCTGCGCCTCACGGAGCGTCTGCGCGGGCGTCCGCACCACCCCTTCGGGCTGCCGCGGCACCCCCTCCACCCCGTACGGCAACGGCCGCCCCAGCCCGTCCCGCGGCCGCGCGCTGCGCGCCCGCCCCTCCTCGTCCCGGTCCCTCGGCGTGTTGTCCACCCGCCCATTCTCCCCTTCGGCGGCCCGGCCTGCGGGTATGCCACCCACCATCGGGCGCGGCCGCGTCCATCGGCCCCACGAAGTGAGGTAATGTTCTCTTGCACGCCGCCACCGGGGAGAAACCGGGGGACGGACGGGCATCGGGACGTGGCGCAGCTTGGTAGCGCACTTGACTGGGGGTCAAGGGGTCGCAGGTTCAAATCCTGTCGTCCCGACTCGAAAGAGTCGCAGATCAGGGGCCGTTTCAGAGCAATCTGAAGCGGCCCCTTGATCGTTTTCGGGGGCCATGGGCCAGCGGGGCCAACTCGCTGGGGGGAATCACACCGATGCATCCCGATGTGGAACAGCTGACCCGGATCGTCCCGCCGCCGGCGGAGCGCGGTCCGCGGGCCTGGTCCGAGGGCTTCAGTCGGTGGGCGGAGGGAACTCCTGTTCCGCCCAGATGGTCTTGCCCCGACGGCTGTAGCGGCTGCCCCAGCGGGTGGTGAGTTGGGCCACCAGGTAGAGGCCGCGGCCGCCCTCGTCGGTCAGCCGGGCACGGCGCATCCGTGGGTGGGTCGCGCTGGGGTCGGAGACCTCGCAGATCAGTCGGCCCGCGCGGATCAGTCGTACGTCGATCGGGCCCCCGGCGTACCGGATGGCGTTGGTGACCAGTTCGCTCAGCACCAACTCGGTGGTGAAGACGAGTTCTTCGAGCCCCCATTCGCGCAGCCGCGTCGTCGCGGCCTCCCGTACCGTGCCGACCGCCGCCGGATCCGCTTCGATCCGCCACGAAGTCGCATCCTCGGCCGGCACGGCTCGGGTGCGTGCGAGCAGCAGGGTGACGTCGTCCCCGAGTCCGTAGGCGGGGCGGCCCGCGACGATCGCGCGGCCGAGCTCGCGCAGGGGACCCGCGAGGGCGCCCGGTCGGGTCAGATGGCCGGCGAGTTCGTTCATTCCCGCGTCCATGTCGCCGTCCCGCCCCTCGATCAGGCCGTCGCTGTAGAGGGCGAGGACGCTTCCGGGGGCCACCTCGACCTCCGTCGCCTCGAACGGGAGGCCGCCGACGCCCAGCGGGGGGCCAGGGTCGACCGGGAGGTACGACACATGGCCTTCCGGGTCCGCCACGGCGGGCGGTGGATGGCCGGCGGACGCCACCGTGCACCGCAGCGAGACCGGGTCGTAGATCGCGTACACGCAGGTCGCGCCGGTGGGGGAGGAGGGAATGCCGATGTGCCAGCCGTCGTCGAGGTCGTCGTCGGGGTCCCCGCCGTCCGTCCTTTCCTCGCCCTCCTCGTCGAGGTCCGTCTCCTCGGGTTCGGCGAGGAGTTGGGCGACCAGGTCGTCGAGGTGGGTGAGCAACTCGTCGGGTTCGAGTTCGAGATCCGCGAGGGTGCGGACGGCCGTGCGCAGCCTGCCCATGGTGGCCGTGGCCGCGAGGCCGTGGCCGACGACGTCCCCGACGACCAGGGCGACGCGGGCGGAGGACAGCGGGATCACGTCGAACCAGTCTCCGCCGACACCCCTCGTGGTGTCCGCGGGGAGGTACGCGCCCGACGTCGTCGCCGCGGCCGTCTCCATCTGGGTGGGCGGCAGCATGCTGCGCTGGAGGCCGACGGCCGCGCGGCGCTCGCGGGTGAAGCGGCGGGCGTTGTCGAGAGCGAGGGCCGCACGGTCGGCGATCTCGCGCAGCAGGTCCCGGTCGGCCGTTTCGTACGCGCCACGGTCGGAGTTCCGGCCCACCGACACCCGGCCGAGCACCATCCCCCGGGCGCGCAGCGAGGCAGTCATGGTCATCGGGTGGCCACCGACACCGGGGACGTCACCGTCGTCGACGGCGACGAGGCCGACGTCCGAGGCGGCGGGGCTGTCCCCCGCCGCGGACAGCCCCGCCACGGCGGTACGGCGGAGCAGCAGCCGCCCCTCCCGGTCCGGCACCGGCTCCTCGCCCAAGGACACCGCCTCCGCGATCTCCACGACGGCGAGGTCGCCCAGGCCGGGTACCAGCGCGGCGGCCAGCTCTCTGCCCGTGTCCCTGACCGACAGCGAACCGCCGACACTGGCCGTGGCACGGTGCAACAGCGCCAGGCGCTCGCTCGAACGGTGCAGCTCGGTCACATCGGTGAAGAGGGCCGTGACCCCCAGGGCCTGTCCGTCGGGTGCCTGCAGGCGGAACGCCGAGATCGCGATGACCACCCCGCCGCCGGGATCCTCGATGGTCCGCAGGAACTCCACGGCACGGATCAGCGGCCGGCCCGTGGCCAGGACCTGGCGCAGCTTCTCCTCGACCGCCTTCGCGTCTCCGGGCCAGAGGAAGTCGCTCAGGCGTCGGCCGCGCAGATCGGACGGCACGCCGGTGTACGGCAGGAGGTGGGTGTTGGTCCGCAGGAGCCGTAGCTCCGAGTCGAAGACGGCGAGCCCCACCCGGTCCTGGAGGAACAGCTCCCTGATGAACGCCTGGTCCTGATGCCAACTGACGGCCTCCTCCGCCGGGGCGGCCAGGACGAGGCATCCCGCTCCCGCTCCCACGCCCGCCGTACCGTCGACTTGGCCCATGTCGGCGAGATCGAACGCCTGGAAGACGACGGGCGCGTGCTCGCCCTCGCCCGTGCGCAGCACCGTCTCGCCTCCCCGGGCCCCCCGCGCGTAGGCCGCCACGAGCGCGGGCCAGGCCGCGGGGTCCGCGAGGAGGGCCCGCGCCGAAAGGCCGACGACGTCGGCGGCGGAACGGCCGAGCAGTGCCACGGCCTCCGGTGTCCAGCCGCTGATCCGCCCCCGGCCGTCGAGCAGGGCGCCGGCGGTGCCCTCGAGGACCGGCAGGTAGCTGTCACGCGAGAAGGGCGTTTCGTTCACGGTGCCTCCTCCTCTCGGCCGTCCTCGGTGCCGGACAGGGGCTGGGCCCGGGCGATCAGAAGAGCGACGTCGTCGTGGTCGTCGGGGCCTCGCAGCGCACCCAGGAGCAGGTCACAGGTCTCCTCCAGAGGCAGGGAGGACTGGCCGAGCAGGTCGGTGAGGGCCGCGAGCCGGACATCGATGTCCTGGTCACGGGTCTCCACCAGACCGTCGGTGTACAGCACCAGTTCGTCACCCGCGACGAACGCGATCTCCTCGGTCTCGAAGGGGACGCCGCCGACGCCCAGTGGCGCACCCGTGGGAAGGTCGAGAAGGCGGGGTGCCCGACCCATGGGGACGTGGACGGGCGGAAGATGGCCGGCGTTGGAGATGCTGCAACTCCCCTGACGGGGGTCGTACACCGCGTACACGCAGGTGGCCATCGCGTCGTCCAGATCGGCGATGATGCGGTCCAGATGGGTCAGGATCACGGCAGGTGACAGACCGAGCCCGGCGAGCGTGCGGGCCGCTGTGCGCACCTGCCCCATGGTCGCCGCGGCGTTGATGCCGCTGCCCATCACGTCGCCCACGACCAGGGCCGTCCTGCCGTCCGTCAGCGGGATCGCGTCGAACCAGTCCCCGCCGACCTCGACCGCCGCGGAGGCGGGCTGATAGCGATAGGCCACGTCGAGCCCGTTCAACCGTGCCGGACCGTGCGGCAGCAGATGGCTCTGGAGGGCGAGGGCGGCCTGGCTCTGCTGCCGGTACCAGCGGGCGTTGTCGATGGCCACCGCCGCACGGGCCGCCAGCTCCCCGGCGAGCAGGACGTCGTCCCGGTCGAACGGCTGCGAGTTGCGCGCGCGCTTGAGGTCGAGCACGCCGAGGACGACACCGCGGGCGCGTAGGGGGACGGCGAGGTAGGAGTGGATGCCGGCCTGTCGCAGGAGCTCTGCGGCGGAGCCGGCGCGGGCGATGCGGGGCAGGTCGCCGTCCGTGACGTGCTGGACGAGAACGGGGCGGCCGGTGCGGGCACACTGCGTGACCAGCCGCTCGGCGCCGTAGCGGGCCGGTTTGCCGACCGGGTCGGCGGCTTCCTCAGCCGGGGTGGGGTACGCGGCCTTCACGGCGAGGGCGCGGAACACGGCCGGCCCCGAGGCCCTCGTCCCTCCGGGGTGCGGACCGGTCAGGATGTCCTCCAGGACGTCGACCGCCGCGATGTCGGCGAACTCCGGCACCACCAGATCCGCCAGTTCATGAGCGGTCAGGTCCAGGTCGAGCGTGGTGCCCACGCGCTCGGAGGCGTCCGCGATCACCGCCAGGCGACGCCTGGCCCGTGCGGCCGCCCTCGCGGCATGGTGCTGGTCGGTGATGTCCACGACCGAGGCGGCGACCCCGACGACGCGCTGTCCCGACGTCTCCAGGCGGTACAGCGACATCGACCAGACCTGCTCCCTTCCGTCGGAGCGGACGGAACCCCGCACGTTCCTGGAGAGTATGGGAACCCCGGTCTCCAGCACCTCTCGGAGCACCGGCTCCAGTTCGTCGGCGTCCGGCGAGGTCACGGCATCGCGGAACGTGCGGCCCAGATAGCTGGCAGCGGTGCGTCCGTCGATACGTTCCATCGCCGGATTGACCAGGACGAACCGGAGGTCGGGGTCCAGCACGGCGAGGCCGATCGGGGAGTGGGCGACCAGCCGGGAGGACAGGGCGAGGTCCTGTTCCACGCGTCTCGCGGTGGCCGCGTCCGTGGCAAGACCGAGAGCGTAGAGACGCCCTTCGGCGTCCTGGAGCCGGGTGTTGCGGAACTCGACCGGGATCGTGCGGCCGTCCCTGTGGCGTACCGAGATGACGCCGGCCCAGGGTCCGCCGCCCGACATGACCCGCTCGAACAAGGACAGCACCTCGTCCCGCTGGCTCTCCGAGACCAGAAGGGGGGCAGCCGGCCGGCCCAGCGCCTCGGCCGCCGGGTATCCGAAGATCTCTTCCGCCTGCGGGCTCCAGAGGGCGATCCGCCCCGTCGCGTCCACGACGACGGCGGCCACTCCGAGTACGTCGAGGAGCCCGCCGGGCTCCACGGCGAGCTCGTCGCTCGCCGGGTCCGGGCCGGCAGGTGGAAACGCCGCCGCGCTCATCCAGACCGCATCCCTCCTCCACCCCGCAGCCACTGCTGCACCTCTACGGAGCGGACGCACGGGTCCTCTCCATCATCCCGCCGCGGGAACGGACCGCCAGTCGTCAGCCGCCGACGTGCACCCGTCCGGTGATGCGGACCTCGGTGACGCGTACGGGCGCGGCTCCGGGGCGCGGCAGTCCGTCGGGTCACGCACCTCGCCGATGGAGTGCGCTCAGGACGTCCAGATCGTCTTCGGCCAGTCGCAGCGCGTCGGGGACGCGGAGGCGGCCTTGCCCGGAAGGGCTCGGCCGCCGATCGAGTGGCCCGCCGGTCAGGCCGTGGCCGCCGCCGCGGCCGTCTTCTCGGTGGCGGGCAGGCCCACCGCCGCGGTGCGGGGCTCCTGCCGGGCGCGCAGTCCCACCCGGCCGATGACCGCGACGAGGGCGAAGGCCGCCGCCCCGATCCAGAACGTGAGGGTGAAGCCGGACTCGGCGGGCAGGGCCGGAGCGCCTGCCGGGAGGTGCTCGATGGTCTGCGAGGCCAGGATCGTGGTGACCACGGCACTGCCGATCGCGCTGCCGGTGGAGCGGGAGATGGAGTTGATGCCGTTGGCGATGCCGCTCTGGTGGGGCGGGACGCTCGCCATGATGACGGCGGGCATCGCCGCGTAGCCGAAGCTGACGGCCGCACCGACCACGATGCCCGCGCCGATCACCGAGACGGTGTGGACGTGGTCGAGGGCGAGCCAGCCGAATCCCACGGCGCCGAGGCCGGCGGCCAGGATCAGCGCCGTGCGCGGCCCGCGGTGGCGGACCAGTCGGCCGCCTATCGGCGAGGCGAGCAGGGAGACGATCGCGCCGGGCAGCAGGAACTGTACGGAGGCGCGCAGGATGGACGCGCCGAAGCCGTAACCGGTCAGCGCCTCGGGCATCTGGACGAGGTAGGAGACGCCCAGGAAGTTCGCGAACATGCCGAATCCGACGAGGACGCCGGCCAGGTTGGCCATGAGCACCGGGCGGTGGACGAACATCCGCATGTCCACCAGGGGTTCGCGGACCTTGAGCTCGGTGAGGACCCAGACGGCGGTCATGACGGCGGCGCCGGCGAAGCTGCCGAGCGTGCGGCCGGAGGTCCAGCCCCACTCCTGGCCCTGGGAGATGGGCAGCAGAAGCAGCAGCAGGGTGAGGCCGAGGGTCAGCGCGCCGAGGAAGTCGGTGCGCCCGCCGGTCTTGTGGCGGGTCGCGGGGACGAGGAAGACCACGGCGAGCAGGGCGAGGGCGGCGAAGCCGGTCGCCATCCAGAAGGCGCTGCGGTAGTCGGCGTCGGAGCCGGAGGTGAGCAGGCCGGTGGCGACGAGCGCGAGGCCGCTGCCGAAGGCGAGGGTGCCGCTGACGAGCGCCATCGCGCCGGGCAGCTTCTGCGGGCGGACCTCTTCACGCAGGACGGACAGTGCGAGCGGGAAGATCGCGGTGGCGGCGCCCTGAAGCACACGGCCCAGGACAAGCAGCGGGAGCGAGGTCGCCAGGGCGGCGATGACGGAGCCGACCACCATGACGCCGAGGACGGCCACCAGCGTGGGCTTCTTGCCGTGCTGGTCGCCGAAGCGGCCGAGCAGCGGGGTGAAGACGGCGGCGGAGAGCAGTGTGGCGGTGGTCACCCAGCTCACGTTGGCGGTCGAGGTACCGAGATCGTCGCGGATGAGACCGAGGATCGGGACCGGCAGGGTCTGCATCATCGACACGACCATGGCCGCGAGGCTGAGCGCGAAGATGACGACCGTCTCGCGCCGGGGCCCGGCGGTGGGCGGGGGAGTGGAGGGGCTCATGTCGGGGTGGACCTTCTCAGTGCTTCGGAGTGCTCGGGGTGCTTCAAGGCGTGGATGTTTGATGTCATCAAGTAACTCCGTCGACGGTAGACGTAGATAGTTCAGGTGGTCAAGTAAACAATTGATAATGTCAAGGATCTTGAGTACGCTCGAAGGGTGAGCACGACGACCCCTGAGACCCCCACCAAGCTCCAGCTCCTTGAGCTCCTCGCCGCCATCGGGTCGGCCCAGTGGCGTGACTTCGCCGCCGCCGCGGCCCACCACGGCCTGACCTCGATGCAGGGCAAGGTCCTCGCCCAGCTCGACAGCCCGAAGCCGATGCGCGCGCTCGCGACCCTGCTGGTGTGCGACGCGTCGAACGTCACCGGGATCGTGGACCGCCTGGAAGCTCGCGGCCTGGTGCGCCGCGAGCCCGACGCCACCGACCGTCGCGTCAAGAACGTCGTGGTGACGGATGAGGGCAGGGAGGTCATCCTGCGCGTCCGTGAGGAGATGCAGGCGACCCACGGCGCGCTCGACACCCTCGGTGCCGAGGACAGCGCGACCCTGTACGCCCTGCTGGAGCGCCTGCGTCCGGGCATGGAGAAGCGCGCCTGAGGCGAAGTGGCGGCCCGAAGTCGGTGCGTGGGGTGGCGTCACCCGCTTGCCGGTGCCTGGGTTGCGGCTAATGTCGTATTAAGGCCATATCTGCACCCTCGTTCCCGCGATCCTTTGGTGAAGGGAAGGGGGCGTACGGAAGGAGCCCCCATGTCCCGCACATTGCGCGGCGCGATAGCCCTGGTCGGGGCCGCCGCCCTCTCGCTCGGCGCTGTGGCGACCAGCGGCGCGGCTCAGCCGGGCGAGGCGAAACAGGACGTCAAGATCGGTCTGCTGCTACCCGAGAGCAAGACCACGCGGTACGAGAAGTTCGACCGGCCGTACATCGAGCAGAAGATCAAGGAACTGGCGCCCGACGCGCAGATCGACTACTACAACGCGGCCGAGAGCGCGACCACCCAGCAGCAGCAGGTCAACACCGCGCTCGCCAAGGGTGACCAGGTGCTGATCCTGGACGCCGTGGACTCCAAGTCGATCCAGTCCTCGGTGCAGAAGGCCCATGACGCGGGCGTCAAGGTCGTCGCGTACGACCGTCTCGCGCAGGGCCCCGTCGACGCCTACGTCTCGTACGACAACCGCAAGGTCGGCGAGCTGCAGGGGCAGGCGCTGCTCGACGCGCTCGGTGACAAGGCCGAGACCGGTCAGATCGTGATGCACAACGGCTCGCCCACGGACCCCAACGCTGCGGAGTTCAAGGCCGGCGCGCACTCGGTCCTCGACGGCAAGGTCAAGATCGGCAAGGAGTACGACACCCCGAACTGGGACCCCAACAACGCCAACCAGCAGATGTCGGGCGCGATCAGCGCACTGGGCAAGGACAACATCGTCGGCGTGTACTCGGCCAACGACGGCCTGGCAGCCGGCATCGCCACCTCGCTCAAGTCGGCCGGCATCAATGTGCCGTTGACGGGCCAGGACGCCCAACTCGACGCCATCCAGCGGATTCTCCTCGGCACCCAGACCATCACGGTCGAGAAGCCGTACAAGCCGGAGGCCGACATCGCCGCCACCATGGCCGTCGATCTCGCCGAGGGCAAGGAGCTTCCCGACTCCCTGACGCCCACGACCGTCACCAGCGGGAGCGGCCAGAAGGTCCCGGCCAACCTGCTGACCCCGATCGTGGTCGACAAGAACAACATCAATGACACGGTCGTCAAGGACGGTCTGTACACGGTCGACGAGATCTGCACTCCGACCTACGCCGCAGCCTGCAAGGAGGCCGGACTCCAGTAGCCGTAGCCCATCGGGGGTGTGCGGAGGAGGCGGTTGGATTGCCGGAAGGACCTGTGCTCACACTGCGGGGGATATCCAAGCGGTTCGGCGCCGTCCAGGCGCTGTCGGGATTCGACCTGGAGGTCCACTCCGGCGAGGTCGTCGCGCTCGTCGGTGACAACGGCGCCGGGAAGTCCACCGCGGTCAAGGCGATCGCCGGGGTGAACCCGCCCGACGAGGGCGTCATCGAATGGCAGGGCCGGAAAGTCACCATCAACCGGCCCCACGACGCCCAGAACCTCGGCATCGCCACCGTCTACCAGGACCTCGCGCTCTGCGACAACCTCGACGTCGTCGGCAATCTCTTCCTCGGCCGCGAGCTGAAGCGCTTCGGCGTGCTCGACGAGGTCGGGATGGAACGGCGTTCGCGCGAGCTGCTCAACACGCTGTCCATCCGTATCCCGAGCGTCCGTATCCCCGTCGCCTCCCTCTCCGGCGGCCAGCGCCAGACCGTCGCGATCGCCCGGTCCCTGATCGGCGAACCGCAGGTCGTCATCCTGGACGAGCCCACCGCCGCCCTCGGTGTGGAGCAGACCGCCGAAGTCCTCGACCTGGTCGAACGACTCCGGGACCACGGTCTCGGAACCATCCTGATCAGCCACAACATGGTGGACGTGATGGCGGTCGCCGACCGCATCGCCGTCCTGCGCCTCGGCCGCAACAACGGGTTCTTCGACAAGCGCTCCACCACCACCGAGGAGATCATCTCCGCCATCACCGGCGCCTCCGACAGCGCCGTCACCCGCCGCCAGGCCCGTAAGCGGGAGGAGGAGCGATGAAGCGGGACCGAGGCCGCGACGACGCCTCCGCCCAGGAACCGGCGCGCGAGGCGATGCCCGCCGTCGACACCCGGCTGCTCGTCCGGGAGGAAGGGCTCCGCGGGTATCTGGGGGAGTTCAAGCGCAAGCTGCGCAGCGGCGAGTTGGGGTCCCTGCCCGTCGTCGTCGCCGTCATCATCATCTGGACGGTGTTCGGCAGCCTCGACAGCGCCTTCCTCTCGGCCCAGAACCTCTCCGACCTCAGCCAGCAGATCGTCGGCACCGGCATGATCGCCGTCGGGATCGTCTTCGTCCTGCTCCTGGGCGAGATCGACCTCTCCGTCGGCTCCGTGAGCGGACTGTGCGCGGCCATCTTCGCCGTGCTCAACGTCCTGAACGGCATGAACGAGTGGCTGGCTCTCGTCGTCGCCATCGCGGGCGGAGCGGCCGTCGGGCTCATACAGGGCTTCTTCTTCGCCAAGGTCGGCGTGCCGGCGTTCGTCGTCACCCTCGCGGGCAACCTTGCCTGGAACGGCCTGATGCTCCAGGTGCTCGGCACCAGCGGCACGGTCAACATCCCCAGCGACAGCATCGTCTCCGAGCTCTACTCGACCATCTTCCACAGCCCCGCCGCCGCCTATGTGACCGCGGCCGTCGGCGTCGGACTCTTCCTCGCGGCCTCGCTCCTCGACGCCAGGCGCCGCCAGGCCGCCCGAGTACCGTTCCGCCCGATCGCCGAGATCGTGCTGCGTACGGTCGTCATCGCCGCGATCGCGTTCGTCTCGGCCTACATCCTCAACCAGTACCAGGGCCTGCCGCTCGCGCTCCTGATCTTCCTGATTCTGCTGGTGATCGTGGACTTCGTGCTGCGCCGCACGTCGTACGGGCGGCAGATCTTCGCCGTCGGCGGCAACATCGAGGGCGCGCGCCGCGCCGGTATCGGCGTGCCGTTCATCCGCATGACCGTCTTCTCGATCTCGGGCACCATGGCCGCGGTCGGCGGCCTCTTCCTGGCCGGACAGATCCAGTCCGCGAGCCAGACCTCCGGCGGTGGCAACCTCCTGATGAACGTCATCGCGGCAGCCGTCATCGGCGGCACGAGTCTGTTCGGCGGACGCGGATCGGTCTGGTCCGCCCTGCTCGGCGCCCTGGTGATCGGATCCATCCAGTCCGGGATGAACATCATGGGCGTCAGCAACGCCGTCCAGTTCATGATCACCGGAGCGGTCCTGCTCGCCGCCGTGGTCGTCGACTCCCTGTCCCGCAGGAGCCAGAAGGCCGCGGGCCGCGCCTGAGCCCTCCCGGTCGCCGTGGTCCCCCCGCCTGTCAGAGCGCGCGGGAACGCAGCTCCGACGCCGTCAAGAGATGGATCTGCGCCTCCACTCAGGCGCCGATGGCCGCCGAGGGACCCGCCTGGCGCAGCGTGGCCGGGACGGCACGGACCAGCTCCGCGGGTAGCGGTCGCCGACCAGGGCGGCCTGCTCGGCGGTGCCGAGCGCACACAGCAGCATCGTGCCCACGCCGAGGTCCACCTGCGCCGGCTCCCTCGACTGTGCGAGCACTCGTCCACCCACTTCGTCTCCGAGGGAACGAGGTACGACACCTGGACCGCCCTGCGGACGCCGTGCCGGTGCTCGGCCAGGGCCTCGACCGCGGCCCGGTAGGTGGCGTCGTCGGCCACCGCGAGCAGGGCCCTGACCCGGTCGAGGGCCGCGCCCGTGGCCCCCCATCCCCAGCCGCCGGGGCCCTCGGGGTTCACCCTGATGCCGACGACGACACTGCGGTGGTCCCGCTGTTCCCACTCGTTCCGTGTCTCCCGCAGCTCCACCGCCGCGCAGGCGGCGAACGGCAGCCCGAACTCCGCCGCCCAGGCAGGCGTCCGCCACCAGCGTGTAGCCCTGACGGTCGGCGTCGAGCATCTGCGCGAGCGCGGCCGCGCCGACCACGTTCGGCTCCCCTCCCTGGTGAGCGAGGGCCGCCTCGACGATCCGGCCGTCACTCCGCGCGGAGCCGAGCGCCTCTTCGATCACCTCGGCTTCCCCCGCGAGCAACGCCCGGGACAGGGGATCAGAGGGCGGCCGCGACCCGTTCCTGGTGGACGCGCAGGTGCAGCGTCGCCAGGTCGAGGAGGGGGGTGGGAACCGACAGGGCCCGTGCGCGGGCCACCAGATCGCCGAAGAGGTGCTCGACCTCCGTGGGGCGCCCGGCCACCAGATCGCGGTAGAGGGAGGGCACCATCGGGGACCCGCTCGCGGTCACGAAGCCCAGCGTCGCGGCCCGTTCGGACTCCGGTACGGGATGGCCAGCCGCGGCCGACACGGCAGCCGCCTCCGCGAGGACCGCCGGGCCCAGTTCGGCGCCGCCCGGGACAGCGTTGACCTCACCGACGGTTCCTCGCATCAGACTCGTCACCGCGCCGAAGGTGGTGATGAAGACCCACTTGTGCCACATGGAGGCCATCACGTCCTCGGGCACCAGGGCGTCGATGCCCGCCTCGCTCAGTACCGCCCGGATCTTCTCCACGCGCGGCGAGGGTGACCCGTCCTGCTCACCGATCGTCAGATGGGCGATCGGCGCGAGGCGGACGATGTCGCCTTCGTCGCTGAGGGTGGTGACCACCTTGGCCACACCGCCGAGGACCGGTGCGGTGCCGAAGCGGGCGTTCAGGGTGTCGATGTGGGCGAGCCCGTTGAGCAGCGGCACGATCGCCGTCTCGGGGCCCACGGCCGGGGCGATGTCCTCGATCGCCTGCTCCAGGGCTGTGGACTTCACCGAGAGGAGGACGAGGTCGTACGGGGTGGTCAGCTCGTCGGCCGTGAGGAGCCGGGGCTCCACGGACCAGTCCTGGTCCCGGCCGGTGATGCGCAGCCCGCGCTCGCGGAGCACGGCGGCGCGGCGCGGACGGACGAGGAAGGTGACGTCCTGTCCGGAGCGGGCCAGCAGGGCTCCGAAGTAGCCTCCGGTGGCTCCGGCGCCGACGACCAGGATCTTCATGAGTGCGAACCTCTCTTGGGGCGTTGGGTGGAGGACGGGGTGAGCAGCGGGCTGAGCAGGCGGTGCGGGCGGGCGAGGGCCGCCGTCACCGGATCGTCGTCCTCGGCCGCGGCAGCGAGCCCGGGGCCGGGGGTCACAAGGGTGTCGCGGGCCTCGACCGGCGCTCCGCAGCCCGTACAGCGGCCGTCCCCGGCGAGGGGGGCGTCGTCGTCGGCGTGGCGGAAGACGCGGCGCGGGCCGCCGTCCGGTGCGTAGAACTCGTCGCCCCAAGAGGTGAGCGAGCGGACGGCGGGCCAGAGCGCCACGCCCTTGGGGGTCAGGCCGTAGACCTCGCGGCGCCCGGTGTCCGGGAGGCGCTGCAGGACACCCGCCTCGGTCAGGGTGGTGAGCCGGTCGGTGAGGACCGCCCGGGGGAGGCGCAGATGGGCGGCGAACTCCCCGAAGCGGCGGACCCCGAAGAAGGCGTCGCGCACGATCAGCAGGGTCCAGCGCTCGCCGATGATCTCCATCGAACGGGCGAGCGCACAGGTCTGACCGCTGTAGTCGCGCGGAAGTGGCATGGCGCAGACAGTAGCGCAAAGAGTTCGGTGGTTGAACCGTTTTCCTCGGGGTTAGGCTCGGCGCACGATGAAGAAGACTCCGGGGACCGGGGACGTGCACCCGGCGGAACCCAAGGCCGACAAGGCGAGCGTGCGACGGCACAACCTCAGCCTCGTCCTGCGGACCGTGCACGAGGCGGGCGAGACGACCCGCGCGGCGGTCGCCGCGCGCGTGGGGCTGACCCGCGCCGCCGTCTCCTCGCTGGTCGAACACCTCCTCGACCAGGGGTTCCTGGTGGAGTCGGGCAAGACGTTCAGCGGGCAGGCGGGGCGGCCGGGCACCGTACTGAAGGCGGCCGACACCGGCCCGGCCGGGCTCGGTGTAGAGATCAACGTCGACTACGTGTCCGTGTGCGTCGTCGACCTGGCGGGCACCGACCGGCTCCGGATCACCGAGCCCCTCGACAACCGCGCGGCCGGCGCAACCGAGGTCCTGGGGCGCGCAGCCCGGATCGCGGCGCGGGTCCTCGCGCGGGCGGCGGAACGGGAACTCCACCCGGCGGGCGTACGGCTGGCCCTGCCCGGCCTCGTCTCGTCCGGGACCGTCCACCAGGCCCCGAACCTCGGCTGGAACCGCGTCGACGCCGACCGGATCTTCGCCGCCGCCCTCACCGCCCTGTGCCCCGGGCGCCCGGAACTGCGGGTCGCCTCGGACAACGAGGCGAACGTCGCGGCGCTCGCGGAGCTGTGGTTCGGCGCGCTGGGCGACGCACGGAGCTTCGTTCACCTCACCGGCGAGATCGGTGTCGGCGGCGCGATCGTCGTCAACGGCGAGCTGCTCCGCGGCGCGCACGGGTTCGCCGGCGAGATCGGCCACATGGCCGTCGACGCGGAGGGGCCGCTGTGCCGCTGCGGTTCGCGCGGCTGCCTGGAGCAGTACGCCGGCCAGTCGGCGCTCCTGCGGGCCTCGGGGCTCGCGGAGGAGGGGGAGACCGGCGCCTCGGGCGTCGAGGAGTTGGCGCGCCGCGCGGAGGCGGGCGAGCCGCGCGCGGTGGCCGCCGTCGAGGAGGCCGGCCGGATGCTCGGACTCGCGCTCTCCGGCGCGGTGAACCTGCTCGACCCCGAGGTCGTCGTCCTCGGCGGGATCTACCCCCGCCTGATGCCCCGGCTCGGCCCCGCCGTCGACGCCGAACTCGCCCGCCGCGTCGTCTCCGGCCTCTGGACACCCACCGCCGGCCGCCTCCGCCCGGCCTCCACCTCGACGGACGCGGCGCGCGGCGCGGCCGCCGTGGTCATCCGCGAAGTCCTGGCGGACCCCTTGGCATACGGCCGCTGACACCCGGCCCCGCGGGCGCACGAACGCGCCCCGGCAAAGGTTCCGACGGTCGCCGCAGGCGCCTGCGCGGCTCCCCGACTCGTCCCGCGCGCGAACGCAACCCGCCCTGGGCACAGGTCCGGTGGTCCCCGCAGGCGCCCGCGCGCCGATCCCCGCGAGGCACCGCGACTCGCCCGGCGGGCGAAAGCAACGCGCCCCGGGCACACGTCCGACGGTCGCCGCAGGCGCCCGCGTGCGCCGATCCCCGCGAGGCACCGCGACTCGCCCGGCGGGCGAAAGCAACGCGCCCCGGGCACCGGCCCGACGGTCGCCGCAGGCGCCTGCGTGCGCCGATCCCCGCGCGGCACCTCGACTCTCATCCCGCTCTCACGCAGGCCTTATCCAGCCATCACCACGCGCACCTAGCTTCGCGCCCATGTTCTTCACCTACCTCCGGCGCGAGCTGCGCCGTCGCAGAAAGGCGGCGCTCGTCGTCGCCTCCGGGCTCGCGCTCGGGATCGCGCTCGTCATCGTCGTCAACTCCGTGGCCTCCGGGATGAAGCAGGCGCAGACCCAGGTCCTCGAATCCCTCTACGGCCTCGGCACCGACCTGACCGTCACCAAGGCCCGTGAGCAGCCCACGGAGGGCGGGCAGGCGCAGCGGCCGCGGTTCGAGTTCGACGCCGGGGAGGACGGCGAGGAGCAGAGCAGCGACCGGCTGATGGTCCAGGGGTTCCAGACCCTCCCCGCCTCCACCGTCGCCACCGTCGCGAAGCAGAACGGCGTCGCCGGCGCCGTCGGCGGTCTCAGCCTCACCAACCTGAAGATCGACGGCCAGTTCAGCCGCGGCGAGGTCAGGCAGGACACCCGGCAGGCCCAGCCCGGCGGTCCGGGCGGCGGCAGCGGCAGCGGTGGTGGAGGCGCCGTCGAGGGCGGTGGCGCCGCCTTCGACGTCAACTCCTTCACCCTCTACGGCACCGACGTCACCGCCCCCGACCTCGGCCCGCTCACGACCTCCACCATCTCCAAGGGCCGTACCTTCAAGACCTCCGAGACCGATGCCAAGGTCGTCGTCATCGACAGCGCCTACGCCAAGCAGGAGGGCCTCGACGTCGGCAAGACCCTCACGGTCAAGGCGGTGAAGTTCGAGATCGTCGGCATCGCCACCGCCGACAGCGGACAGTCCGCCGCCCAGGTCTATCTGCCGCTGAAGCAGGCGCAGACCCTGTCGGACTCCAAAGACAAGATCACCACCGTCTATGTGAAGGCGACCGACTCGACGAAGATCGATGCCGTCAAGTCCGCCATCCAGAAGAACGTCTCCGGCACCACGGTCACCACCTCCGCCGATCTCGCCGAGACCGTCTCCGGCTCCCTCGACACCGCCGCCAACCTCGCCACCAACGTGGGCAAGTGGCTCTCGTACGCCGTCCTCGTCGCCGCCGTCCTCGTGGCCGGTCTGCTCACCTCCTCCGCCGTCAGCCGCCGGGTGCGCGAGTTCGGCACGCTCAAGGCGCTCGGCTGGAAGAGTGGCCGGGTCACCCGTCAGGTCATGGGCGAGGCGCTCGTCAACGGCATCATCGGCGGCGCGCTCGGCATCGCCGTGGGCCTCGGCGGTGCCTACCTCGTGACCGCCATCAGCCCCACCCTCACCGCCGAACTCGGCGCCGGCGCACTGAACAGCGGCGGCCCCGGCGGCGGTCGCATGATGGGCGGCCCCGGCATGACCGCGGCCCGCGAAGGCGCCGTCGGCAACACCCTCGACATCGCCCTCACCGCCCCCGTCAGCGTCACCACCGTCGGTCTCGCCGTGGTCCTGGCTCTCGGCGGCGGGCTCGTCGCCGGCGGCTTCGGCGCCTGGCGCGCCTCGCGACTGCGCCCGGCGGACGCCCTGCGCCGCGTCGAGTAGCCGGAAGCCCGAACCCCCTTCACGTATCGCAGGAGTTGCACCATGTACGAACTCACAGGCGTCACCAAGCAGTACCGCAGAGGCCAGGAGCGGGTCGACGCGCTCGCCGGGATCGATCTCACCATCAGCGAGGGCGACCGGCTCGTCATCCAGGGCCCCACCGGCGGCGGCAAGTCCACGCTGCTCCAGATGCTGGGCGGCCTGGACCGCCCCACGGCGGGCAGCGTGATGCTGGACGGAGTCGACCTGGCGAAGTTGCCGGAAAGCCGACTGACGCGCGTACGCAGTCAGAACATCGGCTTCGTCTTCCAGTCCTTCAACCTCATCCCCACGCTCACCGCGCAGGAGAACGTGGAGACCGCGCTCGTCCCGATGGGCCTCAAGGCGTCCCAGCGGCGCGGGATGGCGGCCGAGGCGCTGGAGTCCGTCGGTCTCGGCGAACGTCTCGGCCACCTTCCGTCCGAGCTCTCGGGAGGCCAGCAGCAGCGTGTCGCGATCGCCCGGGCCCTGGTGAAGCGGCCCAAGGTGCTCCTCGCCGACGAGCCGACCGGCAACCTCGACGAGTCGATGCGCGACGAGATCGTGGAACTGCTCGAAGGCCTGTGGAAGGAGCACGGACTGACCTTCGTCATGGTCACCCACGACAGCGCCATCGCCCGCCGCGCCCCGCGCGTGGCGACCATCCGCAAGGGCCGGATCACCCTCAAGGAGAACCGCCACGTGGAGGCCGTGGAGGCGTGACGGTTCGAGCCACCTGACCCTCACCCCCTCCCGGGGCCTGCGATGATGTGCGCCATCATCACGTACAGATGTACGGGTATCGACCGTACGCAACAACGACCCGGGGGGGTTCGTGGGAACGATCGGGACCGCGCTGACCGAACTGAGATCCGCGCAGAAGTCCGCGAAGGGGGTCTCGCTCTACTCACGGTTCGTCAACCGACCCGTGGGGCGCTACCTCGCGGCCGGCTCGTACGCCGCCGGACTGACACCCAATCAAGTCACCTTGATCAGTGCGGGATTCAGCTTCGCGGCCGTCGCAGGGGTCGCCCTCTCCGCACCGTCCTGGACGCTCGGCCTGCTGATCTGGCTCGGTCTCGCCGTCGGCTTCGCCTTCGACTCCGCCGACGGGCAGCTCGCCCGCTTGCGCGGCGGCGGCAGCCCGGCGGGGGAGTGGCTCGACCACGTGGTGGACTGCGCGAAGATCACCGCCCTGCACCTCGCCGTGCTGATCGCCTTCTACCGGCACCCCGAGCACTTCGGCACGACCACCGACGGCTGGTTCCTCGTCCCGCTCGGATTCCAACTCGCCGCGGTCGTCACCTTTTTCGGCGGACTCCTGACCGAGAAGCTCAAGCCGCGGCCGGCCCCCGGCACCCCCGCGCCCCAGCCCTCCACGCTGCGGGCCGTGGCGCTGCTCCCCGTCGACCACGGCGTCTTCTGCCTGGTCTTCCTGCTGCTCGGCGGCGGTTCCGCGTTCCGCTGGACCTACACCGCGCTCGGCATCGCGAGCGCGGTGTTCCTCCTCGCCTTCCTCGCCAAGTGGTTCCGCGAGCTCAGCGCAGCCCCTCGCTGACCCCGCCCAGTCCCGTGCCCGGCTCGACCTCCTGCGTCAGGAGGTCGAGCGCACGGCGGAGCTGGGTACTTGAGGTGTGCATCGTGTACGGGAAGTAGACGATCTCCACCCCCACCCCGGCGAAGTCCCGTTCCAGTCGGTCCCCCTTGGGCGTGCCGCGCCAGTCGTCGCCCTTGAACAGCACGTCGAACCGGACCTGTTTCCACGTCTCCAGCTTGTCCGGCACGGTCTCCACGAAGGCGGCGTCGACGTACTTCACGTGGCGCACGATCTCGAGACGCTCGACCAGCGGGATCATCGGGCGCCGCCCCTTGGCGAGCTCGGCCATCTCGTCCGAGACCACGCCGGCCACCAGATAGTCGCACTGACTACGGGCGTGCCGAAGGATGTTGAGATGGCCTATGTGAAAGAGGTCGTAGGCGCCAGGCGCGTAGCCGACCCGGTACGGCCGTCCAGCGGTCATGTATGAAACCCCCCAGGTGCGTTCGCGCTCCCCAGCGCGAAGGAGTTCCGACGATAGCGTGCACGTTCCGTTGAGAGTGGGTGAACGACTAGGGTGAGGGCCGGTTCACGTACGGGGGAGAGGGACGTTCGCGTGGGGGAAGCGGCAGCAGGGAACAACGGCGGGGATACGCCGGTCATACGTCGGCGGCTGCTGATGGTGTCCACCAACTACGCGCCGGAACATGCCGGAATAGGCCCCTACGCCACTCAGATAGCAGAGCACTGGGCGGCGCGCGGCCACGACACCCACGTCCTCACCGGGATGCCGCACTACCCCTCCTGGTCCCTCGACCCGGCCTACGCGGGCGCCTGGCGCCGCACCGAGCAGCGCGCCGGCGTCATCGTGTACCGCAGGCGCCACACCGTCCCGCCCCGGCAAACCGCCCTGAAGCGCGCCGCGTTCGAGGCGACCGTCCTCGCACACGGTCTCCTCGCACCGCCCTCCATGGCCCGGCCCGACGCGGTCCTCGCCCAGATGCCCAGCCTCGCCGGCGGCATCATCGGCGCCCGCCTCGCGGGCCGTTGGCGGGTTCCCTACGTCCCCGTCGTGCAGGACCTGATGGGCGCCGCCGCCGCGCAGAGCGGCATCCGCGGCGGCGACCGGGCAGCGGCGCTCGCCGCCCGGGCCGAGACGTACGCCCTGCGGAGGGCCACGCTCGTCGGCGTCATCCACGAGACCTTCGTGGACAAGGTCGCCGCCATGGGCGTCGACCGCGGACGCATCCGGCTCGTCCCCAACTGGTCGCACGTGCCGAGCCCTTCGGCGCCCCGCGCCGAGACCCGGCGGCGGCTCGGCTGGGCCGAGGGCGAGACCGTCGTCCTGCACTCCGGGAACATGGGCCTCAAGCAGGGGCTCGAGGTGCTCGTCGAGGCGGCCAGGCGTGACCCGAAGATCCGGATCGTGCTCCTCGGCGACGGGAACCAGCGTGCCCACCTGGAGGAGTTGGGCGCCGGCATACCCAACCTGGACTTCATGGCACCCGTCGGTGACGACGAGTTCCCCGACACCCTCGCCGCGGCGGACGTCCTTGCCGTCACCCAGCGGGCCTCCGTCCTCGACATGAGCGTCCCGTCCAAGCTGACCTCGTACTTCGCGGCCGGACGCCCCGTCGTCGCCTCCGTGGCCGCCGAGGGTGGCACCGCCCTCGAAGTGCTGCGCTCCGGCGCCGGCGTACTCGTACCGCCCGAGGACCCCGACGCGCTCCTCGCCGAGATCCGTAGACTCGGTGACGATCCGTCGGCCGCCGATGCGCTCGGCGCCCAGGGGCCCCGCCATGTCGAGGCCCATCTGACCCGGGCGGCCGGACTGGCCCGGATCGACGCACTGATCGACGAGGCTCTGGGGGGTCCGAGCACGTGACACACACGCACGTCACCGCAGTGGAGGACGACGAACCGGAGCTGCTGCGCGACCAGTTCCGCCAACTCCTGCGCTACCGCGCGATCATCGGCGCGGGCATCGGGATCGGCCTCCTCGGCGGTGTCTGGTTCGGCCTCTCCAACGCCGACACCTACGTCGCCACCAGCCAGGTCGTTCTGCGCGCCCCCGTCAACGACCCGTTCAACCCCAGCGTCTCGCAGGACAAGACACTCAACATGGGGTCCGAGCGGCAGACCGCGCTCAGCAGCAGCGTCGCCGAGCAGGCCGCCAGGAAGCTCGGCTGGACCGGCACCCTGGGGAAGCTCCAGAAGGACCTCCAGGTCACCAATCCGCCGCAGAGCCAGGTCCTCCAGTTCACCTACACCGCCGACTCGCCCCAGGCCGCCGCCGACCGGGCCAACGCGGTCACCCAGGCCTATCTCGACCTGCGCAAGAAGCAGTGGACGGACCTGCGGGCCACCATGCTGGCGGGCCAGCAGAAGCAGCTCGACGAGGTCGCCAGGAAGCACGACCAGAAGACCAAGGAAGTCGACCGGATGTCCGACGGGGCGGCCCGGGACAACGAGTACGCGGTCAAGACCAACCTGCTCAACCGGATCAACGAGCTCGACGCCCGGATCAGCCAGCTCAAGTCCCTCGACATGTCGGCCGGCACCGTGATCCGTACCGCCACCGCCCCCGGCTTCTCCGACGGGCCCGGGCTCACCATGAGCCTCGGCCTCGGAGCCCTCGTCGGCGTGGCGCTCGGCCTGCTCGCCGCCTGGGTCCGGCTCGTCTTCGACCCCGCGCCCCGCTCCGCCGGCGACGTCGCCCGCGCCGTCCGCGCCCCCGTCCTCGGGACCCTGCCGCGCGGGGCCACCGACGTCCTGCTCGCCGACGACCACACGGACGCCCGGGTCGCCGAGGAGTACCGCTCCGTCGCCTTCCGCCTCGCCTACGACCAGCGCTTCGCCGACCGCCGACGGCTCCTCGTCGTCGCCCCGCGCGGCTCCAACGACGCCGCCGTGGCGGTCGCCTCGCACCTCGCCGCCTCCTTCGCGGAGACCGGCAAGGACGTCCTCCTCATCGAGGCCGACCTGCGTACCCCCACGCTCGCCGGACGCCTGCGCGCCCACGCGGCGGCTGCGCCCCGGTGGAGCCATGCGGTGGAGAGCGATGAGAACGACTGGCCGGGACGGCGCCAACTCTCCGTCGACGCGGGTGAGTCCGGCTCGTTCGGCCTGGTGCCGGGCGAGCGGGTACGGAACGTGGCCCGGGCCCTCACCGCCCCGACGGTCACCCGGCTGATCGCCGAGGCCGACTCGCCGAACGCGACCGTCGTCGTCCTCGCCCCGCCCGTCCTCAACTATGCGGACGCGCTCGCCCTCGTGGACCGTGTCGACGGCGTCCTCATCGTCTGCGACCCGCGCGGCGTCCACCGTACGGACCTCCAGCGGATCCGCGAACTCATCGCGGGCGCCGGCGGCACGGTCCTCGGCGCAGTCGTGCACACCCCGAGCGGGCAGCGCCGCGCCGCCAAGCAGACGGGCGGCCGGCGAGGCGGAGGCGGTCGGAGCCGACAGCCGGCGCCCGCGCCCTCGGGCGGCGAGGAGTTCACCGCCGAGCCCGAGCAGGTGATCCCGGGCGACGGCTCCGACACCGTCACCCTGCGCTCGCTGCGCGCCGAGGACCTCCGGACCGGTGACATCCGCGCGGGCGACCGTTGAGACGAGCCGTCACCGTCGCCGCCTCGGTCCTCGACCAGGCGGCGTCCAGCCTCACCAACATCGCCGTCCTGGTGATCGCGGCGCGGGCGTCCACCGCGGACGGCTTCGCCGCCTTCTCGATGGTCTACATCGTCTTCACCGTGCTCCTGGGCCTGGGCGCGGCGTACGTCGGACAGAGCGTCGTCCTGGAGAAGGGCGAGGAGCACGAGGTCGGCGCCGCCGCCCGGTCCGCCGTCACCTTCACGGCCGCAGCCGCCACGGCCGCCGCGCTCCCGCTGCTCGCCGCCGGTGCCGTCGTCGGCGGCGCCACCGGCAGCGCGCTGCTCGCTCTGGGCGCCGTCCTGCCGGTCGTCCTCGTCCAGGACGGGCTGCGCTACGCCTTCTCCGCGCTGCGGCAGCCGCACCGTGCCCTCGCCGCCGACACCCTCCGGCTAGCCTGCGCCGTACCCGCACTGCTGCTCCAGCCGCACGGCTCCTCACCGGCCCGCCTGGTCCTCGTCTGGGGCCTGTCGGCGGTGCCCGCCGCCCTTCTCGGACTCGCCCTGCTCCGGCCCTTCGTGCGGAACCGGCCCGGCGATCCGCGCCGCTTCCTGCGCAAGGACCACCTCGGCCGGCGTTTCGTCGTCGAGTTCGCCGTCGGCAACGGCTCCAGCCAGCTTGCCGTCCTCGGCCTCGGACTCCTCGCGAGCCCCCTCGCCGTCGGCGCGCTGCGCGGCGCCTCGACCCTCTTCGGGCCGCTCAACACGCTCTTCACCTCGGTCAACGCCTTCGGCCCGCCGCTGCTCGGCAGGGCGGACTCCCGCCGCGCCACCGTACGGGCCGCCGTCGGACTCGCCGCCGTCCTCGCGCTCGTCGCGCTCGGCTGGGCCGCCGCCCTGTACGCGCTCCCGGAGCGCATGGGACGGGGGCTCCTGGGCGACACCTGGCAGTCCGCGGCGGCGCTCCTGCCCGCCACCGGCAGCCAGTACGCCGTGATGGCGGCGGGCACCTGCGCCCTGGTGACCCTGCGGGTCCTCAGTCCGCGCGCCACGCTCTCCGTCCAGGTCGTCTTCTCGCTGCTCTCGGTCGCCCTGATGCTCGGCGGATACGTCCTCGGCGGTGCGATCGGCGCGGCGTGGGGCCTGGCCGCCGGCTCCGCGCTGAAGGCCCTCGCCGCCTGGACCCGGGTGGCGCGCACCCGCCCCGAGCCCGTCCTGGAACAGCAGGACGGTCAGCGCAGCGCGGCGCCCTTGTCCTGACGCCAGGTGGTGACCAGGGCGATGCAGATCAGCGCGATCGCCACCCGGCCCGAAGCCTGGAGCAGCGGGCCGCGCAGCAGGATGAAGGAGTACCCCGCCACGAGCGGCACCACCAGGGAGATCAGACTGCCCGGAGGCGCCCTGCGGGTGCCCCGCCGGGCGAACCGCCCGTCCACGCGCGCGGCGGCGTACCCCATCCCCATCATCCCGGCGCCCATGCCGACGGCCCCGAAGTCGATCCAGAGCTCGGCCCAGACGGGGGACGAGAGATTGGTGTTCACCGTCCCCATCCACTGGCCGACCATCACGCCCGTGTCGCGCGGCTTGCCCGGCCACACCGAACGGGGCACCGCGAAGAGCACGGACCCGGCCAGCTGACGGCCGTAGCGGTGCCGGCTGCCCGAGTTCACCAGCGTGATCGTGTTGGCGAACATGCCGACCTGGTCGTAGTCCTTGAGCGCCAGCGGCTCCAGGACCGATGTCGTCTCCACGGGGCGGTAGTTCTTCTCGTCGTACCGGAAGCGGTCCGAGAACGGGAAGACGATCAGCGCCATCACCACCCCGAGGCTCAGCGCCGACCGGTACATCGCCGCGCTCACCGGGAAGACGGTGAACAGCAGCGAGAACATCACCGTGAGGAACCAGTACCGGGGATTCGAGATCGGGTTGTTCACCACACAGTTGAGCAGCACCAGGGCCAGGAAGACGGCGATCACCATGGGGCGGCGCCGGGCCCGTCGCGAGGTGACCAGCCAGCGGCAGTACACGAGGAGCGCGAAGAGCGCGGGGACCGTGCCGAAGCCGCGCAGGAACGCCTGCCCGGCCTGCGAGTCGGCCTGCGAGACGCCCGCCTCCTCGATCCCGGCGATGATCTCCTGACGGCTGGAGAAGAACACCGCGGGCCCGCCGAGCTTGACGACGAACAGCCCGCTGCACACGAACGCGAGCAGCACCAGCAGGTACAACCTCCGCCGGTGCACCAGCGCCGGACGCTCCGCACCGCGACCGGAGCCCCCCGGACGGCCGCGGGCCAGCAGCGACCCCAGGTCGAACGCGGCGCAGCCGACCAGGACCAGGGCCACCGCCGTCGTCAGATCGGAGCGCGGCCCCACCACCGGCGTCGGCACCCGGCCGAGCACGGCCTGCGCGAGCGGCGCCACGCCCATCGCCATGTAGACGAAGAGCCAGAACGAGCCCTGGAGCAGCTTGCGCCGGCGGGTGAGGATCATCGCCGAGAGCCGGGCCCCGGCGTACATGGTCAGCGCGATCTGGAGGTAGTACGCGGCGTCGTGCACCCCCGCGCCCGGCTGGATCGCCACCAGCAGCGGCAGGAACACCGTGAAGCCCAGCACCAGCGGGATCGACAGGGCCCGCGAGAGCAGCGTGCGCGGGGAGACCGGAGGGGCGAGGAGCAGGGGCGCGGGCGCCGTCGGCCCAGGGCGTGGCTCCGCCGCCGGACCACGTACATCGGTGCTCATGCCGCCCCCTGGAATCCCCGGACTTCCGGCCCCCGGCACATCAATGCGCCACCCCGGAACGTCACTTCGCGGCAGTCTACCGACGCCCCCCTGTCACCTCGTGTCAACCGTTAGTCTGAACGCCTCGGCGCCTGGGGAGGCGCTGTTGGGGGTGGACTCATGCGGAATCTCCCGGCCTTCACGCTGGCCGGATACGACAAGGGCCGCGGCAAGCTCGTGCAGGCCCTCTGGTTCGCGGTGATGAACACGGTCTTCATGGCCTGGTTCTGCCCGGCCAGGCTGCGGGTCGCGCTGCTGCGGGCCTTCGGCGCGACCATAGGCGACGGTGTGCTCATACGGCACCGGGTCAGGATCCTGTGGCCGTGGAAGCTGACCGTCGGCGACCACACATGGATCGGCGAGGGCGCCTGGCTGCTGAACCTGGAGCCCGTCACGCTCGGCGCCCACGTCTGTGTCTCCCAGGAGGCGCTGCTGTGCACCGGCAGCCATGACCACCGGGCCGCCGACTTCCGCTACCGCAACGCCCCGATCACCGTCGAGGACGGCGCCTGGGTCGCGACCCGCGCCACCGTCCTCGCCGGGGTCACCGTCGGCCGCCACGCGGTCGTCGCCGCCGGCACGACCCTGCACAAGGACCTGCCCGAGCTCACGCTGCACACGGCCGACGGCCGCCGTCCGGTCCCGGTGCCCGCGTGAGCGGCCTGCGCGTCCTGCACGCGGTCACCCTGCACAGTCCCACCCACGCCTTCGGCGGCCCGGTCAGAGTGGCGGTCAACCTCTGCCGCGGACTGGCCGAACGCGGCCACCAGGCACGCCTGGTGGCCCTGGGCGACGGCTTCGGTGAGCGGCTTCCGACGGAGGTCGACGGAGTGCCCGCCCGGCTCTACCGGGCCCGCTCGATCCTCCCGCTCGGCTTCAGCGGCATCACCTCGCCCGCGCTGCTCGCCGGGGCGGGCGCGCTGGTCAGGGACGCCGATGTGGTCCATGTCCACCTCGCCCGCGACCTGGTGACCCTGCCCGTGGCGCTGGCCGCGCTGCGGGCCGGCCGGCCGCTCGTGCTCCAGACGCACGGCATGGTCGATCCGAGCGAGAAGATCCTGGCCAGGATCCTGGACGCGGTCGCGGTCCGGCGCGTGATGCGCGGTGCCTCCGCCGTCCTCCATCTGACGGGCCGTGAGCGCAAGGACCTGGACGCCGTCGTCGGCGGTCCGCTCGACCGGGCCGTACGACTCGTCAACGGCGTACCCGCCCAGGAGCCGCGCCCGGCACCCGCCGGCCCGCCCCGCATCCTCTACGCGGCCCGGTTGCAGTCCCGCAAGCGCCCCACGGACTTCGTCGCGGCGGTCCCGGAGATCCTGCGCCACCATCCCGACGCCACGTTCGTCCTCGCGGGGCCCGACGAGGGCGAGCGGGCGGCCGTCGACGCGCTCGTCGCCGAGCTGGGAGTCGGCGATCGGGTGGACCGGCCGGGACCACTGTCGGCCGAGCGGATGCTGGAGGAGATGCGCAGGGCGCACGTGTACGTCCTGCCCTCTGTCGACGAGCCGTTCCCGATGTCCGTCCTGGAGGCGCTGTCGGTCGGCACACCCGCCGTCGTCACTGACTCCAACGGCCTCGCCCGCGACATCGAGGAGGCCGGCGCGGGACGCGTGGTCACGGACCCCGCGGGCATCGCCCCGGCCGTCACCGCGCTGCTGGACCGCCACGCTAACGACAGCGCCTCCGTGGCGGCCCGGAAGCTGGCCACGGAGGCGTTCTCGATGGAGGCCGTCCTCGACACCCTGCTCGGGGTGTACGAGTCGGTCCGTGTGGATCAGGCCGGCAGCCAGGCGTAGCAGGAAGAGGAGACGAACTCCGCCGTCCCCGCGGGGACGGCGGCCTTCACCGGGCCCTTCGCGCCGAGCGCCGGACCCGAGGCGAGCACCTTCCCGTCCTTGCCCAGGGCCCGCCAGGTGCACGACGGGTCGGTGGTCAGCGCACGGTACGTGCCGGCCTTCGGCTGCGTGGCCGTGCCGTCGGGGAACCCGCTCCTCGCCGTCGTGAGCAGAGGCTTCTGCGCCGGGCACAGATGGTTCACGGCGGCCTCGGCGTCCGGGATGTCCCCGGCGACGAGGGCGCCCACCGCCGCGTCCTTGTCGCGCTTGGCGGTGCGCTCCAGACGCTGACAGGACTCCTGGCCGGTCTGGAGCACGGCGGCCGGATCCGTGTTCTTGGGCACCCGCCCGCTCAGGTACTTCTTCTGTTCCGTGGTGAACGAGCCCGTGACGGGCTTGAGTTCGGCATCGGGAACGACGGGTCCCTTGGTCGGGGAGGGGGTGGGGCCGGTGGGCTCCGCCTCGGCCTGCCGGTCGGGCACGGCCGCCGAGCGCGTGGGCGTGGCGGCCTGCGGCGCGCCGTCGGAGCCGTCACCGCCCGAGGAGCAGGCGGAGAGGGTGAGCAGTGCGGTCAGCAGGGCGGCCGCCGCCGCTGCCGGGCGCCGGTGAAGTGGACGACGCATGGGGGAACTCCCGTGGTACGTCGGATGCGGGGCCCGGTGGACCGGGCCCCGCATCCTGGGATGGACGGTTCAGCGCACCGGCTACGGGGCGCCGAAGGTCAGCACCAGCTGCGGAGTGCCCTCCGCGGCCGCCGCCTCGGACGACCAGAGCCACAGCGGATCGGTCCCGGTGCTGGTCAGCGCGACGCTGTACGAGCCGCCGAGCGCCGCCGAGATCGCCGAGGCGTCCAGCGCCGCCGAGTAGACGGCCGAGCCGTCCGTGGCACCGCTGAGCGTCCCGATCGGACTGGCGGCGAGCGCCGGGCGGTTGGTGTACGTCAGCGCGGCCTCGGTCCAGGCACCCGTGACCGGCACGACGGACTGGCTGTCGGCCGAACCCGCGCCCGCCATCGTGGTGGTCTTCACCGCGAGCCGGGCGCTCTTGAGGACGGTGCCCGCCGGGGCGGCCGGCAGCGTGAACCGCAGGTAGGACTCGTACGCCGCCGTACCGCGCACGGCCATGGAGCTGGACGTGCCGTAGTTGGTGCCGGGGGCGCCGGCGTTGGCGTAGGTGTCCTCCGACGCGGTGACCAAGGTGACCGTGTCGGCCGGCGCGGAGGCCAGGCTGTGGTGCTTGGCGACCTGCGCCGCGGTGAGCGCCGTCGGGTAGACCGCCGCCTCGTCGAGCTGGCCGGCGAGGAAGGTGCTCGTCGGACGCAGCGGCCAGCCGGAGAGGTTGTCCGCGCCGACGTGCCAGTAACCCGGGTACTGCTGGTTGGTGGTGACGTTGTTGGACGCCAGCAGCTTGCCGTCGACGTACAGCTTCATGCCGTCCGGCCCCTGCGTGCCCACCGCGTGGTGCCAGGCACCGTTGTTGTACGAGCCCAGCGACGTCAGTGTCCGGGCCGAGCCGGTGTAGACGCCGAACACCACGTTGCCGGTGTTCGTCATGTAGAGGTGCTTGTCGTAGCTACCGCTGTTCCGCGTCGTGTTGTTGCCGAAGCCGATCAGCTTGCCACCACGGTTCGTGGTCGTCTTGAACCACGTCTCGATGGTGAACGAGCCGGTCACCTCCTGACGCCGGTCGCTGTGGATCTGCTCGTCCGTGCCGTTGAGCGCGACCGCGGTGGAGGCTCCGCTGACGGCGGCCGGGGTCTGGCGCAGGACGGGCGCGTTGACGTACAGGCCGCTGTTGTTCCCGTTGGAGGAGTCGGCGGCGTACGGCGTGGTGGACTCGTCGAAGCGCCAGTAGAGCCCGGCGCCGTCGGCGATCACCTGGGAGGCGTACGGCTCCGGCGAGGTCGGGACCGTCACCGTCGACGTCGCGGACAGGGCGCTGGTGTTGCCGTCCGCGTCACCGGCCGTCACCCGGTAGGTGTAGGTCTGGCCCGGGGTCACGGTGGTGTCCTTGAACGAGACCTGGGGGCGAGACCAGTGCAGCGAGTCGCCCTGGACGGTCGCGATCGGGGTCGCGGCGCCGTTGCGGTAGACCTTGTACGTCAGCGTCGAGTCGTCCAGGTCGAGGCTGGAGCGCCAGCGGACCTGCACCGCGTTCGGGGTCACCGCAGCGGCGCTCACCGTCGGCACGGTCGGCGCGCCGGTGTCGGGGCCGGAGGCGAAGCGGGTCAGACCCTGGGCGGGGGCACCGTTCGTGGTGGTGAACTCTCCGCCCACCCAGAGGTACTTGGTCGTCCCGGTGCCGGAGATGGTGAAGGCGCGCGGTCCGATGCCCTCGCCGAGGCCGTCGTTGGTGTCCGGGAACCAGCCGAGCTTGCCGGTCGACGTCGTCGGCTGGGCGAGCAGGTGGTAGCGGCGCCCGTCCGGGAACTCGCCGACGCTGGAGCAGTCGTGGGCGTGCGAGGCGCTGTAGAGCACACCCTGGTAGGAGCGGACCGCCTGGGTGGCGCCGAGGCAGGTGTCGCGCCAGCGTTGCTCGAAGTCGGAGAGGTTCAGGGCGATACGGCCGTCGAAGACGCCGCCGCCCGTGCCCTCGTTGCCGGTGTAGAAGCCCGTCGCGTCCGTCTCGATGTCCTTGACGACGGAGTTCTGCGGGATCCAGCCGTTGGGGTACGCCTTCGTCACGGCGCCGGTCGTGGCGTTGACCACGGCGAGCGCGTGCGAGTTGGCCCCGTTCACGGTGAAGAAGTCGCCACCGAGCAGCACGTGCTGCCCGTCCGGGGTGACCTCGATGGCCCGGCCCGGCTCGTCGGCGTTCGCGGTGAAGGGCAGCAGGGCGCCGGCGGTGGTGACGGCGGCGAACCGCTGCCGGGTCTGTCCCTCCACCGTGTCGAAGTCGCCGGCCGCGTAGACGGTGGTGTCGGTGACCGCGAGGGCCCGCACGGTGGCGGGGAAACTCGGGGTGAAGGCCGCCTTCGGTGTGCAGGTGGCGATGTCGATCGCGGCGAGGCTGGAGACCGGCGTGCCGTTGACGGCACCGAAGTAACCGCCCGCGTACAGCGTCTTCTTGTCCGGTGAGACCACCAGGGTCCGCACGGTCGCGGTGCCGCTGCCGACGGTGAATGAGAGAACGCAGTCGGTGGGCGCGCCCGTCGCCGCGTCCAGCGCCGCGAAGTTGACGGCCCCCTTCGGAGTGCCGGTGCCGCCTTCGGGCGGGCGCACCTCGGAGAAGGTGCCGCCCACGAAGACGGTGTCGTTCGCCTCGGCGAGTGCCCAGACGATGCCGTTGGTCTGCCAGGTCGGCAGATCGTCCGCGGTGAAGGCCACCGGCGGCGTCAGGGCCGCGGCCGTCGGGGCCAGAGAGCCTCCGGCTCCGGCCGCGACGGTCAGGACGAGGGCAGCGGTAAGCCCCCAGGATCTACGCATGTTCCCCCCAGGCGTGATAGCCCAGTCAATGTGGCGAGAAGTGGTGCAACTGCCATCTGATGAATGCGAACTGTACGACGAAGTGACAAGCGGGAGAGCCTATTTGGCCAATCCGCTACCTTGCGTACCTCCGCGCATCGCGTGAAACGGCCGCCCCGGCTGTCGCCCCGGAGCGGCCGTTCGAAGAAAGCCGCAGATCAGCGGTCGATACGGACCGTCGCTCCGGCCAGCTGGTCCTCGACGAGACGGACATCGGCATCGACCATGATCCGGGCCAACTCGTCCACCTGAACCGAGGGCTTCCAGCCAAGCAGGTCCCGCGCCTTGCTCGCGTCGCCGATCAGGGCGTCGACCTCGCTGGGGCGCTCGTACTTGGGGTCGTAGCGGACGTGCTCCGCCCAGTCGAGCCCCACATGGGAGAACGCCGTCTGCACGAACTGCCGCACGGTCGCCGGGACTCCGGTCGCCACCACGTAGTCGGTCGGCTCGTCGCACTGAAGCATCCGCCACATCGCGTCGACGTACTCGGGGGCGTACCCCCAGTCGCGAACGGCATCGAGGTTGCCCAGGTACAGCCGGTCCTGCAGTCCGGCCTTGATGCGGGCCACGGCCCGCGTCACCTTGCGCGTCACGAAGGTCTCGCCCCTCCGCGGCGACTCGTGGTTGAACAGGATCCCGTTCACCGCGAACATGTCATACGCCTCGCGGTAGTTGACCGTGGTCCAGTATGCGAACACCTTGGCGGCGCCGTACGGGCTGCGCGGGTGGAACGGCGTCTGCTCGTTCTGCGGCGGCGGTGTGGCGCCGAACATCTCGGAGGAGGACGCCTGGTAGATCCGGGTGTCGACCCCGCTCGCCCGGATCGCCTCCAGGAGCCGCAGGGCGCCCAGGCCCGTCACGTCGCCCGTGTACAGCGGTGCGTCGAAGGAGACCCGCACATGGGACTGTGCCCCGAGGTTGTAGACCTCGTCGGGGCGGATGTCACGGAGCAGGTTCACCAGCGCCACCCCGTCCGAGAGATCGGCGTGGTGCAGCACGAACGAACGGTTCGCCTGCTGCGGATCCTGGTACACGTGGTCGATGCGCTCGGTGTTGAAGCTCGACGAGCGACGGACGAGGCCGTGCACCGTGTAGCCCTTGGACAGCAGCAGTTCGGTCAGGTACGAGCCGTCCTGCCCCGTGACTCCGGTGATGAGTGCGGTCTTGCTCATGCGTGGTGCCCCTCCCGAACGGACCGGCCCCCAGCCGGTCCGTAACTTGCGGATATGATATGATCCGGGCCTTAAATCCGGATCTGCTGTACTGCGGTCCCTGTCGGCCTGGCATGATCCGGGCCATGAATGAATCGACGACCGCCCCGACGGAAGCCCCGTCGTATCTGCCCGAGCGGGCCCGGATATTCGTCGCGGGCCACCGCGGCCTCGTCGGCTCCGCGATCGCCCGCAGGCTGACCGCGGACGGGCACGAAGTGATCACCCGGACCCGCGCCGAGCTCGATCTGCGCGACGCGGCCCGGACCGCGGCCTTCCTTGCCGAGACCCGCCCCGACGCCGTCGTGCTCGCCGCCGCGAAGGTGGGCGGCATCATGGCGAACAGCACCTACCCCGTGCAGTTCCTGGAGGAGAACCTCCAGATCCAGCTCGCGGTCGTCGCCGGCGCGCACGCCGCCGGGGTCGAGCGGCTGCTCTTCCTCGGCTCGTCCTGCATCTACCCGAGGCTCGCGCCCCAGCCGATCCCCGAGGACGCGCTCCTCACCGGCCCGCTCGAGCCCACCAACGAGGCCTACGCGCTGGCCAAGATCGCCGGCATCGTGCAGGTCCAGTCGTACCGGAAGCAGTACGGAGCCGCCTACGTCTCCGCGATGCCCACGAACCTCTACGGGCCCGGCGACAACTTCGACCTGGAGACCTCGCACGTCCTGCCGGCGCTGATCCGCCGCTTCCACGAGGCCCGTGAGGAGGGCCGCGAGGAGATCGTGCTCTGGGGCTCCGGGACCCCGCGCCGGGAGTTCCTGCACGTCGACGACCTGGCCGCCGCCTGCGCCGTACTGCTGCGCAGCTACGACGGCGACGAGCCGGTCAACATCGGCTGCGGCGAGGACCTCACCATCCGCGAACTCGCCGAGACTGTCGCCGAGGTGACGGGGTACGAGGGCCGGATCGCCTGGGACACGAGCAAGCCCGACGGCACACCGCGCAAGCTCCTCGACGTGTCCCGGCTGACCGGACTCGGCTGGAAGCCGGCCGTCGCACTGCCCGACGGCATCGCCGCCACGTATGCCTGGTGGCGGGAACAGAACTGACGTCATGCGGCCGGCCCGTCAGTACGCTCCGCGACCGTCGACGACGGCGCGGAACGTACGGGCCATGACATCGACATCGCTGGTGAACGACCAGTTGTCCACGTAGTGGAGATCGAGCTCCACCGTCTCGTCCCACGACAGGTCCGAACGGCCGCTGATCTGCCACAGTCCGGTCATCCCGGGGCGCACGGCGAGCCGGCGCAGCTCCACGTCCCCGTACCGCGCCACCTCCTCCGGCAGCGGCGGACGCGGTCCGACCAGGGACATGGAACCGAGGAACACATTGATCAGCTGGGGCAGTTCGTCGAGCGAAGTGCGGCGCAGCAGTCTGCCCACCCGGGTCACCCGGGGGTCGCGCCGCATCTTGAACATCAGTCCGTCGTGCTCGTTGGCCTGCGACAGCTCCGCCTTGCGGGCTTCGGCGTCGAGATACATCGTGCGGAACTTCCACATCACGAACGGGGTTCGCCCCTGCCCGACCCGCTCCTGCTTGTAGAACACCGGCCCGGGCGAGGTGAGCCGCACCGCGGCGCCGATCGCGAGGAAGAACGGCGACAGGGCGAGCAGCCCGAAGGCCGCTCCGGCGCGGTCCATGACGGACTTCAGGACCTGCTGCACACCGCTGCGCACCGGCGGCGCGACCCGGAGCAGCGCCATTCCGGCCGCCGATGTGGTCTCCAGGCGTTTCACGGCAAACTCCACCAGGCCGGGGGCCAGGGCGAGTTCGGTACCGGAGTCGTGCAGCCCCCAGGAGAGCCGCCGCAGCCGTTCGCCCGCCATCAGGGGGCCGGCCGCGACGAGGACGACATCGGCCTCCAACTCACGGACGGCGGCCAGGACATGGGTGGTGTCCCCGTCCGCGGCCTCCGGCATCAGGACGCCGAGCCGGGTCGCCACGGGGGCGCCGGTACGGACCTGGCCGTCCCCGACCGCGACGACGCCGACCACCACGTACGGGTGCTCGGTGCGTCCGGCGAGGTGCTCCGCGACATCACCGGCGGCCGTGGGTTCGCCGAGGACGAGCACCCGGGTGACCACCTGCGCCTCGCGGCGGGCCGCGACCAGGTGATGCCAGGTCAGTTTCGAGCAGGTCAGGGTGAGTACGGGTGCCGGGATCAGTGCCGCGAGACAGAGCAGCGCCGGATGGTGCAGATCGGCGGCGGCACGCAGCACGGCGAGTACCCCGAGGAGGATCAGCCAGTCGTGCAGAACGGGCAGACTGCCCCGCGACTCGCCGAGTTCCCGACGCGCGTACCGTCTTCGGAGCGCGCGGACCGCGACCCAGCACAGGGCGGCGACCAGGGCACTGAGGTAGGCGTACGGCTGACGCTCGACGCCCATGATCAGCGCTGTGGGCAGCCCCACGCCGAGGATGTCGACCGTCAGCGCGACGACCGGGTACCAGCGGGCCTTGGCACGCGGGTGCGGCGGTGTCGCCACGGAACCGGCTTTGTTCCCAGCAGAGTTGTCGGTCTCAGTTGTGCGGGCATGCCACATGTACCCCCCAGGCACGTTTCGACGTGCGTCACCCCGCTCTTCGACCCCCTGATCGATGAACAAGTGTCGCAACGCCCGGAACAGTACGACAAAGACCCGCACGTCCGCTGGTGTTCACACGAACGACCTCAGAAGGTGACGGCTCATTCATCTCGTGACATCGGGGCCGGTGTGGACACGGCCGCTCGCATGATACGGCTGTGCGAAGGGAGTTGACGCACGTGAGGCCATGCGGCGCACGGGCGGGAACGTGTCGGAGTTCGCGGAACTGGCAGGAGGCAACGGCGGGAGAGGAGGCCCCGGTTGTGTCCGAAACCACACCGCCAGGAAGCCCCCGACAGGGCGCGAGAATGCGTCCCGTGCCGGTGGGTTGTCCGTCGATCACCCCTCTCGAACACAAGCAATCCGACGCGGCGCGGCCCGCGATGCGGAACGAATCGCTGACGTCTTAAGCCGCCGGTCACTCCAACGACCATGCCGGAAGCGGTACGCGACGGACTGCCGCGGTCCGTTCGGCACGCACCCGACGGTGGTTGTTCCGCAGCCCGCGATCGGTTGTACTACAGCCAGCCCGCGCGCCCGCGGCAGCAGCTCCGACCGACCCTAAGGACGCCCATGGCGGACAAGCCCTCAGCCCGGCCCCATCGGGCACCGGGCCACCGTCGGCTGCTCCCGGGACTCGCTCTGGGCGTGCTGCTCCTCGGCGCCTGGGCCGGCATCGGAACGGCCGGAGCACTCCGCGACGACGCCCCCGCCGAGCCGGCCTCGACGCCCCCGGCGGCGTACAGCACCGCCCTCCCCTTCGACCTGCCCCCGCCCCGCGAACTGCGCCGCTCGGGCAAGCTCGTCTTCGCTCACTACTTCACCCCGTACCCGCTCTCCCTGGACAACGAGCCGGCGGACCGCGACTACTACAGCCGCAACTATCTGACCCCGAACGGCGAGAAGGGCAAGCACCGGGCGTACGGAGGGCTGCTGCGCGACCGTCCGCTGCCCGCCGCGCCCGAGGCCGGGAACTGGGGACTGGCCCATCTGCGCCAGGAGATCCGTACCGCACGCGATGCCGGGCTCGACGGCTTCACCCTCGACCTGCTTTCCGAGAGCGGACGCAACCGGGACCGCGCTGAACTGCTGTTGCGGGCCGCCCGCGAGGAGGACCCCGGCTTTCGGATCCAGCTCATGCCCGACATGACCTCGCTGAGCACCACCCCCGCCTCACTCGCCGACACGCTCGCCCGGCTGGCCCGCCACCCGTCGGCGCACCGCCTGCCGGACGGCCGGCTCGTCGTCTCCCCCTTCAAGGCCGAGGAGAAGGACCCCGACTGGTGGCGGTCGATGATGCGCGAGCTGGAGTCCCGGCACGGCATCCGCACCGCACTCGTCCCCCTCTTCCTGGACTTCACCCCGGAACACGAGCGGTACGCGGCCATCAGCCACGGCTTCTCCGAGTGGGGCGCCCGCAGCGCCAACCGGCAGGACGGAGCGGGCGCCGCCGCCGACCGCGCCCGGCGGCTGGGCAAGATCTGGATGCAACCCGTCTCCGTGCAGGACGCGCGCCCCAACCAGGGCGTGTACGACGAGGCGGGCAACACCGAGACGCTGCGCGCGAGTTGGGGAGCCGCCATCGACTCCGGCGCCGACTGGGTCCAGCTCACCACCTGGAACGACTACTCCGAGGGCACCCACTTCGCGCCCTCGCTGCACAACGGCTACGCCTACCTGGACCTCACGTCCTACTACCTGACCCGCTTCAAGACCGGCGCCTGGCCGAAGATCGTCCGCGACACCCTCTATCTGACCTCACGCGTCCAGTTCGTCGACGCCACCCCACCCACCGCACGCCAGCCCCGGCTGATAGAGCCCCGTAGGGGCACGGCAACGCCCCGGGACACCGTTGAGGTCGTCTCCTTCCTCACGGCACCCGCCCAGGTACGCACGACGACCGGCACCACCGACAGCGCCTACCAGGCACCCCCCGGAGTCCACGCCCACCTCCTGCCCCTACGCACCGGCCACAGTTCGGCCACCGCCGTGCGCGCCGGAAAGACCACGACGACGGTCACGACCCGCTACCCGGTACGCCGCCCGATCGACAAGCAGGACCTCCAGTACTACGCGGTCACGAGCGGCCGCAGCCAGCGGTGAGCCCTGGACGGCGGGCACATGGGCGGTTGTCAGTGGTGGGTCCTACCGTTCGGACATGACGACGAACCGGGGGACGTTCGAGGCGGCCACGGGGGACGGGCCGCCCCTGGAGGAGGCAGAAGGAGAGCAGCGGTCACGGGAGGTGCGGGCTGCTTTCGACGGGCTGCTTCAGATCAGGCGGATGACCAACCGGCAGGGCGGTGACCCGCCGGGGGTGCCCGCGGAGTGGGAGCTGAGACAGCCGGTCCGGGCCGTGGCCCTCGCCCTGGAGGCGGCGAGGACGGCGGCCTCGGCGGTGGACGACGCGGGCGCCCGGGTGGCGACCGGCTACCGGGTCACGGCCGGTGAACGGCCCGGAACCGCCGTCGTCGAGTGGGTGGGCCCGCCCGGCGGCGGGGCCGCGCAGGAGGAGGAGGCCGCGCTCACCGCCTGCGTGCCCGTCCTGGAGCGACTCGGCTGGGAGGCGCTGCTGTACCGGGGGCCACGCCGCAGGCGGTTCCTGGAGGTCGAGCCGATGGGGCGTTGAAGGCTCAGGCGATGGACGCGGACACGATCGCGGAGACGGCGATGTTGCAGGAGGCCGTCACCCAGACCGCCGGATGCGGCTGGGGGTCGACGAGGGTGGCGCCCAGCTTCCCCGGCGTGACCAGGTCCACGACCAGGAAGGCCACGGCCATCATCGCCAGCCCCAGCAGACCGAACGCGGCCGTGGAGGCGAGGCCCTTGCCGAAATCGTCGTACGTCGTCCAGATCGACGTGAAGACGATCCCGCCTACGCCGAGCAGGGCGGAGCTGAGCAGTGTCGCGGCGTTGCGGTTCCGCTCCTCCCAGATCTGTCGGCCGAGCTTCCCCGGCGTCAGCAGGTCCACCAGGACGATGCCGAGGATCAGCAGCACCACGCCGAGTGCGCCGTAGGCGGTGGCCCGACCGAGGCCGTTGACGATGTCGCTCATGGGTTGCCGGCTCCGAGGAGGAAAGGATCGTGAATGATCGCGGTCAAGGACCGGCAAAATGTAGCGCATGCGCCGAGGGCCCCGGCCGGGCGGGACATCACCCGAGTGGAGCAACAACACCGGGGGCTCGGCCCGCTCGGAGGCGAGAGTGGAAGGTGACCGACCTTCGGCTGCCCCGGGAGACCCTGATGACCACCCTGAACCGACGCGACCTCGGGCTTCTCGTACTCCGGGTGGGGACCGGCGCCGTCCTCGCCGCACACGGAACCCAGAAGCTCTTCGGCTGGTTCGGCGGCGGTGGCATCGAGGGCACCGCACAGGGGATGGCGGCCATGGGCTTCTCGCCGCCCCGTGAGAGCGCGATCGCCGCGGGCCTCGGTGAGGCCGGCGGCGGCGCACTGCTCGCCCTGGGCCTGGCCACTCCGGCGGCCGGCGCCGCCGCGGCCGGAGCCATGGCGGGCGCGGTCGCCGTGCATCTGCCCGCGGGCTTCTTCGCCCAGTCCGGCGGCTTCGAGTACCCGGCCTTCCTCGGATTCACCGCGGCCGCCATCGGCATCACCGGCGCCGGCCGCTACTCCCTCGACCACGCCACCGGTCACGTCGTCGACCGGCCCTGGGTCGTCGCCACCGCCTTCCTCGCCAGCGCCCTGGCCGCGGCCGCCGTGGTCGGCCGCCGCGCCCAGGCCCAGGACGACGCGGCGGAACCGAGCGAACCGGACGCGTAGTCCCGGGCCCCGCGCAGGGGGTCACGCAGGCAGCGGCGGGACACCTTCCAGTTCCGGAAGAACGAGCCGCAGCGCGGCACCCGTCAGCGCCGGATGCGAGGAACGGAAGACCTGCGCCTCGGCCTCCACCGCCGATTCCGGCAGGGCCCGCAGGAACTTCCGTACGCGGTGCAGACCCCATCCGCGATCCGGGCCACGGGTGGTCCACTCGGGCTGGAACACCCTCCAGCCCCGCGCCTCCGGCGGCAGCCCCGGACCGTTGTCCTGCACCTCCACGATCACCTCGGGACTCTCCTGCGAGACGGAGACCTGCACCAGACCGGCGCCGAGGCCCGTCAAAGCCTCCGCGGCGTTGTCCAGCACCTCGTACAGCACCGCACGCAGCACGGGCTCGGGCACGTCCACCCACAAGGACGCGGGACAGCGGAGATCGACGCGTACCTCCCGGTACTGCTCCTTGCACCGGGATGTCAGATCCGTCAGGACCGCCCCCAGATCGGCCACCCGCGGTGCCGCCCGCACGACCAGATCGTCGAGGGAGTGCTCCAGAAGCTCGCCACCCGCGAGATCCGCGAGCGTCGCCAACTCCTCGGCGTCGGCGCCCCGCTGCTCCGTCTCCACATAGCGGGCGTACGACGGCACCGGGGCGAAGCGGTTGCGGTGCCAGGCAGTCCAGCCGACGGGCGTCGCGACGGCGTCGGACGTGACCGACGCGGCGTCGTCCACGCCACCCTCCCGCCCGCCGGCGCGCTCGATCTCCTTCAGCAGGACCGTCAACTCCTGCTCGGCCGAGGGGCGCAACGCCCGCACGGCGCCTGAGAGCGGCACACGCAGCGACGAGTCCCCCTCGGGGGTCTCCCGCTGCGCGGGCACCCGTTCGCCGGCGTGCTCCGCCCGGACGAGCAGACCACGGGCCACCAGCGTTTCGATCGCCGCAAGGACCTGAGCCCTGGAGCCGGTCCAGCCCGAGCAGATCTCGGCCCAGTCGCCGAGGTCTCCCAGGGAGAACCGCCCGTCCTCGGGATCACAGACCGAGAGGGCCGCCCACCACGCGGCCTGGGCCGCCGGTTCGCCGCAGCGCGCCAGCAGTTCGGCCCGCAGCGCGCGGACGAGCGCCTTGTCCTTCCGCCAGCCGCCCGTCTCCGCCGGCCAGAGGTCGCCGCCGGCGGAGCGGTCGTCCATGTTCTGGGCGTAGCGGAGCATCACCCACAGGAGCCCGGGATCCATGCCGGTGCAGCGCTCCATCGCCCGCACCGCGGTGGTTCCCCCTCGCAACGACATGTGGGTGATCCACCGCAGGGCCCGCCAGGCCGCGTCCGGTGCCCTTCCGAGGTTCCGCTCGAGCACCGCCGGGCTGTCGCCGATGAGGGCCTCCACGGGCCACTGCCGCGCCAGGATGCCCAAGGTACGAGCCGCCCGGTCGGCGGGCAGCACGGCCAGACCGAGCAGGTCGCGCAGGCTCAGCACGGCGGTTGCCGTGCGGTCCGTGTACCCGGTGGTCAGCAGGCCGGGGCCGATCGCGACATGCGGGTCGTGCGCCGCGAGTTCCGCTGGCACCGCGGTGGTTCCCGGATCGGCGACGAAGAGGTCCACCCGGCCCGTCGGATGCAGACCCGACAGGGGCTCGTCGCTGAACAGGCCGTCGAAGAAGGTGAAGTAGCCTCCGTCGATGCGGTGGGCGACAGCCCCTTCACCCGGCCCGCCGAGAAACCGCCCGAGCGCGTCGGCGAAGCCCTCCGCCGCCTCCGGTGACGTCTCCCGCCCCAACCGGCCGAAGGCGGCGAGCAGCCGCTCGGCGTCCTCGTCGGCGGCCTTCCACGCCATGAACTCCGGTGGCCTGCGCATCGCCGGATTCAGCTGGTACTCCAGAAGCGTGTCGGGCGTCCAGGTCCTGTCCCACACCGGGAGCGGCGCCAGGGCCTCCGGCACGGGAACGCCGAGGGGCTCCCGGTTCAGCAGCGCCTGGGCGGTGACCAGTTCGCCGGCCCGGAGCAGCGCCCGCACCCGGCCCACGGCGAAGTCGCCGTCCCCGGCCCGTACGGCCTGTCCCGTGTCAGCGGCGGCTGCTCGCTCCTGTTCCTCGACGAGTCGCTCCAGCTCCTGGGCGAGGGCCTCCACCCGATCACCCAGCTCCCGCTCCTGTTCGGAGAGCACCTCCTCGGCGGCGGCGCCGCGCGCCCGGGACGTCTCGACCAACGCCGGGACGTCCGGCTGTTCGAAGGCGACCCCCGCCGCCTCCGCGCGTCTGGCCAACTCCAGGACGCGCTGGCGCACCGACTCCGCACCCGCCTCCCGTGCGTCGTCCAGCCGGCGCGCCAGCAGCTCGGCCTGGTGCCCGTCCAGCACCGCCCCGCCGTGGAGCAGACGCTCGGCCGCGTCGTGCTCCCCGCGGTCGAGCAGTGCGTCGAAGGTCGCGCTCGGCGGCATGCCCCCCACGTGTGCGAGGACGGCTTCGGCGAGCAGGTCGGCGGCCAGCTCGGCCGCCGCGCCATCGGACACCGGGCGGTCGGGCGGGCCCGCTTCGGCGGGGTGGTCGTGCTCCGCCAGGGCGGTCAGGACGCCCGGGAACCGGACACGGCCCGGCCATGTCTCCAACAGCGCGCGTGGAACCCCGGTCATCTGTCGTCCTTTCCGATCACCGGCAGTGAGGCGAGAGCGCCCAGGAGGGCCTTCGCCGGGTAGCGGGCGGGCTCACCCAGTCCCTCCGCCTCCTCCAGGAGGGTGTGCCATGTGCTGTCGAGGAGGCGCGCGAAGGCTCGCTGCTCAGGGGCGAGCGTGGGGAGCATCGCCGCCCCGGAGGCCGTCGTCTCCCGCTCGGACTCGGCCGCCGCCTGCAACGCCGCGAGACGCCGCGCCGTGGCCATCACGTCGGCGACCCGCCGCGCGTACGCCAAGTGCTTGCTCCATTCGACCTTTCGCACGCCCAGTTCCGTGGCCAACTGGTCCATGTGGTGCCGTGCTTCCAGGGCGTCGGCGGGCAGATCGGCGGCGGTCTCCGCCCTGAACTCGGCGGTGGCCCGGCCGTCGGCCATGGCCAGCACGCGGACGAACAGTCCCTCGGGCGGTCGGAACATCGCGCGGTGCATGCGCTGCCCGTCCTGGAACTTGAAGTGCTGTTCCGCCCGTTCGAAGTCGCTCACCTCGGTGACGATGCGCGTCCAGCCGTCCCGGATGTCCGCCGCCCGCTTCTGCTGCTCGGCCCAGGCGTTGATGTCCTGGAGCGGCACGGGGGCCTTCGTCACGTGGAAGCAGCGCGCGGCCTCCCGTGCCAGGTGAAGCCAGCCGGGCGGTACGTCGGCGGCCGCCTTGCCGCCGGGTGCCGTCAGCGCCTTGCAGACCTCGTGGCCGATGTCGCCGCCGTGCAGCAGCATTTCGGCGACCGCGCCCACCAGGGCGACGGTGCGGTGCTCGGGCGGGGCGTCGACCAGTTCCATCGCGCTGAAGAACAACTGATCGCCGAGCGGACCGTGTTCGAGCGGCACCGCCACGGCCGCGAGCGGCGGCGGTAGGGACTCCGCGTCGCCGAGCCGCGGAGCCAGCAGGTAGGCCTCCATGAACGCATGACGCTGCCATGCGTCGTGCAGGAGCCAGCGACCCCAGCGCTGTCGCTGCGCTTCGTCGCCCGTCGACCCGAAGAGCAGCGCGGCGGAATCGCCGCGCAGCCGGTCCGGCGACGCGCCGTCCGCGAAGCGGTCGTCGAGCACCGTCCAGTCGTCGGCGTCCACGCGTACCGAGGAGAGGGCGGGCAACGGCGGCAGATAGTCGTGCCGCGCGTCGGCGTCCCCACCGTCCGCAGTGGTCCCGAACCACTCGGGGATGCCCAGCTCCCCGGCGAAGTCCGTGGTGAACGCGGTGCTCATGATGTGCAGACCGAGCTCGGTGGGGGCGGGCCCCTGCGCGGGGTTCACGGACCGGTTTCCGAGCGGACGGTAGCTGCCGATGACGGTCTCGTGATCGGACAGCACCGCGCGCGCCCGTGCCCTGGTGCTCCGCAGCGTCCGCTCCGTACCGAGACGCCGGTGCAGTTGGGCATAGGTCTGGGCGATCCTGCGACCGTCCTTGAGCGGGGGGTGCTGAAGATGGATCACCACGCCCCGGTCCCGCAGCCGCATCAGCCGTCCGCCGAGGGCGTCCGAGCATGCCTCGCTCTCGGCGGAGTCGTCGGTGACGGCGAGCCGTTCTGTGGCGCCGTCGACGGCGTGGTGGACGAGGTCGACGTACATGCCGTCCCACACGGCTCTCACCACCGGATCTCCCCGGTACACCCCCTCCACCGCGTCCACGAGCTCGCGCAGCACCCGGCCCCAGTGGGCCGACCAGCGGGTACGGCTGCCGACCTCGTCCTCGCGCCATGTGTCCGCCAGCTCCGGCAGGGAGACGTCGCGCCACACGGAGCCGGTGTCCGCCGAGAACTCCGTGCCCCGCCGCCTGCCGAAGTCCGCCGGAAGCAGGGCGATGCTCTGCCCCGTCTCCCAGTACGGGTACGTCCGCCGGGCCCAGCTCAGCAGGTCCGTCACACAGCCCGGCGGCTCATCCGTGCCCTCGGCCGGCTTCACGAGGACACCGGCCCCGGTGTCCTCCGCGAGCGGGCTGCGGGACCCGACGTACGCGTACAGGTCGTCGCAGACGACCGCGGCCGCCGAGCTGCTGCTGCTGCGCTGTTCGAGCAGCACGTTCTCGGGAAAGCGGCTCTGGAGGTCGAACAGGGCGGTGGCGACCTTGCCCTCCAGCTTGGCGGCCGGAGTGCCGCCCCACAGGAACACGAGCGTGACGCCTCGCTTCGCGGCGAGCTCCAGCGAGGGCAGCAGCGGGTGCAGGGCGTCGTAGGTGATGCGCGGCAGCGCCAGGACGAGCTGGTGGGTCGCCTGCTCGATCAGGTCCTGCACCACCCATTCCACGCCGGCACCCGGAGCCACCCGCTCCACGGAGCACCGCCCGCGGCGGGCCTCCGCCAGCTGCTCCATGACCCGGGTCGCCTTCGCACCCAGCTCCAGGTGCCGGTCCGGCAGCTCGTCGAAGTCGATGGTCTCCAGGCCCTCGGCCAGCCCGTCCAGACCGACCAGGAGGGAGCGCAGGCTGTCCGGTGGAACCACCTCCAGGGTCTCCCGGGCCTGGAGCTGCTGGACGAACCTGCTGTCGGGCCGGTTGCGTACCAGCTCGCTCACCCTGGACTGGAAGAGCTGCAGGGCGCGTCTGCCCCAGCCCGGCGGCATCTGGACGGGCGTGGCGGTCACCAGATCGGTGGCAGGGTCCCGGTTGACCACGACCTCCACCGTGTTCCAGTGGACGGCCTCGGGTGGGCTCAGCATCGGGTTGGCGAAGGACACGTTCAGCACACGCTGGCGCACCCCGTGCTGCCTGCGGTCGGTGCGGACGGCCTCCCGGACCGCGCGCAGGAGCTCGGTCTGCGGGATGTCGGTCTCCGAGATGCCGCGTGCGAGCGGCATCGCGATCGCTCCGTGCGGGACCCGGTCCATGCCCTTGCGGTGCAGCAGCACGGCGGCCGTCACCGGGTCGAACAGGAACTTGCGCGCCTGCACCTTGGACGAGACGGACCGGTCTCCCTCGTGCTCACCGAGGATCGCCTGGGCCGCCTGGGTGTTCTCCAGCGTGTTCGTGGTGAAGTCGACGGCCAGGAATCCCCGGCTCCACAGCCCGTGCACCACGTCCAGCATCAGCCGGTTCGGCAGCGAGAACAGCTCGCCCAACTCCCGTACGGTGGTGCGCCCGGCGGCCACGGCCCTGAGCACCAGCTCCTCCAGCGTGGAGGCCCCTTCCTCCGCACCGAGCTCCATCCGCAAGGTGATGACACGGCAGGGAATCGCGACGAGCGCGGTCTCGGTCATCGGACGTCTCCCGTTCCCGCCGCCGCGTCGACGACGATCTGTCCTGTCGAGGCGTCGACGATCCTGCCGACCTCACGGAAGGTCTTGATCACCGACTGCCAGGCGCTTCCGCCGTGGCGCTCGAAATGAGGCAGGTTCCCGACGACCACGAGAAGCTGCTGTGCCCGGGAGAGCATCACGTTGATCACGTCGGTCTGGGCGGTGTGGCCCACGTTCTGCCGCGTCTCCGTACCCCGTTCCGAGCTGCGGACCAGGGAGACGATCACCGTCTTCGCCTGCCCGCCCTGGAAGGAGTGGACGGTGTGCACCCGCCCGTTCAGGAACCCACGCTTCAGTGCGTCCACCTGCTTGCGGTACGGGGTCAGCACGGCCAGCTTCCTCGGGTCGCTCTGGGTGTCGAGTCCCAGCACACGCGCCAGGTCCTCCACCAGCTCGACCTCTCCCGGGTTCCACCAGTACCCCCGGTCCTCGCAGCTCGTGTGCTGGGAGGTGTCCAGCCAGATCAGGGGCGCGCCCTTCACGTAGTCCGGCTTGGTGGCGGTGTGGAACTCGTCGATCTGCGGATCGGGTTTGAGGAACGTGCCGCCGCCGCTGTCGGGGTAGAAGGCCCGGGCGAAGGGCTGGGAGATGGTGGGGTGCATACGGAACTGGGTGACGAGGGTGTCCATCGGGCTCCTGGCCTCGGCGCGGTTCGCCGAGTCCCGGCCCTCGAAGAACCTGCCGAACATCTGCACGAACCTCAGATAGCTCTCACGTGCCGCGTGATGGAGCTTGATCCGCTCGTCCTGGTGCGAGGCCAGGCTGTCCAGGAACGTCTTGACGTCCTGGGCGCGGTGCGGCCCGAGCTGCAGATGGTCGCCCACCAGGGTCCAGCGCACGCCCAGGACCAGCGGCATGATGATCTCCGTCGGCCAGGCCTTGGCCGCCTCCTCGATGATCACCCAGTCGAACACGTCCGACGGATCGCGCACCTCGTCGGTGAGCGTGCCCGCGATCGAGCACGTCGCCAGGACGACATCGGCGCTGGACCGGATGCGCTCGGTCAACTCGACCATGTTCGCCTCGGCGACATCGGACCACCGCAGCATCAGCTTCTCCTCCGACGCGTTGCGGGCTCCGATGTGACCGCCCGTGACCCGCTTGCGGATCCGCTTGACCAGATCCCCGGCGATCGCCTCCGCGGTGAAGGGGCGCAACTCCTCCGGCAGCTCGCCGGAGTCCTTCGTTCGCGACTGCTCGCGGAGCATCAGCACCTGCTGGCTGTCGATCGCCGGCCTGAGCAGCTCCAGGCACTTCCCCGCCAGCTGGTTCAACGCGTCGTTCGACTGCGCGCTCACCAGCACGCGCGCGCCGTGCTCCGTCCTGAGGAAGTCCCGCAACGCATGGGAGACCACCGTGCTCTTGCCCGTGCCGGGAGGTCCCTGGAGGGCGTAGAACGGATGCAGGCGCAGCATGTCGGCGATGATCTGGGCCGACTTGCCCCGCAGAGGCTTCTCTCCGGGCCGCGCCGGAATGTCCAGCGTGATGTCCCGCCGGCCGTGCAGCTCGATGGACTGGGGCGTGTGCAGGACCCGCGCCAGGCCGCTCTTCTGACGCAGCGAGGCGAGTCCCCGTGCCTCCCGGCGGAGTTGGACCTCCGTGCCGAAGTCGTCGTTGGGCCGGAGCCATCCCTTGCTCGGCAGCTCCTTCCCGGGTGCGGCCTCGACGACGATGGCCTCCGAGTCCAGACGCTCCTTCAGCCGGAACGCGACGGAGCCACTGCCGAAGTACGGACTGTGCCGGTCGTGCACCACGGCCACCATGGGCTTGCCGGACTCGGCGAGAAGGCCTCGGGCGAAGTCGCCGAGCGCCGGCCTGTGTCTGGGATCGGAGCAGTAGGCGGTGAGCAGCTCGTCATCGTGCAGCCACTTGAGTTCCCTGCCCCTGTCGTGGGTCAGCACATGACGGCCGTCTCCCGTCTCGGTGAGCGTGTAAGGGTACTGGCGGGCTCGGAGCGCCACGGTCTGGTAGTCCAGCATGAAGGAGACGGCGCGCAGCATCTCCTGGACGTCGGCGCCCTGCGCGCCCTGCTCCGTGTTCTGGACCGCGTTGGTGAGGTCCTCCCAGGAAGGGCGGCCCTCCTGCTCGTCCTCCAGTGACTGCCCCAGCCGGAACGGCACCAGGTCCACCTTGCCGATCCGTCGTTTCGGCCTGATCGACAGGATGTCGGACGCGAAGCGTTTGTCGACGAGGTACTTGATGACCAGGGTGTCGGTGCGGGTCACCGTGCGACGGCCCATGGCGTCGTACTCGTACAGGAACGCGCAGAACCACACGGCCTGTTGTCCGATCAGCGCCCACTGGGCCTCACGGAGCGATCGGGCGTCGCCGTCGACGAAGCCGACCGCTCCGCCGTGGCAGTGGACGAGCTCGGCCTCGCGCAACTCCTCCTCGAGGAAGGCCTGGAGCTCCTTGGAGCCCTGCGGGGTGTCGGGGCTGTGGTCCGTCCAGCCACGGCTCGTGTGGATCGTCACCACGGACTGATCGGGCATGAAGGCCAGCAGCCGCGGTTTGGCGCCGGTCGGTGCCGGGTCCAGGGCCAGGCAGATGCCGGACCAGTTGCGCTGCAGGTTGGCCGAGGCCTCGAAGGAGGAACTGCGGCCGGTGGGCGAGGGGTCGAGCATCTCGAGCAGCGCCTGGCGGAGCGGCCGGGGGAGCTTGAGGGAGACATTGAGTGCACGGCGCATCGCACTGTGCAACCGGGCCAGTGCCGCGGGCAGTTCGTCGCCCTCGGCACGGTCGACGGCGGCGCACTCGTCGGGCAGCCGGTCCGTCAGAGGGCCGACGAAGAGCTCCCAGCCGAGCACACCGAGTCCGAAGACGTCGGTGCTGCCGTGATCCAGGTGGCGCAGCCGGACGTCGCAGAAGACCGACGGGTGGTTCTCCGGTGCGAGATAGGCCAGATGGTGCGCCTTCGTGACACCAGGCGGCGGCGAGAGGAACAGCGCCTTCACGGCCTCGTCGTACGTCGCCTTGCTGCTCGGTCCGTGGACCGACTGCAGCAGGTTGTTCAGCAGGGCGCTCAGTTCGAACCGCGCCAGGGCAAGCGTCGTCCGGGCCGGGTTGTTCGGTACGGGGTTGACCCGGACGGCGGCCAACGTCAGGTTCCGGTGCACGATCCGCGTTCCGTGCAGCTGGCTCAACGCGTCCACCAACAGGCTGAACTGCTCGAACGCCACCACCGGGTAAGCCGTCGCCCACAGGTCCACCACGGTCCGCCAGTCCTTGGCGAGCGGCTGTCCCTCCTGGCGCGTCATGATGAACGCGACACGGAAGGTCCGGTCGAACCGGCCCTCCACGATCTCCGGCAGCGCCGGATGGCCGAGCATCTTCAGCCGTAACAGATTGCGCACCTCGTGGTCCCAGAGGTCGCCCCCCGCCTGGTCGACATTGAGGAACAGCGCCACCTCGCGCACGTCAGTGGCGTGGTCCAGGTTCCGCAGGACGAAATGGATCAATCGCCCGCGGATCAGCTCCTGGTAGCCACCCACCAGCCGGTACCGGCCGTGCTGGGCCTGTTTCCCCGTGAACAGATCGTCCAGCAGGTCCTCGATGTACTCCGGCGGCAGCTCGTCATCCATCCGTCTCCTCCGTTCCCCCGCCGTCACCCTCACGCACGACGGGATTGAGCCTGAGCACCACGAACCCGTCGTCGGTGGCGACCGCGAGCGGTCCCGACGGAAGGGGTGCGAGCCGGGTGCACGGTGACCCCAGCGGTATGCGGCGCACCGGTCGCCAGCCGGACCGCGGTTCCTCGCGCCACACCACGACGGTCCCCTCACGCCCGGCGGTCGCCCGTAGCCGGGCCGGGCGGGTGGGAGCGACCGGTGCGCCGAGTGCGACGCAGCCGACGGTACGGCTGTGCTGGTCGTCGGCCCCCTGGGGCAGCGGCGCCTCCTCCGGCTCGGCTTCGCCCGAAGGAGCCGGTACGTCCAACTCGGCACCGTCCGACGCGCGCAGGACCCGCACCGTCGTCTGCCCGGCGCTCCGCTCCGTCACCACCAGCGTCTCGGTACCGTCCGCCGACACATACGGTCGCAGGTCGCGGATCGACGGCATGCGGCCCGCCGGCGCGTCACCGGCGCGGGCCGCCGCCGAGGGGTCCCAGAAGTGCACCGTGGAATCCCGCTCCGCCGCTGTCACCAGGACGCTGCCGCCCTGAGGCCCGCGCAGGGCACCGATCGCCGTGATGGCCCTGCTTCCTGTCGAGGTCTCGAGGAACGCGGGACGGCCGGGGGCGGCGGTCGGACGGACGACCCGCACGCTGCCCTGCCTGTCGCCGACCACCGGCACCGCACCGTGCTCGGCCGTCGGCAGGGCCGCCAGGACGGGATCGGCGCCGCGCACACCGGGCAGCGCACCGTCGTTGCCGGCCACGATCGCCGGACCGTCGTCACCGGTGCTCACACGCCAGTGCGCGAGGCGGCCGTCGTCCGTGACGGTGATCAGCCGGTCTGCGCCGGTGGGGCCCGAGACACACACGAGTCCGGCCAACGCCGTTCGCGAGCTTGTGCGGTGGACCGGTGCGGGGACCGTGCCGCCGACCGCCCACAGCCCGAGGAGTCCGGACCGGTAGGCCACCACGACGAGCGGTGCGCCGTCCGGGCCCGGGAGGGTCACGAGCCCCACCACATCGCCGGCGGAGATCGCCTCGCCGGGCTGCGACAGTGTCCCGTCCGGGCCGAGGAGTGCGAGATAGCCCGCCTCGCCCGCGACGACGAACCGTCGGGTGCCGTCGGGGACGGCCGCCATCACCCGCACCACCTCGACGGTCGATGTGGTGTGCGGCTCCGGACGTTCGGCGGCGTCGCCGGTGCCGAGGCCGGCGTCGGTGTCCCAGAGCTGAAGCGTGCGGTCGTCATGCGCGACGGCCAACAGGCCGGGCCCGCGTGCGCCGCCCGTCTCGTCGTCGCCCCTCTCCTCGCGGCCGGCTTCGGCGTTGCCCGCGGGGGGCGCGGTCGAGCCGAGGGCGGCGAGCGCGGTCACCGGGCTTTCGCACCCGCTCAGCAGCAGCGTGGGGTGGTGCTCCCGCCACGGCTCCCACGCCATCACGGACCCGTCGAGGGAGCCGGTCACCAGCCACGCGGATTCGGGGCGGGTGACGAGCGTGGTCACCACGGTGTCGGCTCCGCCCAGTCGCAGATGCAAGGGCACGCGGCGCACCCGTCCCCAGGCGACCTCCCAGGCGGCACCGGGGCCCGCGTCATGCGTCCGGCCTGCCGCGCGGAGCCCACCGAGCTGGCGCAGCCCCGGTCGGTCGTCCGGCTCGGACTCCTTGATCAGGTGCGCCGACGCGACGGTGCCCAGGACTTCGATGGGCAGATCGGTGGGCGCGGTACCCGTTCCCGGCCCGGGGGTGAGCGCCAGAGCGCTCAACGAGGCCGGCGGGAGCCGGTCGACGACGGTGGGTCGCTCGGCGAGCGCCGACCAGCCGGGCGCTCCGCAGTCGGCCGCGTACTCGGCGAGCCGGGTGGCCAGATGCGGGCTGAGCGGCTGTCCGGCACCGGCCTGCGCGGCCGCGAGATCCAGCAGGGCCAGGAGCATCTCGTACCTGCGGTCGGGCGTGCCGTCCCCGAGCAGTTGCTCGGTATGGGTGCGGTGCGCCAGCCGGAACACACTGCGCCGGTCCTCCCCGTCGACGAGGACATAGGCCGCGGCCCGGTTCAGGAACAGCCCCACCTGATCGTCGTCGAAAGGAGCGTCGGCTCCGGCGATGCCCGCGGCGGCGCGTGCCCAGATGCCGTCCGCGAGGGGCAGCCCGCGGCCGTGTGCGTAGGCGAGCGCCCGCAGCAGCGGCTCGGCCGTGGGCAGTCCTGCCGTGATCCGCTGTACGGCGGCTCCGAAGATCCCGCTCTGGTCGCGCTCCAGCATCTGGGCCAGTGCGGTCCGGCCGTCAGGTCCGGGGGAGAGCACCCCGGGCCGCTGCCCGATCTCCTGTACCACCAGGGCGGCCTGGAGGAACTGCCAGGAACGGGTGCGCACATGGGCCTCCACGGCGTCCGCCACGGTGCCTGCCACGGACTCGTGCCACGCGTCGTCACTGGTGGGATGCTCGCGCAGGATCTCGCGTACGTTGCGTTCGGCGTAGTCGCGGGCGGCCGACGGATCGGGGGCGAGGGTCAGCACGCGGGCGTGTCCGGTCGCCGAACCGAGGAGCTCGAGCAGGTCGACGTGCCCACTGTCGTCGGCCGGTCGGCCTTCGCGCGCGACGCCGGCGAGCGGCGAGGGCCGGGTGCCGATGAGCAGCCGTACCCCAGTGGTCGCGAGGTCCCGTAACAGGGCCGCGATCGGGACGGGATCCCTGGCCTCGTCGAGAGCGTCGGCGACGAGCAGCGCCGGCGCTTCCGCGCCCGGACCGTGGGACAGCTCGGTCAGCCGGCGACGTACGGCGTCGAGAACGTCACCGCCTCCGGGGTGCGCGTCGAGTGTGTCGGCCAGCCGGCGGACGACATCCTCGGGGGTGCTGCCGGTCAGGGGCAGCACCGCCACGATCCGCGGGGCGGGCCCGATGTCCCCATCCTCCGCGCGACGGTGGGACCACCGCCGCAGCGTCTCGCCGAGCAGCGCCGACTTGCCGGCGCCGGGCGCGCCCGTGACGGCCAGTACGGAGGTCGCGGCGGGGTCGACGCACCAGGATGCGACGGTCCGCAGGTCCGCTGTCCGGCCGGTGAAGTCGTGGACCACTTCGAGGAACCCCACCTTGTCCGGAGCCGGCATGAGTGGCAGTGCGTCGGGTGCCTCGTCGAAGCGGTTCTGCTGCCGGCGCAGGTCGGCCACGGTGGTCGCGCCGGCGAGCGGAACCCTGTCGCGCAGGACGAGTCGGAGCTCGGCGCTCGTCTCGCCGCCGACGAGCTCGGCGTAGACACGATGACGTATGAAGTGGCCCTGGAGGTCGCGGAGGGTGAAGACCTCGTCGAGCGAGGTCTTCGTGTCCAGGTACCGCTCCAGCACCTTGCGGAACGTGCCGAGATAGCCCTGCGCCTCGGGCTTTCCCGTGGCGATCAGCAGCAACGAGCGCGTCCGCGGCTGCTTGGAGCCGTTGAACATGCAGGCCACGTCACGTGCGAAGTTCTCCGAGTTGCACGCTTCCACCATCACGAGCGCCCAGTGGCTCTCGTTCTGCTCACGCCTGCGCTGCTCGGCGTGGACGTAGTGCGCGACCATCTCCGGAGTCACCCGGGCGTCGCCGCGCTCCTTGGAGCCCGGTACGAGCAGCACGGCACCCAACGTCGCCGCGCGGCCGTGACCGAACCACAGCAGCGCGGACGGCCGGGACTCGTCGTCACCAGGACGCTCCCCGGCCCAGTGCGCGAGCGCCTCGTCGGCGTCGGTCAGGGACTCCACCGCGCGGCCGGCGAAGACGGGGTCGACGGCCTCCCCGCCCATCCGCCGCAGCACGGCAGCGGTCCGCTCGGCCTCGCTGACCGTGTCCCCGTCCGGGAAGCCGGCCACCGGCCCCACCGGAATCAGGTGTACGTCGAACGAGTCCGCGACATCGGCCTCCATGTCGTCGAATTCCGAGGCCATGGCGTCAGAGATGCCGCTCCGATGCCACCACGAGCACGAGCCGTGTCACCGGCTCGCTGCCGCCCACCACCTCGATCTCGTACAGCCCCGGCCTGGAGGCCACACAGGTCGCCGCCAGCCTCCCGTCCTGCCCGGGCACCGGCTTCAGCTCCGGGTACAGGACCTCGTCGAGACCGCTGACCTCCTTGGCGGTGCAGTGGAGGTCGAAGACGCCGTCCCAGCCTGACACCTCGATGGTGATCGGGGACCCGGGCTCGACCCATTCCGGTACGTCCAGATCGAATGTGCCGTTCCCGAGCATGGCCCCGAGCTCGTCGGGATGACGCAGTCCGCGCAGCATCCCGCGCGCCAGATCGACGACGGTACGACTACGGGCGAGGGCGCCGTGCTCCTGGTAGACCGGGATGGCCTTCTCGCGGGTGCCAGGCAGATGCGCGGCGAACTGGTACACCGTGCCGTCGCCCTCGCGGTTCTCGCGTCGGGGCCGGCCATCGGGGTGGAACAGTACGCGGTCGTCGGCGGGATCCCGTTCGAGGATCGAGTCCTGGCCGACGACGGCGTCCGCCTCCATGCGGTAGCTCTGCGGCGTGCGCTTGCCGAGGCCGACCACCATGCTGTGGTCGGGCAGGGCGATGCCCTGCCTGCTCTGCCGCCACCACAAGGTCTCCTCGACCAGATCGCGCCGGCCGCCCAGCGCCACGAGGTCGTCGGCGGTCGGCACCCGCGAATCGAGGCCCAGGTCGAGTGCACGGTAGGACGGAAGCAGGTCGTACACCCCGGGCATCGTCCCGGTGGCGTCGCGCAGGGTGGTGCGGGGCAGCGGAAGCGGCGCGCCCTTGCCGGAGTTGAGCATGACGGCCGCCTTCACGGAACCGCTGAAGGGGGTGCCGACGGTCATGACCGCGCGGATGTCGGGCCGGAGGTCGCCGCGGTGGAGAAGTTCACGAACGAGGAGCCCGCCCATGGAGTGGGCGACGAAGACGATCCGGGCCGGTCCGGCCTCGGGACGGCCGCCGAGGTAGTGGCGGTGGGCGGCGTGCTCACGCCAGGCTTCGAGGTGCCGACGGGCCGCGGTCGCGAGCAGCCCCCCGTTGTGTTCGACCGAGAGCCGCCAGTCGTAGGGGAACGCGAGAACCGCGCTGCGGTGCAGGGCCTCGTCGCGTAACTCGCTGACCAGGTGGTTGTAGGGCTGTGCCTGGCCGAGCCCGGGCATCGACTCGGCGATGTTCAGCAAGCCCGTCGGCTCGACCCGCCCCGTACGCCCCGTGCGCTCCTCGTCCGAGACGGCGAGCTCACGCAGCCGCCGGCCGTGCATGCGCGCGGAGTACTCGAAGAGACGCCGGACGCCCCACAGTTGCTTACCGCTCTCGACGTCCCTGAGCGCACTCCCCATGATGCCGGGCACGATGATCACGGCATCGTGCAGCCGCCGCTCGGGAACCTTCTGACCGCTCACACTCCACGCCCCCCTCGAAGCCGCCGCCCCATACCGCTCCCCCTCGCGTCACTCCGCCGTGGTGGGCCACGAGGCTAGCAGAGGGGAATCGAAGGTCACCGTGGCTTGCGGCGCAGGCCACGAGCCCTTTGAAGCACGGCAGTTGCGGCCTTGCGCCCCTGTGCGCCCCCCGTCGTGGAAGGGGTGAGACGGAGGGCGCATCGGACCCCACGGCGGCGACGAGCGCCCCCTCGACCGCTCGTCGCCTCCGGCGCGCCTGGTTCTCAGTCCTCCTGCGCAGCCGCGGCGAGTGCGCGGATGGCGGTCAGATCGGCGTACAGGTTGTTGCCGGGGCAATCGGTCGGATAGCCGTCGCGGTGGCCGGAGATCCGGTTCAGGACGACCTTCTGGCCGTTCGTGAACTTGCCGTTGTCGGCGATCGCGGTCAGCTCGGCCGTGCCGGTGGCGTCGTAGCCGGAGAGGCCGAGCTTCCAGGCGGCGAGCCCGGCGACCGCCTGGAGGACGGGCTGTGGGGTGGTCGCCTCGTTGTAGTTGCCGAGGACGGCGACACCGGCGGTGTCCGTGTTGAGGCCGTAGGTCTGCGCGCCGACGACCGGCTCGTCGATGCCGCCCGCGCGGCCCTCGAATACGGTGCCGCACTTGTCGACCAGGAAGTGGTAGCCGATGTCGTTCCAGCCCTGACCCTGCACGTGGTACAGGAAGATCCCGCGGATGATGTCCGCGGACTGCGCGCACGTGTAGTCGTTGGTGCCCGCCGTGTGGTGCGTGAACACCACCTTCGTGTCCGTCGTGTACTTCGCCGGGCTCAGGACCAGCGACTCGTCCGCGCCCCACCCCGACCGCGGGACGACGGCAGGCTCCGACGCCGCGGCCACGGCCGCGCCCGCGTACGACGTCCTGGCGGCCGCGTCGCGCTCCGGGTCCACCAGCTCCACCCGCAGCCCGGCTGGCAGCTTCGACCGCGGCCCGCCCCGACCCGTCACCCTGACCTGCACACCGTCGGACGGCCCCGTCCACAGAGGCTGCGTTCCCGCGCGAGACCCGCCGGCCTCGGTGTCCGTGCCGATCTCGGGCGTACGCACATCGAGTTCCAGGTCGCGCCAGCCCGACCAGACGCCGGTGACGCTGTCGCGGGTACGGGCCTGCGCCGTTCCGTCGAGCTCGGCTCGCGAGTCCGCCCAGGTGACGCCGACCATGCTGAACGGTGCCGTGCGCCGGGCCGACAGGGCGCGCTGGGCGGGATCGGAGCCGTGCAGCGCGATGCTCCGGACGCCGTCCGGGATCTGTGCCACCCCCGGCACCGCCGGGGAGGTGACACCGAGGGTCGCGAGGGCGACGGCGGTCGTCGCCGCGACCCGGGCGGTACGGCGGAGGAGGTACGGGTTGTTCACTGGGCTCCTTCAGGGGCTGTGGACGCTTCGGAGGTGGGGAGTTCACTGCTGCACGCGGTCCGGCCGAAGGCACCGGTGGCGGTGGCACGTTGGACGTGCCTACCACCTATGGCCAGGGTGCGGCTCACCGTGCCGCCCTTCTCTCCGAGGCTGACGTCGACGATCGGGGAAGGGCCGAGCGGCACGCTCACGGTCCTCCTCCACAGCAGGCCCACGTTCGTGACCACGTCCGCCCGGTCGCCGCTCGCCCCGCGGTAGGAGATGTCGGCCGCGCCCTCGCCGAGCACCTCGTAGGTCACCTCGGAGGTGGGCGCCGCCGCCCGCTCGTCCGCCGGCTTGTCCTGGGTGTCGAGGACCCCGTAGGTGACGAACGCTCCGCAGGCGAGCAGGAGCGCCGCGCCGATGGAGATGCCCCCGCGGTCGAGGCGCCCGCCGTCCGGGGCGATCTCCGTGTCGCCCGGGGTCGGGGAAGCTCCCGTGTCTTCCGAGGTTTTGGGAACACTCGGTCCTGCCGGTTCTTCGGTCGTCGGCATGGCCGCGCTTTCTGTCGAGGCGAATTCGCCAGGGGCATACAGCATCGGATTCGACGAACTGCAGGCTACGGAAAGTTCGGGCATGGTGGCCTCGATCGCCTCGGGCGGGTCATCAGAATGCCCTGAATGCGTGAGCGGTTGACGAGGCATCAACTCTGCGTTGAAGAATCCCTCCGCCGCGATTGGCACACCTTTGGCGAGGTCGCCTTCCCGTAAACGGAAGGTGGCCTGATTTGGCATGTCCAGAGGCGCTCCGGTCGAGGTCAACCACATCGCGACCGGCTGCGACGTACGCTCCCTGGGGGACTCCACGCGGTCCACCACGGATCGCCACGCGGACATGGAGCAAGCTCTCAGCAGCTGTGAGACAAAACCACCACCGACACCGCGGACTGGGCGACCGTCGTCGCGGACGACGATTTCCAGCTGTGGCTCGACCTTCCCTTCTCCGCGTCGGAGCTCGTCGCGAGGGCACTTCTCGGGCGTGCGGAGGGAATTTCCGCATTCGAGACGTATGAGGAATACGAGGCGGCCGCAGGGACCGGCGCGTCGCCTGCATCGAGCTTTCTGAGGGCAGGTCCTTGCCCCGGAAACACCTTCGGCCGGCGGCTCGTGCCGTCGGCCGGAAGACCGGCTCACAGTCACGGGCAGCCTTCGGTGCGGGCGGCGTAACGCCTGGTGGCGCAGCCGGTCACGGTCGGGCAACAGGGGCTTCATAGGGTGGGCGGCGACGGGCTCGACCCGCGCGGGTGGTCGATGAGGCTCCGCGCCGGGGCCGTCGAACGACGATCTGAGGGGGTGTTCCTGTGGCGGAGACGACGGCTGTGAACGAGCGGGTGCGGACGGTCTGCTCGTACTGCGGGGTCGGCTGCGGGATCGTGCTGGACATCGCCAAGGGCGCCGACGGCCGACGTACGGTCGCCAAGGCGTCCGGCGACAAGGAGCATCCGGCCAACGGCGGACGGCTGTGCACCAAGGGCGCCACCCACGCCGACATGCTGGCCGCCCCGGGCCGGCTGACCACTGCGCGCATCCGCGCCGACCGGGGCGCCGAGCCCGAGGCCGTGGATGTCGACACAGCCGTCACCAGGACCGCCAGGGGCCTTCGGACGATCCTCGACGAACACGGCCCCGACGCACTCGCGCTCTACGTCTCCGGCCAGATGTCGCTGGAGGCGCAGTACCTGGCCAACAAGCTGGCCAAGGGGTTCATCCGTACCCACCGGATCGAGTCCAACTCCCGGCTGTGCATGGCGAGCGCCGGAACCGGCTACAAGTTGTCGCTCGGCGCCGACGGGCCGCCCGGCTCGTACGAGGACTTCGATCGGGCGGACGTCTTCTTCGTCATCGGCGCCAACATGGCCGACTGCCATCCGATCCTCTTCCTGCGGATGATGGACCGAGTCAAAGCCGGTGGCGCCAAGCTGATCGTGGTCGATCCCCGGCGCAATGCCACCGCGGACAAGGCCGACCTGTTCCTGCAGATCCGTCCGGGCACCGACCTGGCTCTGCTCAACGGCCTGCTGCACCTGCTGGTCGAAGGCGGCTGGACCGACCCGGACTTCATCGCCGAGTACACCGAGGGCTGGGAGGAGATGCCCGGCTTCCTCGCGGACCACCCGCCCGCGAAGGTCGCCGAGATCACCGGCATACCGGAGGCCGACATCCGGCGGGCCGCCCGGTGGATCGGCGAAGCCGGCGAGTGGATGAGCTGCTGGACCATGGGCCTCAACCAGTCCACCCACGGAACCTGGAACACGAACGCCCTGGTCAATCTCCACCTGGCCACCGGCGCGATCTGCCGTCCCGGCAGCGGCCCCTTCTCCCTCACGGGTCAGCCGAACGCCATGGGCGGCCGCGAGATGGGATACATGGGGCCGGGCCTGCCAGGACAGCGGTCGGTGGCGGTCGAGGAGGAACGCCGCTTCGTCGAAGACCTCTGGGGAGTGCCGGACGGCACCCTGCGCACCGAGGTCGGCCGCGGCACGGTCGAGATGTTCGAGAAGATGGCGGCCGGCGAGATCAAGGCGTGCTGGATCATCTGCACCAACCCGGTCGCCTCGGTCGCCAACCGGCGCACCGTGATCGAGGCGCTGGAGACCGCCGAACTGGTCATCACCCAGGACGTGTTCGCCGAGACCGAGACCAACGCCTACGCCGACATCTCGCTCCCCGCCACCCTCTGGGCGGAGTCCGACGGAGTGATGATCAACTCCGAGCGGAACCTCACGCTCGTCCAGGGCGCCGTCGACCCACCCGGGCAGGCGCTGCCGGACTGGCAGCTCATCGCCCGTGTCGCCTGTGAGATGGGCTTCGCCGACGCGTTCACGTACGCGGACGCGGAGGAGGTGTTCGAGGAGCTCAGGCAGGCATGGAACCCGAAGACCGGATGGGATCTGCGGGGCGTCACCTACGAGCGGCTGCGCGGCGCTCCGGTGCAGTGGCCCGCGGCGACCGTGGACGGTCCTGAGCGCAACCCGATCCGCTACGTGAACGACGGCGTCAGCATGCCCCTGGTCGAGCGCCCGGACGGCAGCCGGCCCCGCCTGGTCTTCCCGACCGCGTCCGGACGGGCGTCGTTCTTCGCCCGCCCGTATCTGCCCTCCGCCGAACTCCCGGACGACGACTACCCCTTCGTGCTCAACACCGGTCGGCTGCAGCACCAGTGGCACACCCTGACCAAGACCGGCAGGGTCGCGAAACTCAACAAGCTCGACCCCGGACCCTTCGTCGAACTCCATCCGCAGGACGCCGCCGCGCTCGGCATAGTGGACGGCGACGGCGTCGAGGTGGCCTCGCGGCGCGGTCGGGCGGTGCTGCCCGCGGTCGTCACCGACAGGGTCCGGCCCGGCGACTGCTTCGCGCCGTTCCACTGGAACGACCTGTTCGGCGAGTACCTCAGCGTCAACGCCGTCACCAACGACGCCGTCGACCCGCTCTCCTTCCAGCCCGAGTTCAAGGTCTGCGCGGTGACCCTCACCAAGACGGCGGCGCCGCGCCCCGTACCGGGCCCGGCCGCCGCCCAGCCGATCACCGGCAGTCGGCAGGGCGCTGCGGCCGAGGGGCACGCGCAAGGGGCCCTGATGACCCTGGCGCACACGGAGCCGGCCTCGACGGCCTCGACTGCTTCGGAGGTCGCCGCCATCGCCGGCGTGCTCGGTCTGACCGACCTGACGCCTCCGGACCTCGCGGACCACGAGCGCCGGTACCTGGCCGGATTCCTCGCCGGAGTCGCCGCGGCCCCGCCCGGTACGGCCGTGCCGACGCTCCCCGCCGACGCCCCGTTCGAGGCGCCGAACGCACTCTGGGTCGAGGGCCTCCTGGCAGGAACGTTCTCCCGGTCCCGGGGGCCGTCGACGGTGCTGCCTGCGGCGCCGCCGGGGGATCCGGTGCCGAGCACCGCCGTGAGCGAGCACACCCGGCAGGTCGTCGTCCTGTGGGCATCCCAGACGGGCAACGCCGAGGCGTACGCCACCGCCATCGGGGCACGCCTGGCCGACGCGGGCCGTCCGGTGGCCGTGCACAGCATGGCGGACCGCACTCCCTCGGCCTTGTCGTCCGGAACGGACGTGCTGGTGGTCACCAGCACGTTCGGAGACGGCGACGCCCCGGACAACGGGTCCGGCTTCTGGCAGGCCCTGAGCGCCACCGACGCGGCCCCCCTGCAGGGCGTCCGGTACGCGGTGCTCGCCTTCGGCGACTCCGCCTACGACGACTTCTGCGGCCACGGCCGCCGCCTCGACGAGCGCCTCGCCGAACTCGGAGCCGTACGACTCCTGCCACGCGTCGACTGCGAGCCGGACTACGACGAGCCCGCCGGACAGTGGCTGGACCGCGTGATCCCCGCCCTCGCGACCGCCGCCGAGCCGACGGTCACGGCGTCGATCGCCGTCGGGGAGCGGGCGGCTCCCTCGCCGCAGCCGAGCAAGGCCGACCCGTACCTCGCCCGGCTGTCCGGCAATCAGCTGCTCAGCCTGCCCGGAGCGGGCAAGGAGATCCGCCGGTTCACGTTCGACCTCGGCGAGAGCGGGGTGGAGTACGAGGCGGGCGACGCTCTCGGCATATGGCCGGTCAACTGCCCGGAGCTGGTGGCGGAGTGGCTTGCCGTCACCGGTCACTCCCCGGACGCCGAGGTCGTTCTGTCGGGCTCGGAGCCGATGCCGTTCGCGCAGGCGCTCCACCGCCACCTGGACATCACCCGCATCACGGCCGACCTGCTGCGCCTGGCCACCGAGCGCACCGGCGACCGCCTGCTCAGGCAGTTGACGCGGCCGGACAACAAGGACGGCCTCGCGCAGTGGACCTGGGGCCGGCAGGCCGTGGACGTCGTCGCCGAGTTCCCGGTCCGGCTCAGCGCCCAGGAGTGGACGGAGCGGCTCAAGCGGCTGCAACCGCGGCTCTACTCGATCTCCTCGAGCCCCCTCGCCACCCCGCGCGAGGTCAGCCTGACCGTTTCCGTGCTGCGCTACGAGGGGCCGTCGGGCCGGCGGCGCAAGGGAGTCGCGTCGACCTTCCTCGCGGATGCCGAACCCGGCGGCGAGGTGCCGCTGTTCGTCCAGCGCTCGGCGCAGTTCCGCCCTCCGGTGGATCCGGGAACTCCCGCGATCATGGTCGGCCCGGGCACCGGCATAGCCCCGTTCATGGGCTTCCTGGAGCAGCGCCGAGCCCTCGGACACCACGGCGGCAACTGGCTCTTCTTCGGTGAACAGCACCAGGCCACCGACTTCTACTACCGGCAGGAGCTGGAGGAGTTCCACCGGCAGGGCACGCTGAGCCGCCTCGATCTGGCCTTCTCCCGCGACCAGCGGGCCAAGATCTACGTCCAGGACAGGATGCGCGAGCACGGTGCCCAGCTGTGGTCCTGGCTCCAGGACGGCGCTCACTTCTATGTCTGCGGCGACGCGAGCCGGATGGCCAAGGACGTCGACCGCGCGCTGCGGGAGATCGCGATGACCCAGGGCGGGCTGAGCGAGGACGAGGCCGCCGTGTACGTGAAGCAACTCGCCGCCGACCAGCGCTACGGCCGTGACGTGTACTGACGCCGGCCCGCGGCGCCCGCCTGTCAGAGGGTCACTGCGGTCACTTCGGTCGCCTTGACGCCGGTCCACACGGCCGTGCCGTCGGCGAGGCCGAGTTCGGCCGCCGCCTGGGGGGTGATCTCGGCGACGAGGTCGGGGGCCTCGTCGGAGGTGATCAGTACCCGGAGGCGGCTGCCCGACGAGGTGATCTCCCGTACGGTGCCGGGCCAGACGTTGCGCGGGCTTCCGCCGGGCCTGTCGCGGTGCACGGACACCGCTTCGGGCGCGATGATCGCCAGCACGTCGGTGCCCGCGGGCAGAGCTTCCGCGATCACCAGCCGCCCACCGCCCACGAGTTCGAGGCCACCCGCGGTGGCCGTGCCGGGCCAGGCGTTCCGCCCGAGCATACGGGCCACCCACGGTGAGCGGGGGTGGCGGGTGACCTCGGCGGGCGGGGCGTCCTGGAGGGTGCGTCCGTCGTCGAGCACCAGGACCCGGTCGGCGAGGGAGACGGCCTCGACGGGGTCGTGGGTGACGATCAGGCAGACGCCGCCGAAGCCGTCGAGATGCCTGCGCAGGGTGTGCCGGACATGGGTGCGGGTGGTCTGGTCGAGGGCCGCGAGCGGTTCGTCGAGGAGCAGCAGCCGGGGGCGGGCGGCGAGCGCCCGGGCCAGGGCGACGCGTTGGGCCTGGCCGCCGGAGAGCTGTGCCGGCCGGCGGCGCGCGAGGTGGCCGACGCCCAGCCGGTCGAGCCACTGCTGTGCCTCGTGGCGCGCCTCGGCGCGGGAGACGCCGTGGGCGCGCAGGCCGTACGCGGTGTTGGCGAGGGCCGTCATGTGGGGGAAGAGGGCGCCGTCCTGGGGGACCCAGGCGACTCCTCGGCGGTGCGGCGGTCGTGCGGTGACGTCGGTGTCGCCGAGGCGGACGGTGGCGTGAGCGCGGGGAGTGAGGCCCAGGAGGGCGCGCAGGAGCGTGGTCTTGCCCGCGCCGTTGGCGCCGACGACGGCGATCGTGGTGCCCGGTTCGGCGTCCAGAGTCAGTTCGGTGAAGCCGGTGACCTCGGCATGAAGGCGCCAGTGGTCCTGCGCCGTCGGCGGTTCGGGCTCGGCGGCCGGCGGCGCGGCGACCGGGTCCGGCTCGTCCGCCGCAGGGGTGGCACGGTGAGCGCGGTCGCTCGGTATTCCGGTCCAGCGGCCGCGGAGCGCGATGAGGACGAGCATGGCGATGACGAGCAGGAGGAGGGAGACGGACGTCGCGGCCTCCGGCTCCTCCTGAAGCAGCAGATAGACCTGGAGGGGCAGGGTCTGGGTGGTGCCGGGGAGATTGCCGGCGAAGGTGATGGTGGCGCCGAACTCGCCCAGCGCCCGCGCCCAGGTGAGGGCGGCGCCCGCGATCAGTCCCGGCACCACCATGGGCATCGTCACGGTGAAGAAGACGCGCAGCGGCGACGCTCCCAGCGAGGCGGCTGTCTCCTCGTAACGGGGACGGAGTCCGCCGAGCGCTCCTTCGAGGCTGATGACGAGGAAGGGCATGGCGACGAAGGTCGCGGCGAGCACCGCGCCCGAGGTGTGGAACGGAAGGGTGATGCCGAACGTGTTCTCCAGCCAGGGGCCGAGCAGGCCGCGCCGCCCGAACGCCAGCAGGAGGGCGACACCGCCGACGGTGGGCGGCAGGACCATCGGCAGCAGGACGAGGGAACGGACGAAGGCCTTGCCCGGGAAGTCCACCCGGGCCAGCAGCCAGGCCAACGGCACACCGAGGACCAGGGACAGACCGAGGGCCCAGAGCGAGACGACGAGCGAAAGCCGCAGCGCCTGGGTGGTGCCCGGGCTGGTCAGATGGGAGCCGAGCTCGTCCCAGGACGTCCGGACGAGGATCCCGATCAGGGGGAGCAGCAGGAACGCGACGGCCAGCAGCGCGGGGATCGCCAGGGCGAGCGGTGTGCGAGCCTGCGTGGCACGCGGCCTCTCCGCCGACGTCGGCGTGAGGGTGCGGAGGCGCTTCATCAAGGGTCCCGTGCTCGGAGGAGGGGGCGGAGAGCCGCACCGGGGCTGCCCGGCCCCCCCCCGACCCGGGCAGCCCCAGTAGGCGGGCATGGTGCGGTTACGGCTGCTGGAAGCCGGCGTCCTGGAGGATCTTCTGCGCCTCGGGCGTGCTCAGCCAGGCGACGAACGCGGCGGCGGCCTCGGAGTTCTTCGACGCCTTGAGCGTGGCGGCGGGGTACTCGGCGATCGCGTTCTGGGCGTCGGGGATCTCGACGGCGTCGACCTTGTCGGCGGACTTCTCGGCGTCGGTCTTGTAGACCAGGCCGGCGTCGGCCTCGCCCAGCTCGACCTTGCTCAGGACGGCGCGGACGTTGGGCTCCTGGGAGACCGGCTTCACCGTGATCTTCTGGGCGTCCAGGATCTTCTTGCTGTAGCGGCCGGCAGGGACCTCGGGCGCGGCGAGCACGACCTTCAGCTGGGTGTCGCCGAGGTCCTTCAGCTCGTCGACCTTCTTCGGGTTGCCCTCGACGGTCGCGATCACCAGACGGTTCTTGGCGATGACGATGGGCGTGCCGGTGTCGGCCTTCAGCCCGTTCATCGTCTTGGTGTCGGCGGTGACCAGTGCGTCGGCCGGCGCCCCCTGCTTGACCTGGGCGGCCAGCTCCTGCGAGCCGGCGAAGGAGAAGGTCACCTTGGTGCCCGGGTGCGCCTTCTCGTAGGCGGCGCCCGCGGTCTTGAAGACATCGGTCAGGGAGGCGGCGGCCAGGACCGTCAGATTGGCCTTGGGCGTGCCGGAGGCGGACTCGGTCGCCTTGGCGTTGGAGTCCTTGGTGTCGTTGCCGCAGGCGGCCAGCGATACGAGCAGGGCGGCCGTCAGGACGGCAGCGGCGGCGCGGCGTCTCGTGAAGGTGAGAGACATGAGGGTGGTTCTCCTGGGGACTGTGATCGGCGTGAGCCGTCCGGGCGGATGGTGGTGAGCCGCGCCCGTGACGGTGGCGCCGCTTGTGCGTGAGAGGTCAGCTGCGGTCGATGTGCACGCTGGTCGACTTCACGCGGGCGGTGGCCTGCATGCCGACTTCGAGTCCCAGCTCCTCGACGGCCTCCCTGGTCAACAGGGACACCAGCCGGTGGGGACCCGCCTGGATCTCCACCTGCGCGGCGACGTCACCGAGCTTGACCGCGGTGACGATGCCGGGGAAGGCGTTGCGCGCGGAGGTGTACGAGGCGTCCTCGTCACCGCTTCCGCCCTGGCCGACCTCGATGGAGAAGGCGGCCAGATCGCGGCCGTCGATGAGGCGGCGCCCGCTCTCGTCGCGATGGGTCGCGACTCGGCCGGCGTCGGCCCAGCGGCGGGCGGTGTCGGGGCTGACGCCGAGCAGACGCGCCGCCTGACCGATGGTGTAGGACTGCATAAGCGCCACCGTAGGAGGCTCAGCCTCTCAAATGCAACTGATTCGTGGGTTCCTCACGGCAGATGCCAGCCCTGTTGGAGAAAGGGCCAAGCCTGCGGAGAGATGAGCGACGCGTGGCACTACAGTGCTGCACGGGGTGGGATCACGCCGACTTTCCAGAGCAAAGTAGGGCATCTCTTCATGGGTCTCAGCATTCGCAATCAGCTGCCTGGCACCGTCACGTCGGTCACCACCGGCGAAGCCATGGCGACCGTCACGGTCCGCCTCGACGGTGGTCAGAACATCACCGCCGCGATCACGGCCGACGCCGTCAAGGATCTCCGTCTTGGCGAGGGCGCGGCGGTGCGCATCCTGGTGAAGTCCACCGAGGTGGCTCTGGCCACCGGACCCGTGGACGGACTGAGCATTCGCAATCAGGTGCCCGGCACGGTGAGCGAGGTGGCGACCGGTGGCGCGATGGCGAGCGTCAAGGTGGACGTCGAAGGGGGCAGTCTCACCGCGGCCATCACCAAGGACGCCGTCGCGGACCTCGGCCTCGTGGCCGGCACCCCGGTCGTGGCGCTCGTCAAAGCCACCGAGATCTCGCTCGCCGGCGCCTGACGGATCCACCGCGGAACCGGTGCCCGCGCATGCGGGGCACGGCTGTTTCTCAGGGTGCGGCGTCCGGCATGCGGCACGTGCCGATCCAGACGCTGGTGACGGCGCTGATGTACCGGGCCCCGCAGTGGTCGGTGGGGACGACGAGCTGACAGCCGGCCTCGTCGAGCTCGGTCCCGTCCATGCGGGTGGCGAGCAGGATCGGGCTGTTCCCGAAATCGGTGTCGAACTCCGCCCACGAGAGCACGGCGTGGTGGCCGTCCCCGCCGGTGAACGCCACGAGGAACCGGGCGCGCTCCTTGCGCCGGCGGGGATCGAAGGACGGTGCCACCGCTTCCACCACCTCCCGCAGGAGCGGGCCACGGAAACGGTGCTCCTGCGGGCCGCCGGTCGCGCAGTCGAACGTCACCGTCGCCTCGTGCTGACCCCAGCGGCGCCGCAGGTCCGCGACGCCCAGGGTGAGGGGGCGGGCCACCTCCCCGTGGATGGTGAAATGGCCCGCGCGTACGGGGTCGGTTCGGGGCGGCGCGGTGACGCTGCTCATGGGGTTCCCCTTCAGGCAGTCGGTGCGGCGGCTGACGCCAGTGATACCCGCCCAGTTCTACGGAAACCACATCTGCTCCACCTTCAGGCCCCATCGCCTTGCTTTTGTGAGCAACGTACGAAGAGTGCCCTGGCCTACTCCGGTCCTTCGTCCGACGCGCACGGCGCGGCCCCCTACGTTCGGTGCCGGTCGAGCGCGAGCCAGACGCGGTCGCGGGTGACGGGCAGTTCGGTGAACCGGATGCCGGTGGCGTCCCGCAGTGCGTTGGCGAACGCGGGGGCGACCGGTTGAACGGGCTCTCGCTCATCGATTTGGCCCCGAGCGGGCCGATCGCGTCGCTCGTCTCCATGAAGTGGACCTCGGTGCGTGGCACATCGGCGTACTGGGGAAGCCGGTAGCGGCGGAACGCGGCCGTCGTCACCTCACCGCGCTCGTCCAGCCGCACGGCCTCGAAGAGCGTCGCCCCGAGCGCCTGGGCGACGCCGCCCTCGACCTGACCACGGCACTGCATCGGGTTCATGACCTTGCCCGCGTCCGCCGCGTGCACGCTGCGCAGGATCCTCATCTCGCCGGTGTTCGGGTCTACCGCGAGCCGGAACCACTGCGCGTTGAAGGCGACCGAGCGCGGCGAGCCGCCCCAGTGGCCCTCCGCCGCCAACTCGTCCAGCCTGCCCCTGTCGTACGCGGCCTCGTACAGCTCCTTCAGGGTGACGATCCGGCCCGCGCAGTCGAAGGCCTCGGCCTCCAGCGTGCACAGGTGCCGGGCCACGCCCGTGTGCCGGGCAGCGAAGGTCCGGAGGCGCTCCGCGAGCGAATCGGCCGCCAGCATCACGGCCTTGCCCGCCACCACCGTGCCGGCCGAACCGAACGCGCCGGTGTCGTGGCGGACGACGTCCGTGTCCGACTGGCGGACCGCGATCCGGTCGACCGTGGTGTTCAGCGCGCCCGCGGTGATCTGCTTGTGGACGGTGTTGGACACCGTCGAAGCCCTGTTGGCCGGGGTCCCCGCAGACGTCAAAGCCGTGTACAGCACCAAGACCCTGGGCCCGCTCCTGGACAGTGCCGGCGCCTCCCACCGCGTCCTCCTGGAGACCTTGGAGGTGTTCCTCGGCCTCAACTGCTCCTGGGCACGGACCGCAGAGACCCTCAACCTGCACGTGAACACGGTCCACTACCGGATCCAGCGCATCGAGGCACTCACCGGACGCGACCTCTCCCGACTCGACCACAAACTCGATCTGCGCGCCGCGCTCCTGTGCCGCTGACCGCGGGTGTCGGGCGAGGTCCGGCGCAGGCGGTGAGGCGGCTCAGCCCGCCGCCGGTGCCAGGGCCGGGTCGGAGAAGAATTCCGAGGGAGTGGTCACCCCGGCGATCACCCGGGCGAAGCCGTCCATGGTCTCCTGCTGTTGCGCGATGGCGCCGAACATCTGCTGCATCTCCGGAGTCGGCGGTTCGAGGCGGGCGAAGTCGGCGGTGAACTCGTACATCTCCCGTACTCGCCCGTCGCGGGCCTCCTGGTAGTCCCGCATGGCCTCCTCGAAGGGACGCTGTCCGGTGAGGGTCTCATCGACGGCCCGTGCGCACAGTTCCGCGTCCTGGAAGGCGTCCTGGATGCCCTGAGCAGTGATGAAGTCCTTGAGGTAGCCGGCGTCCCCCACCAGGGCCCAGCCCGGTCCGTACGGTGTCCGGAAGTAGTTCGGGACCGCGGTCCCGACGAAGCGTTCCACTCGGGTGGCCGACGCGATCCGTTCGGCCAGGGTGGGCGCCAGGGCGACGGTGGCCAGGTACTCGCCCTCGACGTCGGTCCGGTTCGCCTCGAACTCGCGCATGGGCCAGCCGCAGATGAGCAGGGTCAGGCCGTCGTGGGTGGGCCAGCCCGCGATCCCTCGGTCGGGCCGCAGGAACGTCTCGAACTTGTCGAAGCCGAGCCCCGACCAGTAGGTGTAGTAGCTGGCCTGCAGCTTCGGTTTCTCGGCGTAGGAGGCGGCTCCGACGCTCCGCGCGACGAGCGAGTGGGCGCCGTCCGCGCCGATCACCACCCGGGCGTGCTCCGTTATTTGGGGGTTGCTGTGTTCGCGTCCCCGGATCCCGGTCACGGCATTGTCCGCACTGTCGCCCCCGTTCACCAACTCCTCGACGGAGAACCCCTCGCGTACCTCGGCGCCCGCCTCCATGGCGGCATCCACGAGGATCTTGTCCAGGACCGTGCGGCGCGGTGCGTACGAGCCGGAGAACCCGTACCCGGCCGGGGAACCGGCCAGGGTGAGCGGCCCGAGGTCGAAGGAGTACGTGGTGATCATCGGCAGATCGCCGGCGGTCACCCGGCCCAGGAGGCCCCAGCGGTCCAGTGCCGCCAGGCCTGGCGGATGGATCAGGTGTGTGGAGACGGTGTCGCTCGGGAAATGGGCCCGGTCCAGCAGGAGGACCCGGTGGCCCCGTCGTGCCAGCAGCATCGCGGTCGGTGCACCGGCGCAGCGCGCTCCGACCACGATGGCGTCGTAGGTCTTGTTGGGCATGGCGTCACCTGACGGTTGCTGTACTTCCACGCTATCCCCGGGCCCCGGCCGGCGCGTCCGGAAGGTGGCCGACCTGGTGAAGGCCCAGGTCGGCCACCGGACGTTACCGGCCTCGGCCCCGCATTGCGGAGGCGAAGACCCTCGGCAGCGCGGACCAGCGCGGACCAGCGGACCAGCGCGGACCAGGCGGACCAGCGCGGTACGGCGGCGAAGTCGGCGAGCGCGCCCAGGGAGGCCGGCACCGGGTAGGGGCCCCGTGATCCACTCCTCGCCGACCAGCGGGCTGTAGGCCGGCAGCCGCTTGTACGCGACGGTCGCGCGTACCCGCTCCTCCGCCCGCGGTATGGCGGGAGCGGCCGCGGTTTGTTCCCTCGCTCCTCAAGGCTCCGACACTGCGCGCTGTCCGGGCGGTCGATCGGATCGCGGATCGTCTCAACACCCGCGCGGGCTAAGGTCCGACGACAACTGTGTGACGTCGCCCGCGGGCAACGGAACTCTCGGAGAAAGCGAGACACAGGCATGAACGTCAGCGCACACATGGAAGCCGTCTACACGGAAGTCTGCCGGCGCAACCCCGGCGAGGCGGAGTTCCACCAGGCGGCGGCCGAGGTCCTCGACTCCCTCGCACCCGCGATCGAGCGACACCCCGAGTACGTCGACACCGGCATCCTGGAGAGGCTCTGCGAGCCCGAGCGGCAGCTGATCTTCCGGGTGCCCTGGGTCGACGACCAGGGCGCCGTGCGGGTGAACCGGGGCTTCCGGGTGGAGTTCAACAGCGCCCTCGGCCCGTACAAGGGAGGGCTGCGCTTCCACCCCAGCGTCAACCTCGGCATCGTGAAGTTCCTCGGTTTCGAGCAGATCTTCAAGAACGCGCTGACCGGGATGGCGATCGGCGGCGGCAAGGGCGGCGCGGACTTCGACCCCAAGGGCCGCTCGGACGGCGAGATCATGCGCTTCTGCCAGTCCTTCATGACCGAACTCCACCGTCACCTGGGCGAGCACACCGACGTACCCGCCGGGGACATCGGCGTGGGCGGGCGGGAGATCGGCTACCTCTTCGGCCAGTACAAGCGGATCACCAACCGTTACGAGTCCGGTGTCCTCACCGGCAAGCCGGTGGGCTGGGGCGGCTCCCACGTCCGTACCGAGGCCACGGGCTACGGGGCGGTGTTCTTCGCCCAGGAGATGCTCGCCACCCGCGGCCATGGATTCGACGGGCGCCGGGTGGTGGTCTCCGGATCCGGGAACGTGGCCGTGTACGCGGCGGAGAAGGTGCAGGCTCTGGGTGGCCGGGTGGTGGCCTGCAGCGACTCCTCCGGGTACCTCGTCGACGAGGAAGGCATCGACCTGGAGCTGCTGAAGGACGTCAAGGAAGTGCGCCGCGCCCGGATCTCCACCTACGCGGAGGCGAAGCCGACAGCGCGCTTCACGGCCCGCGGCACGGTGTACGACGTCCCGTGCGACATCGCCCTTCCCTGCGCGACCCAGAACGAGCTGGGCCGCGACGACGCCGTGGCCCTGGTCAAGAACGGGGTGCTCGCCGTCGCCGAGGGCGCGAACATGCCCTGTACCCCCGAGGCGGTGAAGGTGTTCCGCGAGGCCGGGGTCCTCTTCGGCCCCGGGAAGGCCGCCAACGCGGGCGGCGTGGCCACCTCGGCGCTCGAGATGCAACAGAACGCGGCCCGCGACAGCTGGACCTTCGAGCAGACCGAGTCCCGGCTCGCCACGGTCATGCGCGACGTCCACACCCAGTGCCGCGCCACCGCCGAGGCGTACGGCGGCAACTCCGAGGACTACGTGCTCGGCGCCAATGTGGCCGGGTTCCTGAGGGTGGCTCAGGCCATGACGGCCCAGGGCATCATCTGACGGCACCGACACCGCTCCCTGGACGGTCCGCACCTGGACGGTCCGCCTCGCGTGCCGCCCGGCGCGCGAGGCGGGCGGTCACACGTGGTTCCCGGCGTCTATTGCTGCCGGAAGGGCCTGTTCCGCCCAGATGACCAGAGGTCCTCCGGTCTGGGGAGGGGCGACGTCAGCGGCCGCTCGGGGGTGGGACGCGACCTCGTCGGCGTGCTCGCACGGGTCGGAAGGACGTTCCGCCTTACGCTCCGTCTGTCCGAGGGCCCCTTCGAAAGCGCGGATGCTCTTGCTTGCCGTCACCGTCATCGCGGGCATTCTGTTCACCTGGTGCGTCCTGTCGCACCGGCTCGCACGGTGGAGCATCACCGCACCGATCGCCATGATGGTGGCGGGCATCGCCCTCACCAGCGGCTCGGACCCGCCGCTCGTCTTCGACTTCGGCGACATGGCGGGCTTCGAGCGTTCGGTGGAGGTCGTCCTCGCCCTCCTGCTCTTCGTCGACGCGACCGAGGTTCCCGCGGGAGTCATCCGCCGGGAGCGGAGCGTCGTCGCCCGACTCCTGGGCGGCGCGCTGCCGCTCACCCTGGTCGCCGCCTTTCTGACCGCGCTCGCCTTCTTCCCCGACCAACCCGGATGGGTGCTCGCCGCGCTGGCGACCGTCGTCGTCCCTCTCGATCTGGCGCCCACCGCGGCCGTCGTGCGGGACAAGCGCATCCCGGCACGCCTGCGGGAGGTGCTCAACGTCGAGGGCGGCCTGAACGACGGAATCGTCTCCCCGGTGTTCCTGCTCTGCGTCGCCGCCGCCGTGGAGTCCCACACGGAGAGCGACGACTACGCCGAGGCCGTCCTGGACGCCGTCGGATCGGCGGCCTGGGCCATCGGGGCCGGATCGCTCGTCGGCTACCTGGCCGGATGGGTGCTGCGCCGGTCCTGGGCGAGGGGCTGGACGCAGCCCGCCGCGACGAGGCTCGCGGTGCTGAGCGTGCCCATTGCCGCGTACACCCTCTCCTCGTTCCTGGACGGCAACGGCTTCGTCGCCTCCTTCGTGGCCGGGGTCTGCATCGCACCCGCGATGAGGCATCTGCCGAAGGACGCCGTGGAGATGACCGACGATCTGGTCACCTTGCTGACGCTCGCCCTGTGGTTCCTCTTCGGCCAGATCGTCAACGACGAGTTCTGGGACGGCTTCCATCTCTCCGTCATCCTCTACGGTCTCCTGGCCGTCACCCTTGTGCGCATGGTGCCCGTGATGCTCGCGCTGATCGGTTCGGATCTGTCCCTGACCGACAGGCTCTTCCTGGGATGGATGGGGCCCAGAGGCGTGACCTCGGTGGTCTTCGGGCTCCTCGCCGCGATCCAGCTGCCCGCCGCCGGTGGCGGTGACTTCATCTCCCGGGTGATGGTGGTCACCGTCATGGTCAGCATCGTGCTGCACGGCCTGAGTACCGAGCCCATCGGCAGGCTCTACGCCCGCCGACGCACCTCGCCGTGAGCCGGCGGGCCCTCGGGAACCTGCGGCCGTCGTCGAGCGTCACACAGGGCGAGGGCGATCACCGCCGACGCATGCACCACTCACGGAAGAGAGCCGCCCATGCAGTCGAGTGAAGACACCACCTTCGAGACCAGCCTCCCCGACGGCCGTCGTATGACCCTGTCCCTGCCCCCGCTCGACGCCCCCTGGGCCACCGGGGGCGTCGACGGATTGCGTCCCGTCCGTGCCATGTACGAGGGACGCGGCGAGGAGCCGCACGACCTCCCTCCCGTGCCGGACCTGCGTGCGCTGAACCTCGCCGTCCTCGGCATGGGAGCCTGAGCCCGCGGGCGGCCATGGCTCCCGCGCCGGTGGGAGCCAAGCCCGCGGGCGGCCATGGCTCCCGTTCGCGCGGGAGCCTGGGCTACTTCCAGATCTCGGCGACCCATTCGGGGTGGTCGACGAACGGGTTCCGGTTCTTCTGGATGCCGAAGATCTTGTCGTTGCGGGACTTCTCGAACGCGTCCGGCGGATCCTGGTCGTTCCACTGCTTGAGGACCGAGAGGCGGCCCATCGCCGGTGCGGAGCCGTTGTCGACCTGGTCATTGGGCTCGAGGTCGGGGAAGCCGTCGCCGCCGTCGTAGCGGACGGCCATGTAGAGGATCATGCGGGCCACATCGCCCTTGACCTCGTCCCGCGGCTCGAACGAATCACCGTCCGAGAGGCTGCCGGGAGCCTCGTCGACCGGGTCGCCCCCGTTGTCGAAGTCGAGGTTTCCCCTGGTCGAGTTGACGGTGACGTCCTCGGGGCGCAGGTGGTGAATGTCGGTGCCCGGGCCGGTGGCGGTGCCGAAGTCGCCGTGCGACTTGGCCCAGACGTGCTCGCGGTTCCAGTCGTTCGCGTCGCCGCCGTTGGTGTCCTTGGCCTGTGAGCGCCCTGAGTAGAGCAGGACGACGTTGTCCGGGTTCGCCGGGTCCTCGTCGGTGGTCTTCAGCGCGTCCCAGACCTCGCCGTACGAGAGCTTGGTCTGCTCGCTGATGATCGTGTGGAGGGCGTTCTTCAGCTCGGCACCGGTCTTGCCGAGCGCTCCTTCGTAGTACGTGTCGTCCAGCGGCGCGGCCGCCGGAGTGGGCGTGCCGGCGCCGGCCGGTGAGGGCTGGGCGCCGGACGCGTAGGCCGCGGTGGAGACGGCGATCGCGGCGATCGCGACGATGCTCAGGACGGGACGCCGCCAAGGGCGCTGCCTCTGGTGAGCGGACATATGTGGGGGGTGTCCTCTCGCTCGGCGGGCACGGCGCCTCGTTCCGGCGATCGGCAGGCCCGGACGTGGTGCCCGACAGACGGATCACGGTGGGTGGTTCAGCCAGAGCTTGGCATGTCCCGGCCATTGGCGAGTGGACGCCGTGCACCCGTCCTGTGATGACACCGTGGAGAGCGCCGACTCCGCGCGCGGCGTTCGGTGCCCGCTTCCGCCACGGCGGGAAGGCCGTTCGGCGGCGAGGTGCCCGACCGTGAAACTCGGTCGGGCACCCCGCCGTTCGCGGGCCTCGGCTACGGGGCGTCCACCAGGATCCGGCCGTCGAGGGGGAGGACAGAGGCGGCGCCGTTGGCGTACGCGGACTCCACCCGGGCCCGCTCGGTCGCGTTCGGGACCGCGTTCGCGCAGCTCGTGCCGGCGCTCGAACCCGACATCAGCTGTGAGCACGGGCCGGGCTTGGTGTCGGGAAGGCCCAGGCTGTGGCCGAGTTCATGGGCGGTTATGCGGGTCTTGTCGTATCCCTGGGTCACCGCCTGGCTCCCGAGCTCGACGCGGACCTGCCTGCCCGGGCGGACGGGGCCGAGCGTGGCCTGGGGCCAGCCGGTGGTGGCCACGATGACGATTTCGGCGGGGGTGCCGGGCGCGGCCTCGACCAGCTTCACGTTGGCAACGTTCGCGTTCCAGGAAGCGACTCCGGCGGTGATCGCCGCCTCCCAGCCGCCGGCCCGGCTGTCGTCGTAACGAAGTGTCACCACCGCCGATGCGCTCGCCGTCGACGGCATCGACGTGGGCGCGGCCGCGGCGCTCGCCGCCGTCGCCGTGGCCAGAACGACCGCTGCGGCGGTGGTTCCCGCCTTCAGCCGTGTGTAGAGCGGCATTGCTGCTCCTTCACTCGTGGGGGCTCGGAACCACGCGGAACCGAGAGTGCGGGAAGAGCGGCGCTGGTGACTGGTCGACCGGGGTGGTCGGTTGCCGATCCTCCCGGGGCCCTCCGACGGTATGCCCTCACACCCTCATCCGTCATGCACCTGTCATGTCTGATCGCTCGTCAAATCTCGTCCGGAGCACCGGGGTTCGATGTCGCGCGTGGCGGAGTCGCGAAACACTCGCGTGTTACTTGACAGTAAGGAATGATGGTGGGCGACCATTCACCACGGCCGGGGCTGAGGTAGCTGTGACGACTTTCGACGAACGAACGACGGTGCATGCCTTCCGGGACGATGCCCTGGGGGAGCACGACGCCGTCGGCCTCGCCTCGGCGATTCGGCGGGGCGAGGTCAGCGCCGCCGAGGTCGCGCGGGATGCCGCGGAGCGGGTGCGGGCGGTCGAGGCGCGGCTCCACGCGGTCCAGGTGCACGTCGAATCCCCCGCGCACACGGTCGGCGCAGGCGGTGCGGGTGGCGCCTTCGCCGGGGTGCCGACCTTCGTCAAGGACAACACCGACCACCAGGGGCTGCCCACCGGCCACGGCAGCGCGGCCTTCACTCCGCGGGCCGCCCGACAGCACGCGCCGTTCGCCCGGCAGTTCCTCAGCAGCGGCGTCACGGTGCTGGGCAAGACCCGGCTGCCCGAGTTCGGGTTCAGTCCGACCACGGAGTACGAGGGCGCAGAGCCCGTTCGTAACCCTTGGAACACGGGCTACTCGGCGGGCGGTTCGTCCGGCGGCAGCGCCGCGCTCGTCGCGGCCGGGGCGGTCCCGATCGCGCACGCCAACGACGGCGGCGGGTCGATCCGGATCCCCGCCGCCTGCTGCGGACTCGTCGGTCTCAAGCCGACCCGTGGCCGGGTCGTGGCGAACGCCCAGAGCCGTCAACTGCCGCTGGACCTCATCTCCGACGGTGTCGTGAGCCGCTCCGTGCGGGACACCGCCGCGTTCCTCGCCGCCGCCGAGACCCACTGGCGCAACCCGAAGCTTCCTCCCCTGGGCCTGATCGAAGGCCCCTCGGGCCGGCGTTTGCGGATCGGGTTCCTGCTCGACTCGCCGAACGGCGTCCAGGCCGACACCGCCACCCGGACGGCCGTCACGGAGACCGTGGCCACGCTCGAACGGCTCGGCCACACCGTGGAGCCGGTCGAGCTTGCCCTCGACCCCCGCTTCACCGAAGACTTCCTCGCCTACTGGGGGATGCTGTCGTTCCTCCTCGGCATCACGGGCCGGACCCTCGGCACGGACTTCGACCGGCGCCGCATGGACGGCCTCAGCCGGGGCCTGCGCGAGGCGTACCTCGAGAGCTGGCAGCGCACTCCGGCCGTGCTGCGGAGGCTGAAGCGGACGGTGCGGGCGTACGCGGCGGCCTTCCGCGGTCTCGACCTCATCCTCTCTCCGGTGCTCGCCCACACCACGCCGCCCATCGGTCACCTCAGCCCGACCGTTCCGTACGCGACGCTCATCGAACGGATCCTCGCGTACGTCGCGTTCACGCCGGTCAACAATGTCGTCGGCACACCGTCGATCTCGCTGCCGGCCACGAGCGCCACGGAGGACGGACTGCCCATCGGCGTCATGTTCTCCGGCCGCCCCGGTGGTGAACGGACGCTGCTGGAGGTCGCGTTCGCACTGGAGGCGGAGCAGCCCTTCCGGCGAATTCAGGACGTGTGACGGCACGTCCCCGACAAAGCCCCGCAGGTCTGACAAGCTGCCCTGGTGCGCGTGTTGATCGTGACGGCGGGAAGCTGGGGCGACGTCGCTCCTTACACCGGACTGGGCGTGCGACTGCGCTCGGCGGGCCATGACGTGGTGCTCGCGACCCATGAGCGCTTCGAGCGGGCGGCGACGGCGCACGGGCTCGGTTTCCGGCCGCTGCCGGTCGACCCCCGGGAGGAGTTGGCGTCGGCGAGCGGACAGAGGCTGGCCAGAGCGGTCAGTGCCCCGGTGGAGATGGCGCGGATCGTACGCATGGCAGCGGCGTTCATGCCCCGGCTGAGCGCCGGTGTCGCGGACGCCGTACGCCAGGGAGCCGACGTACTGCTGAGCTCCACGGTCACGGAACCCATGTGCTCGGTGCTCGGCGAGGCGCTGCGCCTGCCGAGCATTGGTCTCCACCTCCAGCCGCTCCAACCCACCGCGGAGTTTCCGCCGATGATGACGGGGCGGCGGTCGTTCGGACGGTACGGCAACCGGCTGGCCGCGCACGCACTGTGGGCCGCGACCGACCGGATCTTCGCCCCCGCGGTCGGTGAACTCCGGCGCGAGCTCGGCCTGCCGCCCCGGCGGTGGGGCGGCCCGCCGGCCCTGCCGCGCGATCGGACGGTCCTGCACGGATTCAGCCCCCGGATCGTCCCGCGGCCTGCCGACTGGCCCGACGGCCACCGGGTCTGCGGCTACTGGTGGCCCGGAACGACGCCCGGTTGGCACCCGGACCCCCGGCTGGTGGACTTCCTCGACTCCGGCCCGCCACCCGTCTTCGTCGGCTTCGGCAGCTTCGTCACCGCCGAGGCCGAGCGGCTGAGCGCCCTGCTCGTCGAGGCCCTGCGCCGAGCGAAGGTGCGTGGGATCGTCCAGGCGGGCTGGAGCGGCCTGCACGCCGAGGGCGACGACCTGCTCACCGTCCAGGAGGTCCCGCACGCCTGGCTGTTCCCGAGAACCGCCGCCGTCGTCCACCACGCCGGCGCCGGTACGACCGCGGCCGGTCTGCGCGCCGGAGTTCCGGCCGTCCCGGTCCCGGTCCAGCTCGACCAGCACTTCTGGGCCGCCCGCCTCACCCGCCTCGGCGTCGCTCCGCCCCCACTGCGCTACCAGCGCCTGACGGCGGAGCGCCTCGCGGCCGCGATCACCACCGCGACCCGCGACCCCGCCCTGCGCTCCCGCTCCCGTCTCCTCGCCGAACAACTGGCCCGGGAGGACGGAGCACAGCCCGTACTGGACACCCTGGAGCGCCTCGCCGGACGGCGGCAGCAGTGACGGCGATCACGGAGATACTCCGAGGGGCGTTGCGTAGGTACACGCCCCACCGGACGGCGCCGTCGGCAAGCGCCCCTATGAGGGATACTGCCCACCGATGCCCTGGTGGTCCGCCTGCTGCGCGATGGCCCTGCGGGCCGGGTCGGTGAACCCCCGCTCGATCGCCTCCTGCAGCAGACTCATCTCCGCGTGAACAGACGTGTGCTGCGGCGGCGGCAGGGCGTCGAGCAGGCCGTCGAGCATGGCACGGAGCCGTCGGCAGATCTGTACGGACGAACCTCCGTAGTCGCGGATCTCGCAGACGGCGAGCTGAAGGTAGTTCTCCCAGTCGCGCCCGGGCAGCACGAGACGGGCATGCCCGTCGCGATCGGCCAGCACGTAGCGACCGGGAAGGTGCGTGGTGCCGACCGTGTGCAGCAACAACTCGATGTAGTTGATGACCTGCACCGCGGTCGTAGGGTCGTTCACCGCCGGCGAGAGGGCCCTGATGGCGATGTCGACGAGGACCCTCAGGGCGAAGGCGGGGTCCTGTTCGATGGTGCGCTCGGGCCCGAGGGCGACGAGACCGGTCACCCGGTCCGGGTCCGGCTTCGACGTGCCCCCGTGGACCTCGACGAGAACGGTGCCGGGTGTGACGAAGTCCCCGATCAGCCGCGTCACGACGAAGACGCAGTCGTGGTGTGCCGCCTCCGCGACCAGCGCGGTCGCGTTGAACGCCTGGATGGCTCCGCCGCGTTCGGTACGAATGCGCATCACCGGACCGCCGGGGAGCATGGTTCCGTCTCCGCGCGGGGCCGCGCTGCGGATCGCGGCCGCTCCGCGCGTGAAGACGTCCTCGCCCATGCGCGCGACCAACTCGGCGATGGCCACCGGTCTGAGACTGTGGGTGAACTTGTTGAGGTAGATGAGCAGGAGCACGAGGCTCACGGCCACCGCCACGCCGGCCAGCGTGACCCCGAGGTCGGGGACGGAGTCGGTTTCGATGCTGCGCAGCAAGGAGAACGCGAACGCGAACGTCCCGGTGAAGGTCGCCAGCACCGCCTTCTGCAGCCGGTCCCGGTACCAGAGGCGCATATAGCGAGGGGAGAGCGTTCCCGTCGCCTGCTGCACGACGAGTACGCCGATGGTGACGACGAAGCCGAGCAACGCCACCATCGCCCCCACGATGGCGGTGAGCACGCCGCTCGCCGTCGTCGCGGAGTAGTGCCAGCCGCTCGGCGGCCAGTCCGAGCTGTCGGCGGTCAGGGCGAGCTCGGCCAGCAGGGCGCCGAGGACGAGCCCGAACATCGGCACGATCCACAGGCTTGCCTTGATGTACTGCCGCAACCTGAACCTGGCCGCCCACGACGTCAGGACACCCACGTCACGCCCCCTTCACCCGGAGGAGTCCGGTGCGCCGCTCTCACCTCACGGTAGAGGCGATCTCGGACCGGCGCAGCGGCAGAGCTCCGGTCGGCAGCCGGTGCGACTCGCTCGCCAGGACGGGACATCGTCGTCGGCCTAAGCTGACCGAGTGGCGCCCGGTCCGCCGCGGGCGCCGCCGCACCACGGTGCCCGACCGCTGTCGGCCGGGGCCGAAAGGGGCTCACGATGGACGAATACCCCCTGATCGAGGACCACGGTCTGATCGGTGATCTGCAGACCGCGGCTCTCGTGACCACCGATGCGACGATCGACTGGTTCTGCTGTCCGCGCTTCGATTCGCCCAGCGTCTTCGGCGCCCTGCTCGACCGGCGGAAGGGCGGCCACTTCACCGTCAGGCCGGCCGCGGGGACGTACACCACCAAGCAGCTCTACCACCCCGACACCGCCGTTCTCGTGACGCGCTTCATGACCGAGGCGGGGGCGGGCGAGGTGGTCGACTTCATGCCGGTGACCGGCACGACGGCGACGGACCGGCACCGTCTGGTCCGCATGATGCGCTGTGTCCGCGGCAGCATGACGTTCGAAGGGGAGATCGCTCCGCGCTTCGACTACGGCCGGAAGCCGCACGAGATGCACATCACGGAGCACGGGGCCCTGTTCACTTCGGAGGAGATGGACCTCGCCGTCCACGCGGTCCGTGAGCCGCAGGACGCCCGGCTGCTGACTGCCCTCTCGGGTGACAAGGACCTCCGTTTCAGTCTCACCCTGCAGGCGGGGCAGCAGCGCGGCATGGTCATGGAGTCGTCCCCCGGCGGGCCGCCGCACGAGGTCCGCGTGGCGGAGTTCGAGCAGCTCTTCGACGAGACGGTCCGCTTCTGGCGCTCATGGCTGGGCCAGTCCACCTACTCGGGCCGTTGGCGGGAGGCGGTGGAGCGCTCGGCGGTGGCGCTGAAGCTCATGACCTACGCCCCGACCGGCGCCCTGGTGGCCGCCCCCACGACGGGTCTGCCCGAGCAGTTGGGCGGCGAGCGCAACTGGGACTACCGGTTCACCTGGATCCGTGATGCCTCGTTCTCGGTGTACGCCTTGCTGGGCCTGGGTTTCAGGGAAGAGGCGAAGGCGTTCATCAGCTGGCTGCACGACCGCGTCAAGGAGAAGGCCGGCGAACGGGACGGCACCGGGCCACTGAACATCATGTACCGCGTCGACGGCTCCAGCGACCTGGTCGAGGAGACCCTGGAGCACTGGGAGGGGTACTGCGGCTCCGCCCCGGTCCGCATCGGCAACGGAGCGGCGAGCCAGCTGCAACTGGACATCTACGGCGAGGCACTCGACAGCATCTACTTCGCGCACCAGCACGGCATGCACCTCGACAACGGAGGCTGGACCGCGCTGCACACCCTCCTCGACTGGCTGGTCGACCACTGGGACCAGGCCGGAGAAGGGCTGTGGGAGACCCGTGGCGGCCGGAAGGACTTCACCTACGGCCGCGTGATGTCCTGGGTGGCCTTCGACCGCGCCCTGCGGATCGCCTTTGACGACGGCCGTCCCGCGGCCGGTGGCCGCTGGGTGGACGCGCGTGACGAGATCTACGCGCAGGTGCTCAGCCGGGGATGGGACCCGAAGAAGCAGGCCTTCGTGCAGCATTACGGCGACGATGTCCTCGACTCGTCGTTGCTGCGTATGCCGACGGTCGGGTTCATCACGCCGGACGATCCCATGTGGAAGTCCACGTTGGACGCGATGGATCGTGAGCTGGTCAGCGACAGCCTGGTCTACCGCTACAACCCCGAGGCGTCACCCGACGGACTGCGCGGTTCCGAGGGAACCTTCTCCCTCTGTACGTTCATGTACGTCGACGCCCTGGCGCGGGCGGGACGCACCGACATGGCCAGACTGGTGCTGGAGAAGATGCTCACCTACGCCAACCACCTGGGCCTGTACTCCGAGGAGATCGGCCTGACGGGGCGGCAGCTGGGCAACTTCCCCCAGGCTTTCACGCACCTGGCCCTGATCGACGCGGCGATCACCCTGGACGCGAAGCTCAATGGGACACCCAGGGGCGGGTAGTGGTCGCACCGAGCGTCCGAGGTTCACTGTCCGGCGGCCGCCGGGGCGGAACCGAGGAGAACGACCGTGTCACCCTCCTGAAGGACGGGCTGCTGTCTCTCGGTGACCGGGTCCAGACGGTGGTCGGCCCGCACCACGAAGAGCGTGTCGTGCTCGGGGGGCAGCGGGGCGGAGGCGGGCTGCACCACGAACCGGGCGCCCCGCTCGTAGCGCTCGGCCAGGACGTGACGGACGAGAGAACGCCCGAAGAGGATGTCGCCGCCGGTGTAGGGAGCGACCACTCCATGGCTGCCGTGCGGTGGTCCGACCCGGTAGACCGGTCCCTCGACGTTGTCCTGCATCACGACCGAGGCGAGCGCGTTGAAGTCGTCGTCGTCGGTGGCCAGGAACACCGCCGTCACCCCCTCCAGTCGCGCCCCCGGATTGATGGCCGTGGCCAGCAGATCGCCCTTGGCCAGTTCCACCCCGGCCGCCTTGATCCGTTCCCGCTCCTCGTCGAGGCCCGCCCACATCAGCACGTCGAGCCCCGTGGACCGCAGGGCCTTTCCCAGGTCGACCACCCACGGCTCCCCGCCCACCAGGAGAGGGCGCGTGCCCTCCGCCTTGACGACGCCAAGCCGACGGGCCACCGGCGCCGCCGTCAGCGCGTACAGCAGAACGGTCCCCACGATCACCAGGAAGGTGACCGGAAGGATCTTCGCGGCGCCGCTCACCCCCCGGTCGACGAGGCCGGCGGAGAATGCCGACGCCGTGGCCGCCGCGACGATGCCGCGTGGGTCCATCCATCCGATGAAGGAACGCTCCCCTCGGGAGAGATCGGTGCGCGCCGCAGCCGCGAACGCCACGAACGGTCGGACCACCAGGACGAGGATGGCGATGAGACCGAGCGCGGGAAGGAGTACCGGCACGAGCGATGCCGGGGTGACGGTGGAGGAGATGGAGACGAACAGCAGCCCGATGACGAGCTGCACCAGGGTCTCGAAGAAGGGACGCCGTGCGGGCATGTCGAACCCGCGGATGTTGGCGACGGCCAGCCCGGTCACGATCGCGGCGATGAGCCCCGTGTCGTCCCGCACGACGTCGCAGCCCGCCGATACGGCGATCACGGTGGCGAGTTGAGCCAGCGTGCCGAGGGTCTCGCCGAGCCGAAGGGTGCGCAGGGTGAACCACAGCAGGGCGGTCCCCACGACCCCGCCGACCAGCCCGACGGCCAGGCTGATCGCGAACTGGCCCAGCTGGTATCCCCGGCCGATGTCGATCTGGTGCGACGAGGCGACGGCGTGGAAGGTGAGGGCGCCCAGGATGCCGCCGATCGGGTCGGTCAGCGTTCCCTCCCAGATCAGGATGCGCCGCACCTTGTCGCTCGGCCGCACGAAGTCGAGCAGCGGGCCCACGACGGTGGGTCCCGAGACGACGAGGATCATGCCGAGCATCGCGGCCACCCGCAGGGGCATGTCGAACATCGCTGGTGCCACCGTCCCCGTGACCAGGAAGGTGAGCAGCACGCCGTAGACCAGCAGCCTTCCCACGATCCCTCGGGTGTGGTGGGCGAGCTTGCGCAGGTCGAGCCCCAGACCGGCGTCGTAGAGGATCACCGCGACGGACAGCGAGACCAGGGCGGAGAAGGTCTGCCCCATCAACTTGTCCGGATGGATGACGTCCGTCAGCGCGCCGGCGGCGAACCCGGCCGGAAGCAGGATGATCAGGGCCGGGACGCGCAGCTTGCTCGCCAGAATCTGCGAGCCGGTGGCGAGCACCATCGTCAGGGCGAGTCCGAGAAGGATCTCGTCGTCGGTCACAGCGGCTTCCTTCGTCGGAGTCCTGGCGCGAGAGGGATGTCGAGCGGGGTCCGGGCGGTCAGCCGCCGGGTGGTGCACCCTCACCGTCCGCGCCGCTGCCTCTGCGCAGCTCGGCCTCGGTGAGCTCCTCCAGCTCACCGTGGGTGTCCAGCCAGTAGAGGAGGGCGACGGCCGGCATGACGACCACCAGGGCCACCAGGGTGACGATCGCCAGCCACGTCAGCGTGGCGGGTGCGCCCGCGGCGTCGGCCACCGTCAGCGACGTGGGGATCAGGTAGGGGCGCTGGGCCATACCCCAGGCGATGACGGCGGAGGCGACGACCCCCACCGCCGTGACGCGCATCCAGACGCTCGGCGTCCGCAGGAGCAGCCAGGCTGTCGCGAGCGCGGCCACCCCGGCCACGACGACGAAGAGCAGTCCCAGGCCGTGGGTGAGTCCGTGCCACACGTGGGGGGAGTCCTCATGGGTGACGAACCCGGTGATCACGGCCAGGACGGTGAGTACGGCGAGAGAGCTCAGCGCCCGCAGCCGGAAGTAGCCGACCAGATCAGGGGCGTCGAACCGACGGGCGTCCGCTGTGAGGAACACCGCGCCCAGAAGGGCCGTGGTCGCGATGGCGACCAGCCCGAACATCAGAGAGGTGGGGTTGGACCAGGCGTCCGCCGAAGCCTCGGTGCCCTGCGCCGCCCGCCCCGACGCGACTCCGCCGACGGCGGCACCGAGGAAGAACGGCGTGACGACCGAGGCCACGGCGAACATGGCACCGTACAGCCGCCGGCCTGCGAGCCGCCGGGAGGGCTTGCGGAACGCGAAGCCGGCGCCGCGCAGGACCAGGCCCATGGCGGCCAGCGCCAGCGGCAGCCACATCGCGGAGAACACGGTCTGGAAAAGGATGGGGAAGCCGGTCCACATGATGACGAGGACGAAGATCAGCCAGACGTTGTTGACCTCCCAGACGGGGGCCATGGCATGGTCGATGAGCCACCGGGGACGCTTTCCGCTTTCCGCGCCGCCGGCCGTCAGATCCCAGAAGCCGGCTCCGTAGTCCGTGCCGCCCCCGCAGGCGTACGCGGCCACGGCGAGGAGCAACACCACGGCGATCAGGTCGGCGGTCATGGGCGGCCGTCCTCGGCCCGGGCGGCTCCGCCGCCGGCGGGGGCGTCGCCCACGGGGAGGGGCTCCCGTGGCCCGTAGGGGGTGTCCGCCTCCGGCGCGTGGACCGCACCTCCCGCGGCCCGTTGCTCGTCGGCGAGCCGCCAGCGGGTGCGCATCTTGAGCAGGATGACGAGGAACGAGCCGAAGAGGAACACGTACACCGCCATCACCACGCCGAGCATGATCCACAGGGTGGTGGAGCGGGTCGAGGTCACGGCCTCGGCGACCCGCATGTTCTGGTAGACGATCCAGGGCTGGCGTCCCACCTCGGTGGCGATCCAGCCGCACTCGACGGCCACGACGGAGGCGACGCCCGCGCAGGCCGCCGAGCGGTAGAACCACTTCGAGGCGGGAAGCCGGCGGTGCCTCAACCAGACCAGCCCGTACCAGAGGGCGAGCAGCACCAGTACGGAGCCGATCACGACCATGAGGTCGAAGGCCCAGTGGGCGATGGTCGCCTGAGTGGCCGTGGGGCGCTGGTCCGCCGGTACGGAGGTCAGTCCCACCACCTTGGTGTTCGGACTGAACCCGGCCAGGACGGAGTCGAGCAGCGGGATCTTGATGCCGCCCGAGACGGTCCCGTCCTCGTGGAGGCGTCCGAAGAGGTACTCCGGTACCCGGGTGTCGGTCTCCCAGACGATCTCCAGCGCGGCGAACTTCACCGGCTGCTTGTGGAACACCGACCGGGCGATCGAGTCACCCAGGACGAACTGCACCGGAGCGGCCACCGCGGCGATGGTGAACGGAACGGCGAAACCGAGCCGGTGGTAGTGGTCCCGTCGGCCGCGCAGCCAGCCCACGGCGTAGACACCCGCCACCACGAAGCCCGCGGTGATGATCATCGCCACGACGAAGTGCCAGTACTGCGGCCCGAACATCGGGGTGAAGATCGCCTTCCAGACGTTCACGTCCACCGGGTTGCCCTCGGAGTCCAGGGAGAAGCCCTGCGGTGTGTTCATCCAGGAGTTGGCAGCCAGGATGCCGAACGCCCCGAGGAGCGCGGTGGCCGGGAGGGGCAGCCCGAGCAGGAAGTGCGTACGGGGCTTCAGCCGCCGCCATCCGTACAGATAGATGGCGATGAGGACGGCCTCCAGGAAGAACGCCCAGGCCTCGACACCGAATCCGATGCCGAAGACATCACCCCACCTGCCCATCAGCCCGGGCCAGAGCAGGCCGAACTCGAAGGAGAGCACCGTGCCGGTGACGATGCCGAGCGCGAACTGCACCGCCATGACGGCCGACCAGCGCCGCGCCAGGAGCAGGGCCACCTCGTCCTTGCGGCGCAGCCCGCGGTAGTGCATGACCAGGGTGATGAAGGGGAAGGCCACGCCCAGGGGGACCAGGATGATGTGGGACGCCAGGGTGAAGGCCATGAGTTCCCGGGCCGGCAGGAGTTGGGCCGGGGTATCCGTCAGCAGGTGAAACGAGGTGGACATACACGCCTTCGCTGTTCGTGACCGTCCGGGAGCGGATCAGCCGCCGGTGGCGAAGCCCGGGAAGAGGGTCATCCCGCCGTCGACGTACAGGGTGGTTCCCACCACGTAGTCCATGAGGTCGGAGGCGAGTGCGACCACGGCGTGGGCGATGTCCTCGGGGTCGCCGATCCGGTCGTACGGAATGAGCCTCAGGAGGTCCTCCCGGGCCTCGGGCGTCTCCCAGGCGTCGCGATTGATCGGCGTCTTGATCGCCCCCGGGGCGACCGCGTTCACCCGGATCTTCTCCGGTGCGAGCTCCTGGGCCAGGGTCTGCATCATCATCTGCACACCGCCCTTGGAGGACGCGTAGTTGACGTGTCCGGCCCAGGGGATGATCTGGTGCACCGAACTCATGCAGATGATCTTCCCGGCCGAGCGGGACACCTCGGGGACCACGCCGCGACGCCGGAACTCTTTGGCCGCCTCCCGTGCGCACAGGAACTGACCGGTGAGATTGACGTCGATGACCTTCTGCCACTGGGCGAGGGTCATGTCGGTGAGCGGGGCGTCGCGCTGGAGTCCCGCGTTGGCGACCAGGACGTCGATGGTCCCGAACTCCTTGACCATCCGGTCCATCATGGCCGTGACCTGGTCCTCCTGGGACACGTCCGCCTCGTAGGCCGCCGCGCGCACCCCGAACGAGGCGATCTCCTCGACCACTTCCTCGGCAGCCTCACGGCCCGCCACATAGTTCACGACCACGTCGGCGCCGGCACGCCCCAGGCCGATGGCCGTGGCCTTGCCGATGCCCGAATTGGCTCCGGTGACCATTGCCTTCTGGCCTCGCAGCAGATGTGTGGGGACCACACCCTGCGGTGCCTCCTCCATGGTGGAACCCATGACGCCCTGCCTCCTCGCTGCGTGGCCGTGTCCCGCCGGGCTGTTGCCGGGGCAGGCACGGAGGTCACGCAATCACCGGCCGCGGTGGTCGGCATGCAGGGAGAACAGCCGTTGAGCCGTTGGGCCGAACATCTTCGTCCGATCGGTCCAGCAGGCGCCTGCCTCAGCCCAGCCGCTCCAGGAGGTGGTCGCCGACCCGCAGGGCATTGGCGATGGCCGTCAAGGACGGGTTGACCGCGCCGATGCTCGGGAAGAAGCTCGTGTCGACGACGTAAAGGTTGTCGAGCTCGTGGGCCTTGCAGTTGACGTCCAGCGCGGAGGTGGCGGGGTCGGTGCCGAAGCGCACGGTGCCTGCCTGGTGCGCCGTCGCACCGATCGGCATGCCCTTGTGCAGATAGATGCTGTGGGACAGCAGATGGTGCTCGTGCATGCCCAAGTGGCCGAGCATTCCCTGCAGCTTGTGCCGCAGCCGCTTCAGGCCTTCGACGTTGTTCTTCTCGTCGAGAGCGAGATGGATACGGCCGTCGCTGTCCAGGGTGACCCGGTTGTCGGCCAAGGGCAGGTCCTCACCGCACAACCAGAAGTCGACGGCATGATGCGCCAGCACCTCGAACGGCATGTCCGGTGTGACCGCGCCGGCCCACCGCGGGGCCTCGCCGTGGATCTGCTCGGCGTCGGACTTGCCCAGCATCTGGATGCCGCCCAGCGGGAAGTCCCAGTCGTCCGCACCGAGGTACCAGTCGTGCAGGGCCAGGGTCTTCTGGAACTGGGTGTCGTTGGGTTCCTTCGACACCGCCATCAGCGCCAGGTTGTTGTGCCGCATGTAGAAGCGCCCGACCACGTCGGAGCTGTTCGCGAGACCGTGGGGATGGTGCTCGTTCGCCGAGGCAAGCAGCAGCGCCGCGGAGTTGACCGCCCCGCAGGAGACGACGACCACATCCGCTGTGAACCGGACCTCCGAGCCGTCCGGCAGCCGGCCGACGACCGCGCCGACACTGCGTCCACGCGCATCGGTCTCCAAGCGGACCACCTGCGTGTTCGTGACCATCTCGACGTTGGGATGGCGCAGCGCCGGCTCCACGCAGATCACCTCGGCGTCGGACTTGCCGCGTACCAGACACGGAAAGCCGTCGACCCGGTTGCACCGGATGCAGACACTGGAGTGGGTGGCCCGCCCGCCGTTCTCCTGGCTGAGATTGACACCGATCGGCAGGTGGAAGGGGTGCAGACCACGCTTCTCGAGATCGTCGCTCAACTGCTGGATGCGCGGCTCGTGCTCCACGGGCGGATGGGCGTACTGCGCGCTCACCGGACCCTCGCCGGGATCCTCGCCGTGCCGTCCGTGCACGAGGTACAGGTGCTCGGCCTGTGTGTAGTACGGCTCCAGATCCTCGTACCGGATCGGCCAGGAGGGAGAGAGGCCGCCGTGATGGCGGAGCTCGCCGAAGTCCTCGGGCCGCAGCCGGAACAGGGCCGCGCCGTAGAACTTCGTGTTACCACCGACGTAGTAATTGACCTCGGGCGGGAACTCGTCGCCGTTCTTGTCCAGCCAGAACTCCGGGGCCCGGTACTTGCCCTTGACGAACACGGCCGTCGAGTCCCAGTTGTCCCGCTCACGCGGCAGGTAGTCGCCGCGTTCGACGAGGAGTACCCGCTTGCCGGAAGGGGCGAGCCGGTGGGCGAGGGTGCCGCCGCCGGCGCCCGTACCGATGATGATGACGTCGTAGTGGGGAGCGTCGCCCACGGCGACCACCGTCCTTGCGCTCATGGTCCTGCCCTGGCGCCAGGACCGTCACTCCGCGCTGCGGAGACACTGCGTTCCCACCCAGACGAACGTATCCGCCCACCTGGTGAACGGCGACCGGAGGCCGCGTGAACTGCGCTCACAGCACCGCGATCGGGTTCACGGGCGAGCCCGTCGCTCCAGGCAGCCGCAGCGGGGCGACCACACACAGGAAACTCCAGCGCCCCGCCCGCGTGCAGGCCGGGACCAGGTCCTCGAACTGCAGGTAGTCCATCAGATGGATGCCCATGGCATGGATGGTGAGGACATGCACGGGGAAGGCGATGTCCGCGACCCCGCTGGGCGCGGTGTCGTTGTTGCCGTCCCCTCCCAGGACCGCCACCTCCCGCTCGGCCAGGAACTCCACGGCGGCCGGGTGGAGGCCGGCCCGAGCCGTCACCGCGTTCCACGGTCCGAGTTCCGTACGGCGGAGGCGATGCCCCACTCGGACGAACAGCAGGTCGCCCGGCCCGACGCGTACCCCCTGCGCGGCCTCGGCAGCCGTCAGATCGTCCGGCGTCACACTGTCGCCCGGTTCCAGCCAGCGCACGCCACGCAGCCGGGGGATGTCCAGCAGCACGCCCCGACCGACGATGCCGTCCGCCGCCAGGCCCACGGAGAGCGCACGGGCACCCTCGGGCGTCACACTGCTCGCGGGCACCCCGCCGTACAACTCCCCGTCGAACACCACGTGACACAGGGCGTCGAGATGGCTGTCCGCGTCCCCGTGCACATTCATGGCGAAACGGTCGGTGGCGAAGTGCAGCCCGTCCGCGCCGAGTTCACCCGGGGCGGGTCCGGTCATCCGGTGCCTGGCCGGCTCGGGGTCGTCGGGGCCCGGCACGGTCTCGATCGGAGCGGCCAGCGACACCGTACGTCCGAGGCGGACTTCCGCGACGGCTGCCACCACACGCTCGGGCGTCATATGGCGCAGGGCGCCGGGCCGACCGTCCGGGGTCGACCGCGGCGCCCCGCGCCGTAGTCGCTCGTAGAGCGCGCGGAAGTGGTGCGCGCTCATGCCGGGTACGACCGAGGGCTGCGGGGGCGGGGTCATGGCGTCCCCCACGGGCTGAGGCCCCACCGGAGCACGTGCGTGGCGCCCGGCTCCAGGGCGGTGAGATCCGTGCCGCTGCGAAATGCGTCCGGCGGACAGGACATGGCCTCGACGGCGACACCGCGGCGCCGCCGTTCCGGTTCGGCCAGTGTGTCGCCCGTGTAGACCTGTACGTACCGGGTGCCGTCGCCGAGCCACAGATCGACGCCCCGCAGTCCGGAGGGATGTGCCAGGCGCACCACGGCCCGGCCGCCGGGGGAGCGGTCGAGTCCGGTGAAGGCGGTGTCCAGCCGCAGGTCACCGATGGGGCGCTCGGTGCGGAAGTCGTACGCGGTGTCGTCGACGGGCTCCTGGCCGATCGGCAGTCCGTGGTCGTCGGTACGGAGCCGGTACCGGGCGGGAACGGTCAGCAGCGCGGTGTCGACGAGGTCGGTGCCGACCGTCAGATAGGGGTGCTGGCCCACTCCGTAAGGTGCCTGCCCCGTGCCGGAGTTGGTGGCGAAGATCGCGGTCTCGAGCCCTTCGGTCCCCAACCGGTACTCGGCGCTGACCTCCAGGAGGAAGGGATATCCGGGCTGTGGGCAGAGCGTCGTGCCGACTCTCACCGCGTCGTCGGTGCGGGCGAGCAGCGACCACAGCGTCCAGCGGAGCAGCCCATGGATCGCGTTGTTCTTCTCCGGTTCGGTCAGGGGAAGTTGGTGCTCCCGGCCGCCGAAACGGTAGCGTCCGCCGCCCACGCGGTTCGGCCAGGGGGCGAGCAGCTGTCCCCTCCCGCCCGTGATGGCGGACTCGGCGGAGAACCCGTCGAGCAGTGCTCGGCCGTTCACGGCGTAGGCGCGCAGGGCTCCGCCCAACTGGGCGACCACGGCGCTCTGTCCGTCGCGGGTCAACTGCCACTGCGTGCCCGTGGGGCTGGGGGTCACCGAAGGCTCCTCATGGACGACGGCTCGTTCCGGGACGGATCCGGAAGGCAGACCGCCGGAGGCGGGTTCCCGGCGCATGAGCGAGAGCACCGCCGCGACGATCGACTCCGGAGTCTGGTCGATCTCCACCACCAGCGGGTGTTCGTCGGGCTCCGGCTCCTGCAGGTCCGCGAGCTGGCTGTCCAGGAGTTCGGCCGGAAAGAAGTGACTGTGCCGGGCGGCCAGTCGGGATCGAAGGAGATCGCGCGATCCGTGCAGGTAGACCAGACAGACTCCGGGGCGCCCCGCCAGCAGCCTGTCCCGGTAGTCCCGCGTGAGGGCGGAGCAGGTCACGACGGCCGGACGACGGGCCGCGATCTCACGGTCCATCCATTCCCCGATGGCTTCGAGCCAAGGCGCCCGGTCGCTGTCCGTGAGGGCGTGACCGGCGGCCATCTTGGCGCGGTTGGCCGCGGAGTGGAACTCGTCCGCGTCCCGAAAGGGCCGGCCGAGACGGTCCGCGAGGAGGCGCGCGACCGTCGTCTTGCCCGACCCGGAGACACCGACGACGAGAACCACGTCCGGCAGCGTCACGGCGCTCGTCCCGCATGCCGCGGCGGCCCTGGACGTCAGTCCCTTTGCGGCCGGGGGGCGATGCACAGCGCCCAGATGACGACGACGTCGAGCGCGATGATCAACAGGGCCCACCACGGCGTGTAGGGAAGCCACATGAAGTTGGCGATCATACTGAGGCCCGCGAGCATCACGCCGACGACCCTGGCCCAGGTGGCGCCCGAGAACAGGGCGATGCCGGCCAGCGTGATCACGATGCCCAGGATGAGATGGACCCAGCCCCATCCGGTGAGGTCGAGCTCGTAGACGTAGTTGCGGGTGGCGAGGAATACATCGTCCTTGGCGAGGGCCGAGATGCCGCCGAGCAGCATCATGACGCCGCCGAAGATCATGATCACGGCGGCGAACAGCATCCAGCCGCTGCCGCGCGTGGTCTCTCCCCGGCGAGGATCGCTCACATGTGTGGTCATGACAGTTCCTCCTGCCGTCTGGCCGACCCGCGGGCACACTTCGGTGCGGGCGGGCCGGATACCTCCAATCTGACCCCATGCCGCCCCTGGTGCATGTCGACGGCACGAGTGGTGTCGATGACGGGGGTGACAGGGCGTCGCGTGGGTGGAACTCGAAGCGCGCCGGCGGCTCCGGGGTGCTGCAATGGAACCCTGCGGCTTCCTGCGAGATGTCACGCTCGGAAGGGTGGCGGCCGGACCGTCCGCGACCGTCCGCTACGAGCGCGACCCGGCGGGCCGCGTGGTCGCCAAGGACGCCGAGGGCGCCGTCCCGCTTCACCTACGACATCCACGGCCACCTGGCGACTGCCACCGTCCCCGACACCGCGCTGTCTTACGTGCGGGGCGCGTCCGGCCGCATCGTGCGGGAGACCCGCGACGGCCGGGAACCGACCCGCGTCTACGACGAGTCCGGCCGCCGGGTCCGCTCTACCGCCCCGACGGCCACCTCATCTCGGTCGACGTCCGGCTTGCGGGTCGCCTGCAGCCGGAGCTGACCCGGGAGGGCCGGGTCACCGGCGTGAGCGCGCCGTCCGACCCTGCGCGAGCTGTTCCCATGGTCGGCCACGGTGTCCTGTACCTGAGCCGGTGCACCAATACCCGTGGACGCACGACGTGCCGACCGCCTTCCCGTGAGTCGCCGGCGGCTACCGCGTCCGGCGTGAGTCCGACCGCACGCTGGTCGGCGTGGCCGCGAACGTGGAGGACGCCTACGAGCTGATCGCGGCCAACCTCCCCGAAGGCTGCGGACACAGCTACCACCGCGCCGTGACAGTGGGAGCACCGTGATCGGACGACGGGCCAAGGCGGCAGGGGGAGCACACGGCCCGGCGCTCACGCTCGGCGGGTTGATCTGGGGCTTCGGCCTCAGCTCAAGCTGAACATCCGTCCCGCAGCGGCCCACCGAACGAGCGGCGCGGCGGAGGAGACCTCGGCGACACCGATCGGATTCGGCTGCGGGCGGCCGTCCGACGGAGGGCGTCGACCAGCACCGGCCACGGGGGTGGGACCTCCTGTCGCCGTTCGGGCGTCCTGATCACACATCGGGCCGGATTCGACTGTTCTGTCCTGGTTCCGGGTGGGTAGGTGGTGGATAGGTCCCCTGAGGGAGGCTGATTCGATGCCGTGGCTCGTATGGCTGCTCGCCGCCGCGGCGCTCGGTGTCGCGGAGTTTTTCACCCTGACGCTGGTTTTCGGGTTGCTGGCGGCCGCTGCATTGGTCGCCGCTGTAGTCGCTGGTGTGGGCGTCGGCCTTCTCGGCCAGCTCGTGGCGCTCGGAGTGGCAGCGGCAGCGGGTCTCCTCATCATCCGTCCTGTCGCGCTGCGGCAAATGGCACAGGTGCCCCTCACCCGTGAGGGCAGCGATGCGCTGATCGGCAAGCGGGCCGAGGTCATGCAGGAGGTCACCGCGAGCCGCGGCCTGATCAAGATCTCTGGTGAGGAATGGTCCGCTCGTGCTCTCGACGAAAGCCATGTGATCCCGGTGGGAGCGCTGGTGGACGTCATGGAGATCGAAGGTGCCACAGCGGTCGTCTACCCCCGCGAACTCCTTCCGTGAACGCTGAACACATCCCGACGGAGGAATCGTGGATCCGGTTGTCATCCCGATACTTGTGGCGGCGATTGTTGTCGTCTTCCTCGTGGCCGCCACGGTGCGGATCGTCCCGCAGGCGCGTCGCTACAACATCGAGCGGTTCGGCCGGTATCGACGGACGCTGCAACCCGGCCTGAACTTCGTCGTGCCGGTGGCGGACCGTGTCAACACCAAACTCGACGTGCGCGAGCAGGTGTATTCGTCCGCCCCCAAGCCGGTGATCACCGAGGACAACCTCGTGGTGAACATCGACACGGTGCTCTACTACCAGATCACCGACCCGCGGGCGGCGGCCTACGAGGTCGCTGATTACCTGCAGGCGATCGATCAGCTCACCGTGACCACGCTGCGGAACGTCATCGGCTCCATGGACCTGGAGGAGACGCTCACCTCACGTGAAGAGATCAATGCCCGCCTCCGCGCCGTCCTCGACGACGCCACCGGCAAGTGGGGCATCCGGGTCAACCGCGTCGAGATCAAGGCCATCGATCCACCGAACACCATCAAAGAGGCGATGGAGAAGCAGATGCGGGCCGAGCGTGACAAGCGCGCGGCCATCCTGCACGCCGAAGGGGAGCGGCAAGCCAAGATCCTTACCGCGGAGGGCACCAAGCAGAAGGACATCCTGGAAGCACAGGGCACGCAACAAGCCATGATCTTGCGGGCGGACGGCGAGGCGAAGGCGGTGGAGCGTGTCTTCCAGGCCGTTCATCGCAACAATGCCGACCCGAAGATCCTGGCCTACAAGTACCTCGAGACGCTCCCGCATCTGGCGAAGAGCGACAACAACACGTTCTGGGTGATCCCAGGCGAGCTGACCGAGGCAGTTCGCGCCGTCACCCACGCATTCGGCGATCAGTCGACGATGGGTCTCCCCGCATCCGCGCAACCGGAGGAAGCAACCGCAACCGCTACCGAGGGTGCGCCGGCCGACGACGGGGCTCGGGAGCTTGAGGCAGACTCGCCGCTTTCGCTCGACGCTGCCGCGGCTGCCGATGAGGTCGCGAAGCAGGCCGCCGCCGTCGTGAGCGACGCGAAGGCCGAGGCCGAGGCCGCGAGGGCGGCCCAGGTGCCGGGCCGGGGGCGCACGTCCGGCGATTGAGCGCCGAGGGCGCGGGCCCGGGAATCCCGACGTGACCACGCCACAACAGGCCGCGCCGGGGTCGCCGAGTGGGCCCGCCCCGGTGCTGACCCACCGAAAGATCGTCGGCGTCGTCGAGAACATGTCGGGGCAAGGGGGCCCCTCGCTCCGACTCAGGTCACTGGATTCCGGTGGCTCCGGTCACCATGTGCTGATGACCGGCGCGTCATGTTCGTGCTGACGCCAGGCCTCGTTGAGGCGCGTGAGCCGGTCCGCGGCGGCGATGCCGCGCAGGGACGCGACCTTGCCCTCGCTGACTTCGAACGCCACGGCGCCCACGACTCGGTCGTCGACCACGGCGAGAACGGCCGGGGAGCCGTTGACCAGCGCGACATGGAACGCGGGGGAGCCGCCGGCCAGCCGGCGCTTCGCCGGCGTGGGCTTGAAGCCGGCCCGCACGTAGGAGGCGACGCGCTCGCGCGTCTTGTACCGCAGCAGTCGCCGGGCCAGTCCGGCGCCGTCCGAGACCGCCGTCACGTCGTCGGTGAGCAGCGCCACCAGCCGTTCGGTGCGCCCCGACGTGGCGGCGACGAGGAACTCCTCGACGACCCGGCGCGCGGACGCGGGGTCCACCTCGTCGCCGCCGCGGCGCTCGGCGGCCACCCGGCGTCGGGCCCGGTGGACATGCTGCTGGCTCGCGGACTCGGTGATGTCGAGGATCCCGGCGATCTCGGCGTGGCTGTACGAGAACGCCTCGCGCAGGACGTAGACGGCCCGCTCGACCGGTGAGAGGCGCTCCATGAGGGTCAGTACGGCCAAGGACACCGATTCGCGCTGCTCGAAGGTATCGGCGGGGCCGAGCATCGGGTCGCCCTCGAGGAGCGGCTCGGGCAGCCAGGCACCGGCCGCTCGCTCGTGGCGCGCCTGCGCCGAGCGGAGTCGGTCGAGGCAGAGATTGGTGGCGACCTTGGTCAGCCAGGCCTCCGGCACCTCGACCCGTTCGCGGTGCGCGGCCTGCCAGCGCAGGAAGGTGTCCTGCACGGCGTCCTCGGCGTCGGCCGCCGAGCCGAGCAGACGGTACGCGAGCGAGGCCAGCCGGCCCCGGCTGGCCTCGAACCGATCGATGGCTGAGGTGTCCATGCAGAACAGCCTATGCGGCGACCCTCACACCGGCCCGGTCGGGCGCGGTGGCCAGGCGGCGCTTGCGCTTCGGCACGCCGAAGGTCGGGTGCGCGATGCCGAACCCGGCCCCGTTGAGCACGCCCGCCTTGAGCCGCGCGGCAGTCCGGCCGCCCAGGTACCAGGACTTCGACCGGACGTCCCCGTCCACCATCTGGAAGATCGCGTCCCGCCGCCCGAGGCTGATGTGGTTGCCGTAGTACTTCAGCCCGACGGTCGGGACCTCGCTGCCCGTCAGGCGCGCGATGATCGCGGCGGTCGCCTGCATGTTGGTGAAGCCGGCCGAGGCGCAGGACATCGGCAGCGGTCGGCCGTTCTCGCCGATCGCGTAGGCGCAGTCACCGGCGGCGTAGACGTCCGGGTGCGAGACCGAGCGCATGGTGCGGTCGACGACGATCTGGCCTGTCTCGGCCACCTCCAGGCCGCTGGCGGCCGCGATGGGGTGCACGGCGAACCCGGCCGACCACACGGTCACGTCGGCCGGGATGGACGTACCGTCGGCGGCGATCGCCCGTGTCGGCTCGACGGCTTCGATACCGGTGTGCTCGTGGACGGTGATGCCGAGCCGGTCGAAGGCCCGGCGCAGGTGACGGCGGGCCTTCGGGGAGAGCCAGGCGCCCAGCTCGCCGCGGGCGGCGAGCGCGACCGAGAGGTCGGGCCGGGACTCGGCGATCTCGGTGGCGGTCTCGATGCCGGTCAGCCCCTCGCCGACGACCAGCACGGTGCCGCCCCCGCCCAGGCCGGCCAGGCGCTCGCGCAGACGCAGCGCCGAGGGTCGGCCGGTCACATCGAAGGCGTACTCGGCCACGCCGGGGACGCCGTGGTGGGCCACGGAACTGCCGAGCGCGTACAGAAGCGTGTCGTACGCGAGCTCGCCGTCGCCGTCCTCACCGGTCAGGGCGACGGTCCTGCGCTCGGGATCGACGCCTGTGACGCGCGCCAGGCGCAGCCGCACCCCGGTGCCCGCGAACACGTCGGCGAGCTTGCGGAACGCGACGTCCTGGCCGATCGCGAGCTGGTGGAGCCGCATCCGCTCGACGAAGTCGGGCACGGCGTTGACGACGGTGATCTCGGTGTCGGCAGGGGAGAGCCGGCGGGCCAGGTTCCCGGCGGCGAAGGCCCCGGCGTATCCGGCGCCGAGTACGACGATGCGGTGCTTCATGGCGTTGCTCCTGTCTCGTTCGCGTGCCCCTTGAACGAGACAGCGCCCCGATTGCTGACAGGAGCCGGGTGTGACGCGGGTCACCGAACCAAGGCGAGCGGCTGAGCCTCCGACAGACGCTGGGACCTGTCGTGGGCAGTCGAAACAGGGCGGCGATTGTACGGCGCGTCACGCCCGATGGCGATGGCGGTGTGGGGCATGACGTCGCTGACGGTGTAGCCGCGAGGCGGGCGTCACGTTCTCCCAGAGGGTGAGGATCTACAGGCCGCTCCCGTGCGGGGCGTACAGATCCAGCAGCCGCACACGGGCGGAGAAGAGACGGTGGGCGAGCATCTGCCCGACGAAGTGGTCCAGGGCGAGGCCGAAGCTCGGATCGGCGTCCATCATCCGGCGCACGGTCGCCGCGTCGAACTCGTCCGCTCGTACTCGCGTCATGGCCTCGGCCCCAAAATGCCAGCGGTACGGCTCGAACAGCCACGACCATCCGAGCAGTTCGCCCGCGCTGACGCTGTCGACCACGGCAGGCCGCTTGCCGGGCACGCGGACGTCCAGGGTGACCGTCCCGGTACGGATGATCCAGAACCGATCGGCGTACCCGCCCTCCTCGAACAGTCGGGTCCCTTCAGGAAAGTCTGCCGGGCCGGCGCACTGCAACAGCCGGTCACGCTGGTCGGCGGAGAGAGCTGCGGTGAGCCGTGGGTTAGGGGGTGTGCTCATCGGGGGCCTCCTCATCGGTGTCCGTCCACTCCCAGTCTGGCCTCGTTCCGCGAAGGGAGACGAGGGACGGATGGCCCCCTTGGGGCACTGTCCGCCCGAGGGAGGCGTGTCAGACCTGCCACTGGCGTCCCGCCGTGGGGGCGGCACGCATCGGATTCTTGATCACAAGCTCGACGCCGACTGGGCGACCTTCCGGCATGTGCCGGAGGAAGCCCGCCCGGGCCGGGCGGCACGTGGTCAGCATGAGGCCTGAAAAACCTGGGGAATGAGGCCCGGACATGCGACTCGTCGTAGGGTAGGGAAACCGCTCTTGACCTGCAGGTCAGCGCCCTGAGTGCCGCCTCCGGGTCAGCAAATGGTCAGCATCAGGCCGGAGGGTGTCCGGGCGCGCTGGCCTGCATCCATGGCAGGGATTGCTGCGCCGCCCGGTGCTCTGCTCGCAGTGCTTCGTGCGTGGCTCGACAGCTCGCCGGTGGGATCGGGTCCTTCTCCAAGGACTGCGACGGCGCCAAGCCGACCTGTTGCCCGCGGCGGAATGGATGGGCCGCAAGTCCATCGAGGAGACGTACCGCACTACCGGCATCTGATGCCCGGGAGATATCACGAAGGCGGCACGCATGCTTGACGCCGGCCTCTGGAAAGAAGCCTGATTCCGCCGACTCTGGGGAACAGCAAGTTATTTGTCTGCTGGTGGTGCGGAAAACCGGCCACGAGTCGCCAGGCGGCCAAGACCGGACCATTCCCGGACCGCGATGCCAACCAGAGACCCCAGGTTGTCGCCGCAGGTCAAGCGGTGCCGACAGACTCTTTCGTGTCAGCAGTGTTCACGGACGGCACAGGTGTCCTTGAGTACTCAGTCAGGCGGTTCCTCAAGGGGGTGGTCGGGTCGTGTCGGGCCGGGAAGGTCGGGTGGGCCTTCCGGAGGCTCCTCGACTGGATCCTGTGGAGCCTGAGGATCCGGGCCAAAGGGATCCGGGTCGCGAGGCTCTGCATCCGGTTCGGACGGGACCCGGTCAGGGGTCTCTGGACGAGGTTCGGGCGTCGACTCGGTCATGGTCTCGCTCCTTCCCGTACGTTTCGCCATCAGCGGGGCGACCTACTCGTGCCGTGCGGGTGCCCCGCTTGCCGGGCCTCACGCGCGGCGAACAGGGCATCACCGGTGAGCTGCTCAGTCGAGATAGGACTCGAGTGCGCCGCGGCGTACCGCCTCGTCGGCGTCAGCCAAGGCGAAGTACGCGGTCCATGCGACCGGGACAGCGAGCTCACCAGCCAGGGCGCCGATACCGGCCACGAGCACGCCGCCCATCCCTGGCCGGCCATGGTCGGAGTGGCGGCCTGCGCCAGGAAGCGGCCCGCCCATCGGGTCCCGCATGGTCTCGAAGTCGTGCCAGGGATCCGGGGGCTGTGCCGGCGCCACATGGTGTCGCCGGCACTCCGTCGCTGCCACCAGACCGTCCCCTCGAGGGGCGTCTACGGTGTCGTCCGCGACTCCTCCTGGGCCCATCCGGCCGACCCGGATCTGGATGGGCGACGACTGACCGTGGCCTGCTGCCTCGATCACCTCGACGAACTCCGGGGGCAGTACCGTGCACGTCCATTTGTCACGGCGGAGCTGTGGGCGATGAAGGTCGGCAGGGCGCTTGGCACAATCCGCATGGGTTGAGCACCGAGCGACTGGTTGAGGTGACCGGGCTCAGTCTGCTCCAGCCGGAACGGGCGGCCACCTGGCGCTACGAACGTGTCCTGGGCACGCGCGACGATGATGCGCCACCGGACACAATGCGGCGGGGCTGAGGCGAGTGCTCAGGTGTTCACCAGACTGTTGGCGCCGGCCCAGCCGTCGGCGGACTCGTCGTTGAACCAGTAGTCGCCGGCCGCCAGATAGCGGAAGGAGTGGCTGCTTTCCAGGGGCAGCGCGACCGTGACAGCCCGCGTGTGGTCCTCCCGGACGTGGAGGGGGTGGGCATGCGGGTCCCAGTCGTTGAAGTCACCCACGACGCTGACCGGGCCGGGTGGGCTGTCGGCGGGAAGCACGAAGGTGATGTCGGTCCGGTTCTTGCGCTGCTTGCGTTCGAGCATGGGGAACGTCTCCTGTCGGCGCCGGAGCGCCAAGCGTGGCCCATCCTGTCCTCGTCGCATGGACCGCCACGCCGCCACGGCCGATCGAACCTCTGCCGGGCAGGGGCAGCCCAGCGTTGATCATGGTCCGTTCCGATCACGGCAGAGGTGAAGACCGTATGGCGTACGACGAGGGACTGGCGGAACGGATCCGGGCTCGGTTGGGCGGACCCGGCCATCAGGGAGAAGGGGAATGAGCGGCAGGAGGCGATTGCGGCGGCGGTCGTACTTGTTGTTCAACGGCCGCCTCGCCGTCGCGCCGTTCCTGGCCGGAACCTGCGGCCAAGTGGTACGTGGGCGTGGAAGGACTCGCCTCCGGTCGAGGCTCAGGTCCCGCCCGGTCTTCCCCCGGAGGGGGAGTCACATGTGCGGCATGCCGTAGTACTTGGCGAACTGCTCGAGGTAGGTGGGGTCGCGGGGCTGCCTCCCTCGCTCGAACTCGGGCGCGTCCTTGATCTGGTCCTTGGTCCGGCTGACGTGGACCGTTGCGTTGGCACGGTCGATGCGCTGGATGGTGCTGGCGGGGAGCAGCACGTGCTTGCCGAAGATCCATACGCCGGTGTCGACGACGAGGTAGCCGGCTCCGGCCTCGTCCGTGTGCTCATCGACCGTTCCGATGCTTCCGTCGGTCGCCTCGACCTTGAATCCGATCAGGTCGGTTCCCGTCTCGTAGCCGGAGTCGGCGCGGTAACCCCAGATGTCTTCGTTCGCCATGGCTGCTCTCCTCGCTCGGCGCCGCTGTCTCGGCTGTTCACCCTGGCCCGCACCCGGTGGAGTGGTGCGGGTGGCGCTCCGGTGACTCCCCTGTAAGGCGCAGCGCTGCCGTAGGCAGTCGAGCGAGTCCGTCCAGGGTAGGCAGGGGGCGAACCAGGCGTCGGGGCGTTCGCCTCACGTGGCTCGTAGCTCGTCCGCCGCGTTTGGACAGAAACATGGCCCCACCGTCGCGCCATTCCGAGCGGTATCCCACTCGCTACGAGATCCGCCGGCTCTGCGCCTTCGGCGACGAGTGCGCCGACCTGCGCCCACTTCGGGGGCGGTGCAGCCGAACCAGGCCCGGGTCTCCACCGTGGTCCCTCTGGTTGCGGCCGCTTGCTTCCGCGGGTGCCGGCGGACCTGGAGCTGCCAGCCCCGCCGGCACCGGCGGTACCTCAGTGGGCGCCCGCGTACACGCGGCTCGCGAACTCGGCGATCTGCTTGTCGGTGAGGTTCTGTGCGAGGTTCGCCTCCGAGATCATCCCGCAGAGACGGTGGCCGTTCTGCACGTCGATCACCGGCAGGCGCTTCACCTGGTGCTCCTCCATGACGTGCAGGGCGTCCGTCGCCGAAGCCTCCGCGTCGATCCAGTGCAGCTCACCGCCGAGGGAACCACACTCGACCTGGGCCGGGTCCTCCCCGTCGGCCACACACTGAATGACGATGTCCCGGTCGGTGACCATGCCCTGCAGCTTGTCGTCATCACCGCAGATGGGCAGCGCACCCACCTGCATCTCGCGCATCATCCTCGCCGCATCCCGCAAGGACTCGTGCTCACCGACGCACTGGGTGCCCGCCGTCATGATGTCGCGGGCCTTGAGCGGCTTGTTCTGTGCCATGATCGCTCCTCCCGTCGTGGCCACGCGGTTGCGTGTTGGACCGCGCCTTCCCTGTTCTCCCATCGCAACACGCATTTCCGAGGGCTGCCACGCTGCGCGACACCCGCAGTCAGTACCAGCACCGGCTGGGACCGGCCGGAGCAGTGGTGATCGGCGGGGCGGCCACCGGGGGGAAGCCTTCTTGCCTCCTCGAGCATCCAGTTGCGCAACCGCAGTCCAATGCGGCCGGGGGTCGGGAAGTGGCCCGTACGGTCACTGCCCTTCTGGCAGCCCTAGGCGTACCCCGGCAGGAGGGCGTCGTAGAGGGCGGCTGTGGCGTAGTCGCCATCGGGCGCTGCTTATTTCCCGGCGAGCACGTACGCGGCGACGACACCTGCGCCCGTACTCATGCGGCACCCTGACCACGAGTCGACAAGTGTCCGAGTGCCCGGCGTCAGGAGGGCGGATACACGGTGTCCTTGAGACGACGAGCGAGGTGGGCGGTGTTGGCGGCCAGGGTCTTCGTGGTGGCGGCAGTCTTCTCAGGGGTCGGGTCGAGATCCTTGAAGTCGGTACGGTGCATGGCTTCGCCCACCCAGTACGTGACGGCGTTGGGGGCGAGCGTGAAACCGACGTCGTTCAGGCCCTGGAAGAGGTCGGCGCTGACCTTGTGCGCACCGTCCTCGTTGCCGACCACGCAGACGCCCGCGACCTTGCCGTAGGTGAGCATGCGGCCCTCGTTGTCGGTCTCTCCGAGTTCCGCGTCCAGTCGCTCCAGCACACGCTGGGCGACGCTGGAGGGATGACCGAGCCAGATTGGCGTCGAAAGGATCACGATGTCCGAGCTGAGGATCGTGTCCCGGATCTCCGGCCATGCGTCGCCTTCGCCCATATCGGTTCTGATCCCGCTCCGCACGTCGTGGTCCGCGACCCGGATCACCTGTCCCGTCACGCCGTGTTCGCCGAGCGCGGCCATGGCCTGTTCCGCCAACAACTGCGAACTTGAAGGGGTGGGCGACGGGGAGAGAGTGCAGACGAGCGCGACGGCGCGCAGCGGTGTGGTCTCTTGGGCTTCCATGAACCCGCCGCTACCCGCGCAGCGCCGGGTCATATCAGTGCTGCGGCGGGATTGACCCGTTCACGTGGGCAGGCCGCGGCGGTGCCGGGTTCTCACCGCCGGGTTCCTGCCGCAGCCGTGGCCGCGAGGCGGCAGCGGCCGGAACAGCAGAGAACGGGCGGTCTCGCGGGCGCCATCTGCACGGCCGGCTGGTGAATGTGTCGATCCAGCCGTGGGTAGGCGCCCGACATGGCCGGACTCCCTCACCGAAAGCACCCTGGCCCTGCTGAACCAATGGCCATGCATGGGCCCCGACGGGCCAAGCAACCTCTTCATCCCGCTGAGGCGGATTCCGACCCGACAGTGCAGCGATTCGTTATTGATCGCCCACCCGCCAAGGAGTGAATGAGCATGCCTCGCGGTTCCAGCCCCAAGCGTGAACGCCAGTATGAACACATCAAGGAGAGTGCCGAGGAGCGCGGAGAGAGTACGAAGCGGGCCAAGGAGATCGCCGCGCGCACCGTCAACAAGGAACGCGCGCGCTCCGGCGAGTCGAAGACCGTGAGCCGTTCCTCGACCCAGGACATGTCGTCCTCCAAGCGCGGCGGGCAGCGTTCCCACAGCGGCTCGCAGGGACCCACCAAGGAGCAGCTCTACAACGAGGCGAAGCAGCGCAACATCGAGGGCCGTTCGAAGATGGACAAAGCGGAACTCAAGCGCGCCCTCGGCCACTGAACCGGCGACAAAGGCTTGGCTCGAAGCGGCCACGGGGGATGTGGCACCGGGGTCACCACGGACGGTTCTGCGTCGCACTCTGACGCCGTCGCACCCGATGATCGGCGGCGGGACACGGTACGAAGCGGCAGGGCACGGTCATCGTGCAGGCGACGACCGGGGACAGCCGGGCGTAGTAACTACGGGAGTGGCGTGCCGCCGGTGGCGTTGACGATCTCGCCCGTGATGTAACTGGCCTGATCTGTCGCGAGAAAGACGTAGGCGGGTGCCATCTCGGCGGGCTGGGCGGGGCGGCCGAGCGGAGACTGCTTCCCGAATTCGACGGTGTCGGGCATGGTTGCCGGGATCAGGGGCGTCCAGACGGGCCCCGGTGCCACCGCGTTGACGCGTACGCCCTCCGTGGCGACCATCTGGGCGAGCCCTTGCGTGAAGTTGACGATCGCGGCCTTGGTCATGGCGTAGTCCAGAAGGTGGGGACTTGGCTTGTAGGCCTGAACGGAGGCGCTGTTGATGATGCTGCCGCCCTTCGGAATGTGCGGCAGCGCCATCTTCGACAGCCAGAACATGCCGTATAGGTTCGTCTTCATGACGCGGTCGAACTGCTCCGTGTCGATGGCGGCGATGCCGCCCGGCTGGGACATCTGATAGGCGGCATTGTTCACCAGGATGTCGATCCGTCCGAATTCACTCACGGCACGCTCGATCAGATCGCCACACTGCCGCTCCTCGCGAATGTCGCAGGAGACCGCGACCGCTCTGCGGCCGGCCTCCGTGACGAGACGTGAGGTTTCCTCGGCCTCTCCGGCTTCCTCCGGCAGGTGGGTGAAAACGACGTCCGCGCCTTCGCGTGCGTAGGCAAGAGCGACGGCCCGACCGATGCCCGAGTCACCACCGGTGATCACGGCAATCCGCTCCGCGAGGAGTTGATGCCCTTCGTAGGACGATTCGCCATGGTCCGGGGGCGGGTCCATCGGCCCGGTCCAGCCCGGATGTTCCTGCTGCTGATCGGGAAAGTCCGGTCGTGGGTGGGCCGTGACGGGGTCTCGGTTCTGACGTTCTCGTGCCGCCATGCTGCCTCCCGATGTTTCCCGGCTCCCCTGCGCTTGATTCGTTCGGTGTGCCGTCAGCTTCAGACGGGCTCCAGCATCCGGCAAGACGTCACCGCCAGACGGCCTACGGCGGCCGGACAGCACGCCCACGGCGGACCTTCAGTCCGCAGGGGGTACCTTCGCGGCGGGGATCAGTCGTTTTCCGATCCCGAAGGCCTCTTGCCCGAACGAACTCCGACCGCCTTGCCCCGAGGCCGACTGCGGGTGGAGCTACTGCTTCCGCAAGCGTGCGGCACGCGGGTGAGTCTCATTGGGAATACGGGTGGCGTCAGGTCATCGACGTATCTGTCAGGTCGCCCATACCGTTCACCCTCTCAGGCGGCCGCGCTGACGGCGCCGCGGACGCGATCCTGCGCTGGCCATGGGTTCGTGTTGGCGGATGCTCCAGGTCAGGCGTCGCGAGTGGCGGGGCCGCTCAGCTCCCTGGCTGCTGACCCTGTCGTGGGCCGGTTGCCGCAGACACGCCAGTGGGTGGGTCTCGGGCGGGTGGTTCCGTGCTGGTGAAGCCAGGGCAGGGCGTGGCTCGGGGAGGGATGGACCAACAGCCGCCGGCTGCAGGCCGGCAACCCCGATCGCGGTGGAAGGATTGTTCGGATGTCGCAGGTGAAGGAATCGATCGAGGTCGACGTGCCGGTGACGGCGGCCTACAACCAATGGACGCAGTTCGAGTCGTTTCCGCAGTTCATGGAGGGTGTGGAGCGCATTGAACAGCGCACGGACACGCTCACGCACTGGGTGACGAAGATCGGCGGCGTGGAGCGGGAGTTCGACGCGGAGATCACCGAGCAGATCCCGGACGAGAAGGTGGCCTGGGTGACCGTAAGCGGGGAAGGCGAGCAGTCCGGGCTGGTCACCTTCCGGCCGATCGACCCGGCGCACACAGAGGTGACGCTGATGATGGACTTCGATCCCGAGGGGATGGCGGAGAACATCGCTGACAAGCTCGGCTTCGTCGACCGGCAGGTCAAGGGCGACCTGAAGCGGTTCAAACACTTCATTGAGGATCGCGGCACGGAGACGGGTTCCTGGCGCGGCAGGATCTGACTCAGCCCGGCTCGCTTCCACCTGCCCGGGGGCCCGAACACCCGGTCCCCGGGCAGGAGCGTGGCCGGGCCAAGCCAAGGTGGAGATCACCACGTGACGCAACAGGCTGAGCCCGATACCCGTGAAACCGGCGATTCACCCACTCCATTGATCTGTCGATGACGGCCGATCCGAGGAGCCATGCCGCCATCGGCCTGTCCCGCGGGGGACTGACGACAGAGATCCGCCCCGCGTCCGATGCCGATGGCCGGCCCCTGGCCTTGGTTCTCACCGAGGCGGCTGCCGATCCGGGGGAGCCGACGACAATGCCGGCGATAGGCGTTTTGACTGCCGGTGGGCTGGACACCCGCGCACATGGGACCGGGGGACGGGGTGGTTGATGGATGCCTCCCTGGGGGCCCTCGGTCCCACTGACAACGCGCCCGTGACGTTCCGTGCCGAGTCAGTGAGGGGGGTGCCCAGACCGTGTGACGGTGGGCGTTGGGTGTGCACCACGCGGGAAGTGCCACGCCTCTCCCCGCTGCGGCGGCTCAGGCGTCTGCCCGGCATGTTCGGCGAGCCTGCGGGCAGCCGCAGGAGGACGTCACACCCGCCGGGAGCGGAAAGGAGTGCGACATGTCCGCCTACAACCCCGATCCGGATCCGCGCCAGGACCCGCGCCTCCGTGGTGCCACGCAGCCAGGAGAGACGCCCCCAGCCGAGTCGAGCACCAGCTCGGGCGCGGGCCCGTACCAACCGCTCAAGCGAGGCTGGGGCAAGGGGCCGCTCGTCGCCATCATCGTGGTGGCCGTGCTTGTCGCCCTGTTCTTCCTCGCCTACGCGATCGCCCTCGCCGTATGAACCCGCTCCGGGTTCCTGGGGGCGTAGAAGGACGACCCGAGGCTGAGCCGGTGCAGCATCGTCAGCACGATTCCGCGGCTGTTCCCGCGGCGGCTGCCCGTTCTGGGGATGTACGGCGCTCATCGTCCAGCCGAACGCCTCGGCCCCGACCGCGAGTCGCTGCCCGACCCGTCGTCCGGGCCGGCCGGCCGAGGCTGATCGCCCAGAGAGCTTTCCCACGGGCCGGCCCCGGCAAGAGCACGCGTCGCACCGACGGCGATTCGTGGCCGTCGGCGTCGATGGCACCGGCGTCGCCCAGATCGGCCCGGAACAGCGGGGATTCTTTGGCTTCTACCGGGAAGAGGTGTTCCCGCTGATGGATGGAGGCGAGTTTTCGTGAGCAAGGAGACGGTTGGCGACCGGATACTGGAGCGTCTGCGTGCCTGGGGCGTCAGTCATGTCTTCGGCTATCCCGGCGACGGCATCAACGGGTTGCTGTCCGCGTGGGCGCGGGCCGGTGACGACCCTCGTTTCATCCAGGCACGGCACGAGGAGATGGCCGCCTTGGAGGCCGTCGGCTATGCCAAGTTCTCGGAACGTGTCGGAGTCTGCGTGGCGACCTCGGGTCCCGGTGCGGTCCATCTCCTGAACGGGCTGTACGACGCCAAACTGGACCATGTCCCGGTGGTGGCCCTGGTCGGGCAGACGGATCGCAGCGCGATGGGGGGCTCGTATCAGCAGGAGGTCGACCTGCACAGCCTGTTCAAGGACGTGGCGGCGGACTATCTGGAGACGGTCAACGTGCCCGAGCAGGTGCCGAACGTGGTGGACCGAGCCGTGCGCACCGCGTACGCCCGCCGCGCACCGACCGTCGTTGTCATACCGGCGGATGTGCAGCAGCTGGAGTATTCCCCACCCGAACACGCCCACAAGATGATTCCGTCCAGCATCGACGCCAGCGGCTGGACGCCCGTGCCCGACGACCGTGCTCTCGCGAGGGCCGCCGAACTCCTCAACGAGGGACGGCGGGTGGCGATGCTGATCGGTCAAGGTGCGGCCGGCGCGCGGCGGGAGGTGGTGGAGACGGCCGAACTGCTCGGAGCGGGCGTCGCGAAGGCCCTGCTCGGCAAGGACGCGCTCAGTGACGAGCTGCCCTACGTGACAGGCTCGATCGGGCTCCTCGGTACCCGGCCGTCGTACGAGCTGATGCGCGACTGCGACACCCTCCTGACGGTGGGATCCAACTTCCCGTACTCCGAGTTCCTGCCTGACTACGGGCAGGCACGGGCCGTCCAGATCGACATCGATCCCCACATGGTGGGTCTGCGCTACCCCTACGAGGTCAACCTCGTCGGGGACGCCGCCGCCACACTGCGCAAGCTGCTCCCCCTGCTCGCGCGCGAGGAGGACCGGTCCTGGCAGGAGACGACCGCGGACGGCGTACGCCGATGGCGGACCGTGCTGGAGCGGCGAGCCGCGCTCGACGCCGACCCCGTCAACCCGGAGTTCGTGGCGCACGCCCTCGACCCCCTGCTGCCCGACGATGCCATGATCACGTGCGACTCCGGTTCGACCGCCAACTGGTACGCCCGGCACCTGACGTTCCGTGGAACCATGCGCGGCTCGCTGTCCGGCACACTGGCCACGATGGGCAGTGGTGTCCCGTACGCGATCGGCGCCAAGTTCGCGCACCCCGACCGGCCTGCGATCGCCCTCGTCGGCGACGGAGCCATGCAGATGAACGGCCTTGCCGAACTGGTGACGGTGGCCAAGTACACCGCCGAGTGGACCGATCCCCGGCTGGTGGTCGCCGTGTGGAACAACCACGACCTCAACCAGGTGAGCTGGGAGATGCGGGCCCTGGCCGGCACACCGCCGTTCGAACCCTCCCAGTCGATTCCCGACGTGGCATACGCGGACTTCGCACGCTCGCTCGGCATGGACGGAATCCGCGTCACCCGACCGGACGACGTCGAGGACGCCTGGCGAACCGCACTCAGCGCGGACGGGCCCACGGTGCTGGACTTCCGCACCGACCCGGCCGTACCGCCGATCCCGCCCCACTCCACGTGGGAACAGATCGAGGCGACTTCGTCCTCCCTGGCCCACGACGGCGGCGGCCGCCTCCACGTGGTCGCGCAGGGCGTGAAAGCGAAGGTCCAGGAGATTCTGCCGCGTTCCCACCGGACGGAACGTGGGTGAGGGAGCGCATCTAGCGGATCGGGCCTCGGGCCGGGGGCGGCACTTGCGTCGGAGCTCTGGGGCGAGCACGACCGACGCTCGTCGGCAACCGGCGATCAGGACGCCCGCTGCTTGCCCCGTGAAAGTGCCAAAGCAGCGCCCACGACATGCTCCCGCAGTCGGCGTCGCAAGGGCAGGTCAGGGTGCTCTTCGGGGCAGTCGAGTGCGGCCCGCCGGATCAGCGACCGTGCAGGCGTCCGAGACCGGCGGTCGGCGCGGACCGCTTTCGCGGCCCTTTCTGTCGGTCATCAGCCCGTGGCCGACGTCCGGGACGCCCTCTCGGTCCTCCTGATCACCGGGTTGCTCACCCATCAGCGTCAGCCGCGCGTCCGAGTCGCCCCGTCCGAGGACGGTCCCCGTCGCATCCCGATGGAGGGGACAGCCACGGCATTCGGCCGCAGCCCGCTGATGCGCCGGTAGCCCGCCGCGGCGTCGTACTGCTCAGGAGCGGATCCGTCCTCGCTGCGGCCGGGCATCCTGCACTCCCCGGCTCGGGGGCTCGTTCGTGCCTGGGACGAGTGCCCGCTGATCACGATGGCGAACGGGGCAGCGCCCTCCGAGTGTGTACGCCTCGAGGGCTAGGACTGGCGTACCCCCTGGCAACGCGTGGTCTCTGGCCGCACGGGGCGCGGTCAGCGAAGTGCACGCCCCCCATCCGACGTGCCGATGTCGGCATCGCACCCGGGCGCCGAGGCACCTCCGCCGCGACGGCAGCCGCGCGTCTTGTCGTCACCGACAACCGGCTCGACACACTCTGGTCGAGGGTCAGGCACCCGCAGTGGGGCTGGCCTGTCACACGGCGACGGCCTCGACGCGCGGTCCCCTCTCGGACTCAGTGGCCACTGCGCGTTCGCGGCCCGCCCCGGCTCGTTCGTGCAGGGTCCTGCGCAGACTGCGCGTAGCTTCGCCAGGTCCCGATTCCAGAGCGTTTCCAGGGTTCAAGACGTCGAAGAGTTCCAGAACCCGCAGGGGCTGCCGGCGCCAGTTGTAGACGAAGAGAATCACGTCCCGCGCCTCGACGGCGTGACCGAAGGCCAAGAGACGCTCCAGGCCGGCGACGTCCATGAAAGTAATGTGCCGCATGTCGCACGCGATCACCGTGGTACCGCCGCCACATTCGCGCGTGATGTGATCGAGCAACGTCTCAGCTTCGAGGTCGAGTTCGCCATGAAGCGTCAGGTGCATGACGCAGCCGTACTCTTCCATCGCGGTGTGGAGGCCCATGGGCGCTTGTACCTCCCGGGAATCAGCGTTACGAGATGCGACTACCCAGCTCCCTCACGCCGCCTACATGACTGGCAGTACTCCGCCCATCACCCTTAAGTGAGATCGCCGGTCGGACTCCGTAGCCAACTCGCGTTGGCCCTCGGCCCGCTCTTCGATCAGCCGCCGGAAACCGGTGAGGGCAAAGCGTTCGCCGGTGGCAGCGCCTGGGCCCTGGGGGCGGCGAGCTTGGCCATGAGGCGCTGCGGCTGGACTCGCCAGCCGGCGATCAGCATCCTCGCGGGACCAGACTCGTATCGTCAGGAACGGCATGCCAAGTGTCAGGGCATGGAGCCAGGGGCTGCGTCACCCGGGGCCACGGCTGCGCCGCCGTGTCTATCTCTCGTGCTTCCCGGGCGGGCCAGCGGTGAAGACCACAGATCACGCCTCTCGTAGCGCCGCACTGCAGGGTGAAGCCGTTGGCAGGCGCCACAGCGGACCGATTCTCCGGCGAACCTGTGCCTCCACCTGACTCGACGAACCACGAAATGCACCGTGCGACGCCGGTCCAGTCGATCGTTGCGCGATCATCAGCGCTCTTGCACGCCGAGCAACCGCCGCATCCTCGCGTACTTCTCGCTGAGCCGGGTCCGGGTCGGTTCCTCGAGCAGGGCGAGTCGGGCAGGGTCGGCGTTGTGGGCGAGGTCGGCCTCTTTGATGAGGCGGGCGCCCGGTGTGGCGAGGATCCGTTGCGTATACGACTCGTCGCCCTCGCCCGGGCGCTTGGTCATGGCGTCGACCAGGTCTTTCACGTGCGGTGGAAGTGCAGCTGTCGCCAGCCACTCGCGGGAGAGCACATCGTCTTCGATCGTGTCATGCAGCCAGGCGGCGGCAATCTGTTCGTCGGTGCCTCCCCGCTCCCTCACCCCGTCCACCACCGCCTGAACGTGCTCCAGGTAGGGCCGTCCCGACTTGTCCCTCTGGTGCGCGTGGCCTTCGCGGGCGATTGCCTCGACCTGGTCGAGCGTAAGGTCCGGCATAGCTACGACTTTACGGGCGCCGAGGCGTCCTCGCCGCCTCACGGCTTGGGGCCGGTCCGCAGCTGCAGGAACCGAACGGCTCTCGCACTTGCGGAAGGACACCAGACACACCCCGGAAGCCCGGTCACCGCCTAGTGAGGCGTGATGGACGACACCGTCCTCGACCAGATGCCTGATAGGCATCCCACGCACTCCCCGCCGCAGGACGTCTGGAGTCAGCGCATAACAGGCGGCATGACCTACTTGCGAGACCAGTTCTCTCAGGACGCGATGGGGGTCAGACGCGAAGAACCTGAGCGGCGGCGTAGCGGCAAGGAGCAGCCACGCCAGAGGAGGCTGCGGCCCTCAGGGCGCGGCAGAAGCCCGGGGGCGCGGAGAAGTCCCAGGGCTCGGCCCACGGCACCGACAAGGGGAGGCGCGGAGGCGGCGGCACCCCGCCCGATCAGCAGGCTACGGGCGCTTGACTTGTGGTGGTCCGAACCCGGCTTCAGGCGCAGGAGCTTGACCAGGCGGGTGCCTCCTTCTTCCGGAAGGCTCGCCCCCGGGCCCTGTCGAGAGGGACGCCCCGAGAGGGCCGCCGCAGGCCTCCATCCCGGCCGCTGGTCGCGTGTCGTACGGCGTCGGCAGGAGTATCACCATCCGGTAGATGTGGTCAGCCCGGGCGAGGGCCGGAGGACTCGTCGTCCGGGTTGACGCCGGTGAACGCCGAGTCGTCCTTCGTGCCGCTGGGACGCTGTGACCGGCCCTTGCGGCCGGTGTCGTCCATGCCCTTCTCGGATGAGCGGGCCCGCTTCTCGCCCCTGGTCGTATCGCTCTCAACGGTGTCGCCGGGGACGCTCCCGTCTTCTTCCTTGGAGGCCTTACGTCCCTTGCCGCGTGAGGGGGCGTGCTTCTCAGGGTGGAAGGAACGCGAGGCGCTCGGATTGTCCTGCTGGCTGGTCTCGTCCACATCGGGGGACCACCCGTGGTGTCCGTCCATACGATCGCGGCTTGGTTCGCCGCCGCGCGAGGGTCCGGAGGACTTCGGATTCTCGGCCATGAGCCGACCTGCCTGTCCGTGGGAGACATGCGCATCTTCACCGCACCTAGTACTTCGATTTTCCCACGCGCCCCCGGACGCGTCACGTTGGTTGCCAGGGCGCGAGCGCCGTTCGGCCGGCAACGGTCAGCCCGTCGACCTCCTCCGGACGGTCAGGACGACGCCGTTCCGGTGCGCTCATGGCAACCCCCCATCCGCGCCCTGTGGCCCTGTGGGAGTGGTTCACGGCTACCCGCCGGGCGGATTCATTTGCGCTTCGGATTCTCGTTCGGCACATGCGAGAGGCGCACCGGGCCGGGTACGCACAGCATGTGCAGAGAGTCGACGTCCCGTGAGAAGGGTCACCGCCATGCCCCGAGGAAGCAGTGCCAAGCGCGAGCGCCAGTACGAGCACATCAAGGAGTCCGGCAAGGACCGCGGAATGTCCGAGGGCCGCGCAAAGGAGATGGCCTCGCGCACAGTGAACAAGGAGCGCGCGAGGTCGGGCGAGAGCAGATCGGCAAGCCGCAGCTCCACGCAGGGCAAGTCCGCGTCACAGCGCGGTGGGGAGAAGTCCGGCGGTGGCGGTTCGTCCGACCGAACCAAGGACGATCTCTACCAGGAAGCGAAGAAGCGCGGCATCGAAGGCCGCTCAACCATGACGAAGCAGCAGCTCAAGAACGCCCTCGGCCACTGACGGGCGCGCGAACCCGAGCGGTGGCTCACGGCGCGCAAACCGCACCCGTATCTCGCTTGCGGTGGTTCACAGTGCCTCGGCGGCCGTGCGCAGGTCGGCGACGAGGCCCGCGTACGCGGCGTCGCGGTCCTTGGAGCGCAACACGGCCGACGGATGGACGGTCGCGAGCACCTGGGTGCCGTCCTCGACGCCCGGCAAGGGGCGTGGAACGCCCCGGTCGGTCCCGACCCGGAACGACGAGCCGAGTAGGGCCCGGCCGGCCGTGGCCCCCAGAACGATGACGAACTCGGGTGATACGAGACGGAGTTCGGCCATCAGCCAGGGGCGACAGGCGAGGGTCTCCCGGAGGCTGGGCGCCTTGTGGATGCGACGCTTCCGGGTCTCGTCGACGGTGAACTTGAAGTGCTTGACCGCATTGGTGACGTAGAGGCCCTCCTCGTCGATCCCCGCTTCACGCAGCGCCTTGGAGAGCAGCCGCCCGGCGGGCCCGACGAAAGCGACGCCCTCCCGATCCTCCTGATCGCCGGGCTGCTCACCGATGAGCATCACCCGGGCGCCGGAGTCGCCCCGACCGAAGACCGTGCCCGTCGCCTCGCGGTAGAGGGGACACCCCTGGCAGTCGGCCGCCGCCCGCCTGTGCGCCGGCAGGCCGCCGCGCTGCGGCAGGTAGGGCGTGGCGTCGTACGCCTCGGGACCGGATCCACCCTCGCGTCGGCCCGGCATCTCGCACCTCCCCGGCTCGGGGGTGTCGTTCGTACCTCGCGCGAGTGCCCGTCGTCACCCGAGGCAAAACGGGATCACTGGTGGACGGCGATGAGGCCCACCCCGCCTTCAGGGTTGACCCATCAGCCGGGGAAGACGCCCGCCGACGGCGATGACGACCGACTTGGCTCGGCTTCGTGCCTGTGCACCGACCGCGCACCGCACGGCACGCCGCGGCTCTACGAGGACGGCATTACCTGGGCCCGTCCCGACCGGTGCGAGTCGTTCGGCAAGGATGTCGCCACCGGCGAACCCGTGGGGCAGGCCGCGTACCGCAAGGCCGATCCGCACGGCAAGGCCGTCCTCAAGGCAGCGGCGTACACCCCGCCTCGCGAGGACACCAGCGCGGAATACCCCCTCCAGCTCAACACCGGGCGCACGCTGTACCACTTCCACACGCGCACCAAGACCGGACGGACCCCCCAGCTCGACGCGGCAGCCCCCGACGTCTGGGTCGAACTGTCCGCCGGCGAGGCCGCACGTCTGGCCCTGGCCGAAGGAGATCTGGTGGAAGTGCGTACGGCGCGTGGGGCGGTCCGAGGCCGCCTGCGGGTGACCGCGATGAGGGACCGCATGGTGTTCCTGCCGTTCCACTACGGCTACTGGGACACCCCCGAGGGCACCGGTCCTCCTACCGGCGAGCCGGGAAGCGCGGCGAACGAACTGACGGTCACCGACTGGGACCCTGCCTCCAAACAGCCCCTCTACAAAACGGCTGCCGCCCTGGTCGCGCTGGTTGAGCGCAGCGGGGGAACACCCGCCACCGCACCCACCACCACCGCCTCCGCACCAGCGGGCCCGCACCGTCTGCCGCCCACCGCCGGCGGGCGCAACGCCCACGCCATCGAGGACACATCGCCTGGCACGTGACCCCGGCGGGGCCGGGGAGTGTGCGTTCCTCGCTGGCCTGCATGCGGGCGCGCAGCAGAACGTTCAGGCCGGGGGAGGCACAGCCCTCGGAACCGGGAACCTGTAGCCATGGGATGCCCGCTGCCTCCGGATACGCCCGGGCCACAGCGAGTGGAACCAGTCGGCAAGGGCTATGAGCGCAGCAGCGCCGCAAGGGATGCGGCGATTTCCACCGGTTCCACAGGGAGGGCAGTTGTGGCATCCGCCCGGCTCCAGGTCGCCAGCCATGCGTCCTGGGGGCGGCCGATGAGCAGCAGAACCGGTGGACACCGGAAGACCTCGTCCTTGATCTGCCGGCACACACCCATGCCGCCTGCCGGAACCGCTTCGCCGTCCAGAACGCAGACATCGATCCCGCCCTTCTTCAGAGCCATCAGCACTGCGGGCAACGTGGCGCATTCGAGGAACTCGACGGGGGGTGTGTCGCTCGCGGGTTTGCGGCCGATCGCGAGGCGGGCTTGCGCCCGGGTCTCTGCGTTGTCGCTGTAGATCAGGACCGTGGCCTTTGATCCCCGACCTTCCGCCCTGCCTTTCATCGCGAGCTGCCTTTCCTCAGCGGGCCACGTCGCGACCTCGTAGCCGGTACTGCTCGTGACGTCGGCGGCGGCTGCTCTGCCGCTCATCCCGGCCCGTCGTGCATGTGCCCTGTGCACGTCGCTCGAACCTGGACGACGAGCGCAAATGGAAAACTGGGCCAGAAATGTTCAGGTATTTACTAAATGGGGTATTTCGATTTGTTCGGCGCCGCCGGGCGCCCGTCGTACGGGCTGAAGACTGTTGCCTTGATTGCGGTGAAGCCCCTATGTCTCAGTGCAAGACCCCTGATTTTCGCACCGGCCATCGCGGACGCCACTGGACGCACGCGCTGCGCTGTGCTCAGAAGGCCGGTGCTGTCATAGTCGCCGACGACTCGGAGGAGCCCGTTGCCTTCGCCCAGCAGAGCTCCGGGCCGGGGCGCTTCAGGCCATGGATCACCGAGTCCGGGACCCGCTATGACAGCCACGACGTCCACCCGGAATGGTGAGCCCTTGAATCAGCAGTCTGGGCAGGCGACCCGCACCTAGCTGCCCACCAGGTGGTAGGAGCCGCTGCTGGTTCCTGGAACGCTGACGGCGGGTCGGAGTCCTTGGCCGGCCGCGCCGGACCCAGGGCTCATGAAGTGCGGCGGCCGGAGTTGTACGCTGCCGGGACCGCCCTTGACCTGCAGGAAGCAGGCAGGGAGCAGACAAATCGGGAGTTTGTTCATGCTTCGTACCATGTTCAAGTCCCACATCTAGTATCTGGGCGTTTACACAGGTCACAGCGCTACTCCCGGGGTCCGGGTCAGCAAGTGGTCAGCATCGGTCCCCGTCGCCTCCCGCGCTTGCTGACCTCGGCTGTGCATGGTCCGTCACGAGGCCGACACAGCTTCCTTCGGCCGAAGGAAGCTGTGTCGCTGCCTGACCTGCCGCGCGTCGGGCCAGGTGGGACGGGTGCGGTCCGTCCCACCTGGGTGCCTCAGCGTCAATCGGGCTCGTACCGTGGCTCGCGCCGTTTCGGCGTTGCGGTCCACAAGACCTGGCGAGCGTTTTTGGCCGTTGCCGTACGCGGACGTCGTCAGCCCGAACGATCAGGCCTCCAGACCCGTGGCGCGGCGCCAAGCCGCCGGGTTCACCAGGGAGGACGGTCTGCCGTCGCGCATCGCGGGGCGTGCAGGACGTGCTAGCCGATGCCGAGCCCGAGATCCCGGAACCATTTGTTCCGAATCCAGCACCTATAAAGAATCCGGCGTTCGACGCGACGGACCCGCCGCCTCGCCCCGTAGAACAGTCGACAGAAACGGCGCGAGCGGGAGGGGACCGGCGAATGGCGCGGCGGTTTTCAGGGCGAGTACACAGAGGTGTGGTGGCCACTGCGGTCGCCGCGACGGCCATGGCGGCGCTGACCGGTTCACAGGCGCCGGGTCTCGCGGCGCGGACCGCCGACGCCCAGGCCGGCACGGCACCCGACGCCGAGACGTCGGGCGATGCGTACTATCTGACCGAGCTGCCCCCGCTCGTGGTGCACAACCCGGGTCCGTCCGTGATGCGTTCCGTCTTCGTGGCCGACCTTGGCGCGCTTCCCGCCACGGTCTTCGCCGCGTACCAGCGGGCGGAAGCGGCGCTCTCGGGGAGCATCCCGGGCTGCGCCCTGCGCTGGCAGTTGCTCGCCGCGATCGGGCAGGTGGAGTCTGGTCAGGCGCGGGGCGGGCGGGTGGACGTGGACGGGACGACGTACGCGCCCATCATCGGCCCGCAGTTGAACGGCCAGGGCTTCGCCCTGATACGGGACACCGACGGCGGCGGTTACGACGGCGATCCGTCCTACGACCACGCCGTCGGCCCGATGCAGTTCATCCCGTCCACCTGGGCCAGGTGGGGCGCCGACGGCAACGGCGACGGGAGGGTCGATCCCCACAACGTCCACGACGCGGCGCTCGCCGCCGGGCACTATCTGTGCGCGGGGGGACGCGACCTCTCCCGGCGGCAGGACCTCGACCGCGCGATCCTCTCCTACAACCACTCCAGGGAGTACCTGAGGGTCGTTCTGTCCTGGTACGGATACTTCAGGGACGGACATCGGGTCGTGCCGGACCTGAGCGGTTCGGGCTTCGGTACGGATTCCGGTACAGGGACGACCAAGGGCTCGTTCCCCGGCACCGCGCGGGCCGAGACGCCCGACCCCGGGCCGCGCGCCCGCGCGTCGCCGTCGGAGCCCGCGCCTTCGTCCGCGCCGAAGTCGACGCCCCAACCGACGCCTACGCCGACGCGCAAGCCCTCGGCGACGCCGGCACCCTCGCCGAAGCCCCTGCCGTCCCTGGTCACCAGCCCTGGGCCCGGCGCCGTGCTTCCCGGCGACGGCGTCCTTCCGGACGCCGGGACGCTTCCCGGCAACGGTTAGGACTCACTCACCCGCCGCCCCCTCCCCATCACCGGATACCCGGCGGTAACGTCCCCGGTCATGACGACGGACATGCATCCTGCCCACTCGACCGGACCGGGGGACCAAGCGGCCCACCTGCGGTGGCAGCGCATGTGGAGCCATCGCGAGCAGTTGCTCAAGGTGGCGCGCCGCAGGTCCATGAGCGCCGAGGACGCCGAGGACGCCGTCCAGGAGGCGATGCTGCGCGGCGCGCAGAACACGCACCTGGACGAGGCGCGGCTCGGGGCGTGGCTGACGACGGTGACCATGCGCCTGTGCGTCGACCGGTACCGGCAGGTCCACCGCGAGGCCGAGGTGGGCAGCGCCCCGAAGCTCACCCCTCCGGGACCGGTGCCCGTCGAGGAGGCGGTGTGCGACCGGGCGGAGGCCAGATGGGTGGCGTACCGCAGCAGGGAGCTGCCCGCCCGCCAGGCCGAGGCGCTCCGGCTGAAGTCGGAGGACCGCGACGTCGAGCAGATCGCCCGGGAGATGGGGTTGAGCAGCCGGGCGGTCGAGTCCCTGCTGGCCAGAGCACGGCGCACCCTGCGCAATTCACTGGCCGGCACGCTGGCGCTCGGACTGTGGCTGATCGGGCGCGGGCGGGACCAGGCGGGCCAGGCCGGTGTGCCCGCCCAGGCCCTGGCCGCGACATCAGCGGCGGCGACCCTTGCCGTCGTGGGCCTGATCATCCCGTTCGCGTACGAGACGGATACGGCGCGGCCCGCCAGCCCCGTCACCTCGGAGGAGGTGGAGGTGGAGGAGGAGAAGGCCGGTTACGAGGTACGGGTCGCCGAGCCCTCCGCTCAGCCGACGCGCCCGTCCGCCGAGGCCTCACCGTCACCCACCGCGCTCCCGCGGAAGCCCTCTCCGGCGCCGGTGGCGGTGACGGTGCCCGAGGTGGCCCTGCCGCAAGTCTCCGTGCCCGCGGTGCCGGCTCCGTTGCCGTCCCTGCCGGCCACCTCCGCCGTATCGGCACCGCCGCTTCCGCTCCCGCTCCCTGGCGCCAGTGCGGTCGCGGAGGCCGTCTCGGACGCCCTGCCCCACACTCCCGTACACCCCTGATGTCCGCCGCGTAAAAAATCTTCGTTTCCCCGCGACGGAGCGCCCACCCCTCCCCGTAGAGCAGATGTACGAGCTGCTCCCGCTGAAGGGTGAACCGGATGGGTGTCGAGATCTGCGTGGAAGGGTTGACCAAATCCTTCGGCCACCAGGTCATCTGGCAGGACGTGTCGCTGACGCTGCCCGCCGGCGAGGTGTCCGTCATGCTCGGCCCCTCGGGCACGGGCAAGTCGGTGTTCCTGAAGACTCTCGTGGGTCTGCTCAAGCCGGAACGGGGGTCGATCCGGATCGCCGGGCAGGACATCACCAAGCTGCGTGAGCACGACCTGTACGAGGTGCGCAAGCTCTTCGGTGTGCTGTTCCAGGACGGCGCCCTGTTCGGGTCGATGAATCTCTACGACAACATCGCCTTCCCGCTGCGCGAGCACACCCGCAAACCGGAGAGCGAGATCAGACGGATCGTCCTGGAGAAGATGGACATGGTCGGTCTGATCGGCGCGGAGGAGAAGCTGCCCGGCGAGATATCCGGCGGTATGCGCAAGCGGGCGGGCCTGGCGCGGGCGCTCGTGCTCGACCCGGAGATCATCCTGTTCGACGAGCCCGACTCGGGGCTCGACCCGGTGCGGGTGGCCTACCTCAACCAGCTGATCGTGGACCTGAACGCGCAGATCGACGCGACCTTCCTGATCGTCACCCACGACATCGCCTCGGCCCGTCAGGTTCCGGACAACATCGGGCTGCTCTTCCGCCGCGAGCTGGTGATGTTCGGCCCTCGCGAGCAGCTGCTCACCAGCGACGAGCCAGTCGTACGGCAGTTCCTCAACGGCCGGATGCAGGGACCGATCGGCATGGCGGAGGAGAAGGACGCCGCCCAGGTCGAGCAGGAGCTCGCCGGCCTGAACGACGGCGACCACCCCGCCCCCGCCATGACCCCGCGCCTGTTGCCGAGTCCCGGAATCACCCGGCCGCCCCGCTGGCAGGCGATCGCCGACCGCGAGGCGAAGCTCCACACACCGGAGGCGGCGGACGCATGAGCCTTTCCCCGACAGGAGCCCTCCGCCACTCCGGCAGCCTCTTCGCGATGGCCCTCGACGTCCTGCGGACCATGCCCCGACGCCCCTTCCAGATGCGGGAGTTCATCCAGCAGGCGTGGTTCATCGCGAGCGTCACCATCCTCCCCACCGCCCTGGTGTCCATTCCCTTCGGTGCCGTCATCGCGCTCCAGATCGGCGGCCTGACCCGGCAGCTCGGCGCCCAGTCGTTCTCCGGCGCCGCCTCCGTCCTCGCCGTACTGCGCGAGGCGTCCCCCATCGTCACGGCACTGCTGATCGCGGGGGCCGGCGGCACCGCGATCTGCGCCGACCTCGGGGCGCGCAAGATCCGGGAGGAGATCGACGCGATGCAGGTCCTCGGCATCGACCCGATCCACCGCCTCGTCGTACCCCGGGTCCTGGCCACCATGCTGGTGGCGGTCCTGCTCAACGGCCTGGTCTCGGTGGTCGGCGTGGCCGGCGGCTACTTCTTCAACGTCGTCCTGCAGAACGGCACCCCCGGCGCCTATCTGGCCTCCTTCACCACCCTCGCCCAGCTGTCCGACCTGTGGGCGGCCGAACTGAAGGCGCTGGTCTTCGGCGCCATCGCCGCGATCGTCGCCTCGTACAAGGGTCTGACCGCCAAGGGCGGACCGAAGGGCGTCGGCGACGCCGTGAACCAGTCCGTGGTCATCACCTTCATGTTGCTGTTCGTGACGAATTTCGTTCTGACCGCGGTGTACTTCCAAATCGTCCCGCAGAGAGGTTAGTTGTGCGACGACTTCTCGACCGCCCGCTGCACTCCCTGGAGGAGCTGGGCACGCAACTGGTCTTCTACGGCCGCTCCCTCGCCTGGACCGGCCGCACCCTGCGCCGCTACAAGAAGGAGGTCCTGCGCCTGCTGGCCGAGGTGAGCTTCGGCCGTGGCGCGCTGGCCGTCGTCGGCGGCACGGTCGGCGTCATCGCCTTCCTCTCCTTCTTCACCGGCACCGAGGTCGGCCTCCAGGGCTACGCCGCGCTCAACCAGCTCGGCACCTCCAACTTCGTGGCCTTCCTGTCCGCGTACTTCAACACCCGCGAGATCGCCCCACTCGTCGCCGGGCTCGCCCTATCGGCGACGGTCGGCGCCGGATTCACCGCCCAGCTCGGCGCGATGCGGATCAGCGAGGAGACCGACGCGCTGGAGGTGATGGGCGTCCCGTCACTGCCGTTCCTGGTCACCACCCGGATGATCGCCGGCTTCGTGGCCGTGATCCCGCTGTACGTGATCGGGCTGCTGTCCTCCTACTTCGCCGCCCGGACCATCACCACCGGCTACTACGGCCAGTCCAGCGGGACGTACGACCACTACTTCCAGCAGTACCTGCCGCCGGTCGACGTACTGTGGTCCTTCGGCAAGGTCATCGTCTTCGCCCTCGTGATCATCCTGGTCCACTGCTACTACGGCTACTACGCGAGCGGCGGCCCGGCGGGCGTCGGCGTCGCCGTCGGGCGCGGTGTACGGACGTCCATCGTGGCCATCAACGTCCTCGACTTCTTCCTCAGCCTGGCGATCTGGGGCTCCCACACGACCGTACGGATAGCGGGGTAGGGGCAGATGCGTCGCACCATCAGACTGAGGCTGTACGGGATCGTCTTCATCGTCGTCGTCGCCCTGCTCCTCTCGCTGTCCGTCGCCGTCTACCAGCAGGCGTTCACCCCGGTCGTACGGATCACCCTGGAGGCCGACACACTCGGCAACCAGCTGGAACCGCGCGCCGACGTCAAGCTGCGCGGGCTGCTCGTGGGCGAGGTGCGCGAGGTACGGGCCGACGGCGAGAAGGCCACCCTCGGTATCGCGCTCAAGCCGGAACACGTCTCCCTCATCCCGGCCGACGTCCACGCCCGGCTGCTGCCCAAGACCCTGTTCGGCGAGAAGTACGTCGACCTGGTCGCGCCCCCCAAGGCGTCACCCCGGCACATCCGCGCCGGTGACGTCATCACCCAGGACCGCACGACGGTCGGCATCGAGCTCCAGCGGCTGATGAACGACCTGCTGCCGCTGCTCCGTACGGTGCGGCCGGGGGAGCTGAACGCCACTCTGTCGGCGTTCTCCACCGCGTTCGAAGGCCGCGGCGAGGACATCGGCGACAACCTCACCCGCCTCGACGCATACCTGCGCCGGCTCAACCCGCACATGCCCTCTGTCAAGGAGGACATCTCCCGGTTCGCAGACGTGGCCGAGGTGTACGGCGAGGCCGCCCCCGACCTACTGCGCACCCTGGACAACACCCTCACCACGAGCCGGACGATCGTCGAGAAGCAGGAGCAGCTCTCCTCGCTCCTCACCTGGACCGCCACCGCCGCGAAGACCACGGAGGGCGTACTCGACGAGAACTCCGCCCGGCTCATCACCCTGGGCCGCGTCTCCCGCCCCACGCTGGCCCTGTTCGCCCGCTACTCGCCCGAGTACCCGTGCCTGCTGGCCGGTCTCGTGCGCCAGGAGGCGGCGTCCGAGGAGGCGTTCAAGGGCGGGAAGATGCGCATCACCCTGGAGTTCGTCCGCCCCAGACCCCCCTACCGACCCGGCGAGGAACCGCGTTATGCCGACCGATCGGGCCCCGACTGCAGAGGGCTGCCCCACCCCCGTGTTCCCGCACCGCCGATCAAGCTCAACGACGGTACGTCGGCGACGAGTTCAGGTGGTCCCGTATCTGGTACGCAGGCCGAACAGCACGCCGTCGCCTCGCTCGTGGCCCCGGTCATGGGTGTGCCCGCCGACGAGGTCCCGGCTGTCACGACCCTGCTCTTCGGACCGCTGGCACGGGGGACGGAGGTGAGCCACGCATGAACGCCCGCTCCACAGCCCCCCAGCTCATCAAGCTCGGCATCTTCGCCGTGGTGACCATCGCGGCGACCACCCTCCTCGCCGCCACCATCGTCAATCTCTCCTTCACCCCCCAGGAGACCTACACCGCCGTGTTCAGCGATGTCACCAGCCTGGAGGAGGGCGACGACATCCGGGTCGCGGGCGTGCGGGTCGGGGAGGTGGAAGGGATCCGGATCAAGGACCGGGCGCTTGCCGAGGTCACCTTCAGCGTCTCCCGCGACCGGCCCCTGCTCACCAGCACCCGCGCCGTCATCCGCTACCGCAGCCTGGTCGGGCAGCGGTATGTCGCCCTCACCGAGGGAGCGGGGAACGGGAAGCGACTCGCTCCCGGAGGCCGGATCCCCCTCTCCCGTACCGAACCGGCACTCGACCTCAACGCGCTGCTCAATGGCTTCAAGCCGCTGTTCGCCGCGCTCAGCCCCGAGGACGTGAATCAGCTCGCCACCGAGATCGTCAAGACCCTCCAGGGTGAGGGCGGTACGGTCCGCAGCCTGCTCGCACACACGGCCTCGCTCACCACGACGCTCGCCGAACGCGACAAGCTGATCGGGTCCGTGATCACCAACCTCAACACCGTGCTGAAGACGGTGGACCAGCGCAGTACCCGCTTCTCCGACCTGATCACCCAGCTGCAACGGCTGATCTCGGGTCTCTCGGCCGACCGCAAGCCCATCGGAGAGTCGCTGGCGGGGATCAACGGCCTCACGGAGGCCACCTCGGGTCTCCTCAAGGACGCCCGCCCGCCGCTGAAGACCGATATCGCCGAGCTGGCCGAGCTCACCGGAACCCTGAACGACCACGAGAAGACCGTGGAGGGCGTTCTGCAACGGCTGCCGAACAAGCTCGACAAGCTGACCGGTACGGCCTCGTACGGCTCCTGGTTCAACTTCTACCTCTGCGACTTCGACGGCCGGATCGTGCTGCCGAAGACCGACGAGGTCATCACCCCCGAACTCCATGTCGCCCGGGCGAGGTGCGGACGTTGATCCCCTTCCGTGAACGCAATCCCGTGGTGATCGGCGCCGCCGGCCTCACCACCCTCGCGCTGCTGATCGCCGCCGCGTTCAATGTCGAGAGCCTTCCGCTGATCGGCGGTGGCGACACGTACAGCGCGGCCTTCTCCGAGGCCGGCGGGCTGCGGCCGGGCGACGAGGTACGGATCGCCGGCGTCAAGACCGGCAAGGTCGACGAGGTCGAGCTGGCCGGCGACCACGTCAAGGTGACCTTCCGGGTCGAGGGAGACCCTGAGCTCGGGACCAGGACCGGCGCTTCCATCCGTATCAAGACGATCCTGGGCGCCAAGTACCTCGCGCTGGATCCGCAGGGCTCAGGACGGCTGAAGCCCGGAGCTGAGATCCCGCTGAGCCGCACGGTCCCGGCGTACGACGTCGTGGAGGCCTTCAGCGACCTCACCACCACCACCGAACAGATCGACAGGCAGCAGCTGGCCACCGCCCTGGACACCCTCTCCACCACCTTCGAGGACTCACCGGCCGAGGTCAAAGCCTCCATCCAGGGGCTCTCGAAGATCTCCCGCACCGTGGCCTCCCGCGACGAGGCGCTGCGTGAACTCCTCGACCATGCCAACGGCGTCACCGGTGTACTCGCCGCGCGGAAGGGCGAGTTCGGCAAGCTGGTCAAGGACGGCGACAAGCTGTTCAAGGAGATCCACGCACGGCGCCAGGTCATCCACACCCTGCTCACGAGTTCCGTCGCCCTCGGCATCCAGCTCTCCGGCCTGGTGCGGGACAACCGCACGGCGATCGGCCCGGCACTCATCCGCCTCAACACCGTGGTGACGATGCTGGAACGCAACCAGGCGAGCCTCGACCGCAGCGTCCAGCTTCTCGCCCCCTTCGCCAGGGTCTTCACCAACACACTCGGCAACGGCCGCTGGTTCGACAGCTACATCCAGAACCTCGTCGCCCCCACACCGGTGGCCCCACGGACAGGAGGGTCACGATGAACCAGCGGATCATCCGCCGCCTCGCGGTCGTCACCGTGCTGTTGGTCGCCGCGGTTCTCGCCGTCGTGCACCTGCCCCAGGAGCCCACGGTCCGGGTGACCGCGTACTTCCCGCGTACCGTCGGCATCTACCCCGGCTCCGACGTACGCGTACTCGGCGTCCGCATCGGCGAGGTCAAGGAGATCACGCCGGAGGGCGACCGGGTGCGCGTCGAGCTGGAGTACGCGGCCGAGTACAAGGTCCCGCCGGACGCCAAGGCGGCGATCATCAACTCCTCCGTGGTCAGCGACCGTTACCTCCAACTGCTCCCCGTCCACCGAGGCGGCGCGGCGATGAGGAGCGGCGCGGTCATCCCCCTGCACCACACGGCCGTGCCGGTCGAGCTGGACCGCGTCTTCGACAGCCTCCGTACGACGTCGGACGCGCTCGGCCCCCAGGGCGCCAACAAGGACGGTTCGCTGTCCCGGCTGCTCGCCGTCAGCGCGGACAACCTCCAGGGACAGGGCACGCAGCTGCACCAGACGGTCAAGGACCTCTCGCAGGCCGTCACCACCCTGTCCGACGGCCGGCAGGACCTGTTCGGGACCGTACGGAACCTCCAGGCGTTCACTGCCGCGCTGGCGGCCGACGACGCCTCCGTCCGGTCGTTCAACGACAGCCTGGCCAAGGTGGCCGAGCAGCTGGCCGGGGAGCGCAAGGACCTCGCCGCGGCGATCACGCACCTGGCGGCGGCCCTCGCCGACGTGTCCGACTTCGTGAAGAAGAACAAGAAGGCACTGACCGCCGATGTGAAGGGCCTCTCCAAGGTGACACGTGTGCTGGTCACCCAGCGAGCCGCCCTCGAAGAGCTGCTCGATGTCGTCCCCGCCGGTCTCACCAATCTGCACAACGCCTACAACCCGGCGTCCGGCACGCTCGACACCCGCGGCAATCCCGAGCAGCTACAGGACCCGGCCGCCCTGCTGTGCTCCTTGCTGAAGACGACGGGGGAGGAGGCCGAGGGGAAGGCCGGGGCCGACTGCCAGAACCTGAAGAAACTGTTCGACTCCCTGCCCGAGCTGCCCGAGGCCGACCCGGTCACCGGAGCGCCCTCGATGGACAAGACGCTCGGCGGAATCCTGGAGGCCCGTACATGAGAGCACCGCGCAAGGCCGCGCTGTGGGCCGCCGCCGGCTCACTCCTCCTGACCACCGGCTGCGAGTTCAACGGGCTGTACGACGTCCCCCTGCCCGGCGGCGCCGCCGCGGACGGCAACAGCTACCAGGTCACGGTCGAGTTCCGGGACGTCCTCGATCTCGTACCGCAGTCCACGGTGAAGGTGAACAACGTCACCGTCGGCGCCGTCGAGAAGGTCGAACTGGTCGGCTGGCACGCCCGCGTGCGACTCCGCATCGCCGACTCGGTCAAGCTGCCCGGCAACGCGATCGCCGAACTGCGGCAGACCAGCATGCTCGGCGAGAAGTACGTGTCGCTGTCGGCACCGACAGCCGAGAAGCCGGTCGGCAGACTTGACGACGGCGCGCGGATCCCGCTGTCCCGCTCTGGCCGCAACCCGGAGATCGAGGAGGTCCTTTCGGCCCTGTCTGCCCTGCTCAACGGCGGTGGCGTCGCTCAGCTCAAGACCATCACCACGGAGCTGAACAAGGCTCTGGAGGGCCGCGAGGACCGGGTCAAGTCGTTGCTCGGCGAGCTGAACACCTTCATCGGTGGCCTCGACGCGCAGAAGAAGGAGATCGTCCGCGCGCTGGAGGGCATCGACAAGCTGTCCGCGACCCTCGCCAAGGAGAAGAAGACGATCGGCCAGGCCCTCACCACCGTCCCGCCCGCGCTGAAGGTGCTTGCCGACCAACGGACCAAGCTGACCGCCATGCTCACCTCGTTGTCGAACCTCGGTACGACGGGTACGAAGGTGATCAACGCGTCGCGCGCCGATGTGATCGCCAATCTCCGCGCGCTGCAGCCGATCCTCCGACAGTTGAACAAGGCGGGCGCCGATCTCCCCAACGCTCTTGAGCTCCTGACGACCTATCCGTTCCCCCGCAATGTTGTCGACGCGATCAAGGGGGACTATGTCAACCTCAAGGTCACCGCGGATCTCGACCTGCGCAGCGTCTACGGCAACCTGGCCGACGAGCCCGCGAGGCCCGGCATGCCCGGAAAGCAGCCCGGAAGCCCCGCGACTCCCGGGCTGCCGGGGCTCCCCACCACCCCCTCGCTCCCCGGCGTCCCCAACCCGCCGCTCCCCGAGGCCCCTCTGCCTTCGCGAACCCCCAGCGCCCCGGATGCCCCCGGCGGCGACACCGACCTGGGGTGCCTGCCGCTCTGCACCCCGGCCGACCCCGTCTCGTACAGCCGGAATGAGGGCGGTAGTGACAGCCCCTTCCCACCCGGCGTCAACCTCGCGCTCGCCGAGCTGCTGACGAAGGGACTGGTGCCGTGATCACCCGTACGGTCAAAGCCCAGTTGCTCGCCTTCGCGCTCATCACCTGCGTCGGCGTGTCCTACGTCGGCGCCGAGTACACCGGCCTGGTCGACCGCGTCCTGGACCGCGGATACACCGTGAGAGCGGAGTTCCCCGACTCCGGAGGCATCTACTCCGGCGCGGAGGTCACCTACCGCGGGGTGCCCGTGGGCCGCGTGGGCGACTTGCGGCTCACGGACTCCGGTGGTGTCTCGGTGGCGCTGCTGCTGGAGGACTCCCCGAGGATCCCGGCGGCCAGCCTGGCCGTGGTGGCGAACCGCTCGGCCGTCGGCGAGCAGTACGTCGATCTGCAGCCGCGCTCCGCGAACGGCCCCGAACTGCGGGACGGAAGTACCATCCCGCGCCGGAACACCCGGGTGCCGGTACCCACCACAGAGATGATCCTGAGCCTGGACCGGTTGGTCGAATCGGTGAACAAGCAGGACCTTCGGATCACGGTCGACGAGCTCGGCAAGGCCTTCTCCGGCACCGGCCCGCATCTGACCCGGCTTGTGGACTCGGGCAACGCCCTCGTCGAGTCGGCGTCCGGCTCGCTCCCCGAGACGATCGCGCTGATCGAGGACTCCAGGAAGGTCCTGAAGACACAGGCCGACCAGGGTTCGTCGATCAGGTCCTTCTCCCGCGATCTGGCGGCGCTCACCGCCCAGTTGAAGGCGAGCGACGGGGACCTCCGTGCCCTGACGGTAAGCGGCACCTCCGCCGCTCGGGAGGTCGACGCGCTGATGAAGGACAACCGGCCGCACCTTCCGGTCCTGCTCGGCAACCTGATCAGCGGCGGTCAGATCACCCTCGCCCGGCTGCCCGGCGTGGAACAGGCCCTGGTCACCTTCCCCGTGGTGGTCTCGGGCAGCTACACCGTGGTTCCCGGAGACGGCACCACACACTTCGGCCTGGTCGTGAACGCCGACGACCCGCCGCCCTGCCGTCAGGGGTACGGCACCCAGCACCGGGACCCTGCGGACACCTCGGACCGCCGGGCCAACACCGAGGCCCACTGCGCGGCCCCGCGCGGCGGCTACACCTCCGTCCGAGGCGCCCAGAACGCTCCCGCTCCCGGAAAGTCCGTCCGGATCGGCTCGACGGGCGGAGCACAGACCGTGTTCGGAAAGGACTCCTGGCAATGGCTGCTCGTGGGACCCATGGCATGAACGGTATGACCCGTGTACTCCTCACGCACGCGGCCCGGCTGCTGCGCCACCGGTGGTCGGTGGCGGTGCTGGCCGTCCTGGCCGCCGTCCTGACGGCAGCCTCGGGCTGGCTCGGCATGCAGCTGTACGAGCGCCACGAGGAGGACCGCCGACACCAGGACATCCTGGCCGCCGCCCGCCAGTCGGCGCTCAACTTCACCTCGCTCGACTACCGGCACTACGACCGCGACAGCAAGAACGTGCTGAACGGAGCGACCGGGGACTTCAAGAAGCAGTTCGCGGCCCAGACCACGCAGCTGACGAAGATCGTCGGCGACAACAAGTCGGTGTCCGAGGGGCAGATCCTCGACGCGGGTATCGCGCGGGCCGACGAACACACTGCCCGCGTCCTGGTGGTGGCCGACAGCAAGGTCACCAACGTCGCGGCCCCCGAGGGCACGTCCCGTAACTACCGCCTTCAGCTCGACCTCGTCCTCGAGGACGGGCAGTGGCTGACGTCCAACGTCGAATTCGTCGGCTGAACAGGAGAAAGACCGTGGCGAACCCGACCCTGCGAGCGGCGACTGTCCGCGCCGCCGCCAAACGCGCCGAACGGGCGGCGCGGCAGCCGAACGAGCCTGAGGCCACTCCGGCGCCAACGCCGGAGCGGCAGCCGAACGAGCCTGAGGCCACTCCGGCGCCAACGCCGGAGCGGCAGCCGAACGAGCCTGAGGCCACTCCGGCGCCAACGCCGGAGCCCGAGCCGACCACCCGGACGGGCAGCCGGCCCGGGCGGCTCGGCGCGGTCCTCGCCGCCCTGGTCCTGCTGGCCGTGGCCGCCACCGCCGCTCTCGGTTGGCAGTACCGCGAGGCGGAGCGCACGACCCAGGCACGCACGGCAGCCCTGGCCGCCGCACACAAGGCGGCCCCGGCCATCCTGTCGTACGACTACCGCCACCTGGACCGCGACTTCGCCGCGGCCCGCACCCACCTCACCGGCCCGTTTCTCGAGGAGTACGACAAGACCACCAAGACCGTGGTCGCGCCCACGGCCAAGCAGTACCGCGGCGTGGTCAAGGCCACGGTCGCGACGCCGACTTCGGTATCGGTAATCTCGGCCTCCCCGCACAAGGCCGTCATTCTGCTCTTCATGAACCAGCTCACCACCAGCACGCAGGTCACCACGCCCCGCCTCGACCTCAACCGCGTCCGCATGACCCTCATCCACTCCCCCCAAGGCTGGAAGGTCAGCGCCCTGGACGCGCTGTAACACGCCGCCCTCACGTGACAGGGCTCTCGATGCGGACCGGGGCGCCGTTCCTTACCCTGGTTCCGCCTGTCCTCCGCGAGGGTGGAGCGGAAGACCCGTGACACGCCTCCGCATCTACCTGGCACGGGGTCAGGAAACTCGGCAATCGGTCAGCGTCACTACCGGAAGACAGGCCGAAGTCGGTCGGAAAGCGGGCCGTTGTAGAGTGAAAACCGCCCTTGACCTGCAAAAGCAGGCAGGGAGCCGAATCAATGGGAGTTTGTTCATGCTTCGTACCATGTTCAAGTCCAACATCTAGCATCTGGGCATTTCCGCAGGCCAGTGGCGTGCTGTTGGGGGCCAGGTCAGCAAATAGTCAGCATCGGTCCCGATCACGCCCCGCCGTTGCTGACCTCGGGGCAGCGTCAGCGGATTCACGTCGGGAGCCCGAGCCGTATTCCTGGCAGGCAAGCTGGTCCAGGCATGGTCCGGATCTCGGTGCTATCCCAGGCAGTGCTGGCTCGAGGCACCGGCGTACGGGACGGTGGGCCCCGACCGACGCATCAAGTGGTACGACAACTCATCCGATCGGGGCCAGGACCTGCGGATTCCCCACAACTGGACGGCGAAAGTCAGCACCGAACCCGCGCGGCCGGGCGCGGGGTGCAGCAGATCCCCGCGGACCGGCCGCGCCGCCCTCGTCGCGAGCCTTACCGGACGCCGGCTCCGGTGTCACTCTGCTTGCCTGTGCAAACGTGACGGACACCACGGAGAGCCGCGCGTGTACACCTTGGCTGGAACTCGTCTCAGGCGAGGTGTCCAGCGCTTTGCGTCTGCATGGCGCACGAAGTCCGGAAAGCGGTGCTGACCTCTGACAGAAGTGACTGGATCACCTGGTCGATGAGCACCGCGGGCCTTGCGGGGGTCGGGCATTCGCCCCTATAAGGGTCCTGCAGGCATCGGTTGGGATGGCCGGAAAGGCATCCATGCCGCCGACCAGGGGGACCCTCCACTTCCCGCCGGGATCAACACAGCGTGCGCAGACGACGGAGAACGTGAGGGGCCATGACCAACAACGCCTTTCGTGATGCCATGACCCGCCTGGCGGTCGACCCCGCCTTCGCGGCCGAACTCGATGGCGACATCGAAGAGGTGGCACGAAGACTCGGGCTGACGCCCGAGCAGGTCACCGAGCTGCGTCGGCTCCGCGTGGACTCCAGTACGGCCGACGGGCCGGCCACCCTCGACGCGCGGCTGTCCAAGTCGTCGCTCTTCTTCGGTAACGCGGCACACGCCCTGGCGCACCACGACGTTTCCCCCGACCCCGTTGTAGTCGACGCCGGGGCGCAGGATGCCGCGGCCGCCGACAGCACGGCGCCGCACGTGGACACGGCCGACGCGGGCGACGCCCGGGACCTGACCGGCGACATCGACGCCGCAACGGGCGACCTCCGCAGTCTGCTCGGCGATGCGATCGCCAACACGTCCTTCGGCGACGGGGGCTCCTTGTTGGGCGACCTCGGCAACCCGGGCGGCGACTTCGGCGGCGCGGGCGATTTCGGCAACCCGGGGGACTTCGGGGGTTTCGGAGACGCCGATACGGGTTTCGGCGACCACGGTCCCGGCGGCCTGGGCGTTGACGGGTCGGGCGGCTTCGGTGACGGTGGGCGCGACCTTGGTGGCCCTGGCGGTGACTTCGGCGGAGGGTTCGGCGACGGCCACGGTGACGGGTTCGGGGGTGGCTTCGGGGGCCACGGCGGCGGAGACAGCGATGGCTTCGGCGGCATCGGCGGCCCCGGCCACGGCGGTGGCGGCGGATTCGGTGGCGGCGATGAAGGCGGCTTCGGAGGTGGCCTGGGAGGGGGCTTCGGGGGCCACGGCGGCGGAGACAGCGATGGCTTCGGCGGCATCGGCGGCCCCGGCCACAGCGGCGGCGACGGATTCGGCGGCGGGTCCGAAGGCGGTTTTGGCGGTGAGGGCGGCGGCCCCGATGGCTTCGGGCACGGCGGCGTCTATGAACGCGGCGAAGGCGGTGACTCCGGCGGGAGCGGCGGTAACAGCGGCGGTGGCAACGGCGGAGGTGACTCCGGCGGTGGAAACAGCGGTGGTGGCGGTGACTCCGGCGGGAGCGGCGGTAACAGCGGCGGCAGCCAGGAGAACGAGCGCCGACCCGGCCACGGCGGCGGGAACAACGGCGGAAACGGTGGTGGGGGCAATGGCGGAGGTGACTCGGGCGGAGGCAACGGCGGAGGTGACTCCGGCGGTGGCAACAGCGGTGGTGGTGGCGACTCCGGGGGGAGCGGGGGTAACAGCGGCGGCAGCCAGGAGAACGAGCGCCGACCCGGCCACGGCCCCAACGCCCCCGGCGGCGGCGACTCCGGCAACGGCGGCGGGAACAACGGCGGAAACGGTGGTGGGGGCAATGGCGGAGGTGACTCGGGCGGAGGCAACGGCGGTGGCGACAGCGGCGGTGGCGACAGTGGTGGTGGCGGTGACTCCGGGGGGAGCGGCGGTAACAGCGGTGGCAGCCAGGAGAACGAGCGCCGACCCGGCCATGGCCCCAGCACCCCCGGCGACGGTGGCGACGACGGCGACACCGGCGGTGGCAGCGGCGGTGGCGACGGCGGTGAAGGGGGCGGTCGCGGCGGCGGTCACGCGGACACCCCCGCCCCCGACTCCGACGGGGCGGGTGGCGAAGTGTTCCGTCCGGGCGCTTCGGGCTTCGACCGCCTCGGCAGCCACCTCCACTCGTCGGGACCCGGCAACGCCGCACCCGGCGGCCGGTCCGGCGGTTCGTTCCTCACCGGTTCCTGAGACGGCGGACCGACCGGAATGCTCTGCCACGCCTGTCGCGTCCACGTACGGCGCGACTTCCCCTACTGCCTGCGCTGCGGCACGCTCCGCCGCGGCGCGGCGCCGACGTCGTTCGCCGCGCCCCAGTTGCGCGGCGTCGACGACCCCGCCCTCCTCGTAACACTGACCGGTCAGGTCACCACCCTCGGCCGGGGCGCCGACAACGACGTCGTCCTGTCCGACGGCAGTGTGTCGCGCCGTCATGCCCGGGTTGTCCGTGACGGGTCGGGCTTCCGGATCGAGGACCTGGACTCGTTCAACGGCACCGCCGTCGCCGGAGTGAACCTGCACGGAGGGTCGACTCGGCTCGCCGACGGCGTCGAGCTGTCCATCGGCGACGTCCGCATGGTGTTCGAGCAGCCGCGCGACGCCCGGATCGGCTCCCGCACCATGGTCGTCGGCACCCAGCTCACCGAACTGCCCGCCGCCGTCCCCGAGGAGGAGGTGCCGGAGGCGACCGGCCCGCTCACCGCGCGGCCGCGCCGCCGCAGCGGGTGGGCGCTCAAGCAGGTGCCCGCGGACGGCCGTGCCGAACCGCCTTCGGTGCTGAGCAACACGCGTACCGGCGTGTACCTCCAGCTGGACGAGCGCGAGGTGTTCCTGTGGAACGCCATCGACGGCGACGCCACCGTACGGGACCTGCTGTTCGCCTATGCCGACCGTTTCGGTGAGCTGGCGCTGCCACGGATCGAGGCTGCCCTCGCGGCATTCGCGGGAGCGGGTCTCCTGCGCGGTCTGCCGGGGCAGAAGGACGAGGAGGAGACCAAGGGCTGGCGCCGGTTCTGGCGGGCGGTGTACAGGGCCCTGCTCAAACTGGAGGTGTCCGTACCCGGCCTCGACGGCGCCGTGACCCGGCTCTACGGCGGCTTCGGCTGGCGGTTCTTCACCCGTACGGGAGTGACGCTGACCTGGTTGTCGGTGGTCGGCGGCCTCGTGGCGTTCTTCGGCGTGGCACAGGGGCGGCAGCACCTGCTGGACTTCGGCGGAGCCGGGGTCTGGGGCCCGGTGACGCTGGCCGCCGGGTACATCTCGGCCCTGGTGGTGCACGAGCTGGCACACGCGCTTGCGGTGAAGTCGTACGGCCGGAAGGTCCGGCGCGGCGGCTTCATGATCATGATGGGGATGCCGTTCGCGTTCGTGGACACGAGCGACATGTGGTTCGGTTCCCGCTGGTCGCGGGTCGTGGTGGCGCTGTCGGGCCCGATCTCCACCGCGGCCCTGGCGGGCTGGTGCGCCGTGGGCGCGGCGTACCTGCCGGTCGGACCGGTCTCCGCCACGCTCTTCCACATGGCCTTCGGGCTGTATCTGAACACCCTGTACAACTTCAATCCGCTGATGCCGCTGGACGGCTATCAGGCGCTGACCGACGCGCTGCGCTTGCCACGCCTGCGTGAGGAGGCGAGTGCCTACTTCCGCAAGGGGCTCTGGAAGGACCTGCGGGCGGGCCGTCGGCCCGCGGCGCGTCAGGCGGGCATGGCCGCGTACGGCCTCGCGGTGATCGTCGGTACGTACGGCTTCCTCGTACTCGCCCTGCTGGCCTGGCGCTCCCGGCTCGGGGAATGGCTCCAGGGACGGGTGGACGCGCCGTGGGATTCGGTGATCGTGGCCGTGGTCGTCGGCCTGGTGGCGTTCCCCGTATGGGCGGCCCCGGTCCGGTGGCTGATACGAGTGGTGAAGCGGCGTCGCGCGGAGGGCGGACGGCATCCGGCGCGGTTGGTTGACGGCACGGCCGTGGAGGGGGCGGCATGAGGGACGTACAGGATGCTCCGTACGGTGACGGCGGCTGGGCCGTGCCCGGCTACGTCGCCGTCCGCACGCTCGGCGAAGGTGCCGGGGGCCGCGTCGTACTGGCGCGGCACGAGGCGACGCGGGTACCCGTGGCGATCAAGTACCTGAGCGAGCGGCTCCACTCCGACCAGGAGTTCCTGGCCCGCTTCCGCGCCGAAGCACGGCTGCTCGGCGAACTGCGGCACCCGTGCGTGGTGCGGCTGTACGAGTATGTGGAGGCCCGCCTGGGCGCCGCCATCGTCATGGAGGCGGTGGACGGGGTAAGCCTCCGCGAACTGCTGCGCGCGCACCGGGCCACCGGCCCGGAGGCGGCTCTGGTCCTGCTCAAGGGCTCGCTCCTCGGGCTCGGCGCGGCCCACACGGCCGGGATGGTACACCGCGACTACAAGCCGGAGAACGTGCTGGTCCGCAGCGACGGTTCGAGCACGCTCGCCGACTTCGGCATCGCCGTACGCACCGGCCGCGAGACGGAGGCCGCCGGCACGCCCGCCTACATGGCTCCCGAGCAGTGGGACGGCGAGCCCGCTGGGCCCGCGAGCGACGTGTACGCCGCGGCAGCCGTGTTCTTCGAGTGCCTCACCGGCCGGCGGCCGTTCCGCGGCGACGACGTGACGGCCCTGCGGCTCCAGCACCTGCGAGCGCCCGTCGCCGTGGACGACGTACCCGAGCCGGTACGCGACCTGGTGCGCAGGGGCATGGCGAAGGACCCGGCGGAGCGGCCCGGCATCGACGCGTTCCTCGCCGACCTCGAACGCACCGCCACCGACGCGTACGGCGCGGACTGGGAGGAGCGGGGACGCCGCAGAGTCGCCGAGCTCACCACCCTGCTCGCCTTGTTGTTCCCGTTCGCGACGACGTCGGCCGTCTTCGAAGCCACACCGGCGCTGACCGTACTCGGGCGGCTCAAGCCCCACATCTGGAAGGCGGCCGTCGGGGTGGCCGGGCTCGCGGTGGTCGCCGGAGGGGTGACGGTCGTGACAGCCCGTACGCCCGACACAACGACGACGACCGCCACTTCCGTACCGTCCTCGACTTTCGCCTCCGGCTCGCCTTCCGGTCCTTCCGCATCCCTCGCCCCCTCGCCGAGTGCGACCACGCCCACACCGACCGGATCACCGTCCCGCACCGCCTCGGCCGACCCCTCGCCGAGCGCCTCCCCGACCGACAACTCCACGGGCACCACTCCCCCCGTGACCACCATCCCTCCCTCAGGCGGCAAACCCGGACCAGCCCCCTCGACCCCCGCTCCGCCCCCGACGGAGAGTTCCCCCGTACCGCCGACACCGGGCACGATCACCATCGCCATCGCCTCCTTGCGCCGGGGACCGAACAGCACGCTGATCGCCGACGTGACCGTCCGTACCACGGGCACCGGGACGCTGACGCTCATCGCGGACTTCTACGCCAACACGCCCGCCGAACCCCACGGTTCGCAGAGCCGGCGGCTGTCGGGCGGCACGGAGTACTCCGTCACCTTCACGGGCGACTTCTCGAACCACCCGTGCAGAGGCACCTGGAACATCGCCGTCAGCAGCAGCCCGCAGTCCGCGAGCGGACGTCAGACGGCCTCCGCGGACGCGCCGCCGTGCTGAGCGACAGCGACCACCGAGGAGAACAGAACGCGATGACGACACCCGCGACATCTGCGACATCGGCGACGCCCGCTACCGTCGCCGGGCGTGCCCTGTCGGACTGGTCACGTGACGGGCGGTTCGGCACCTGGCACGCCCTGCTGCCCGGCCCCGCCGGCGATCCGCCGCTCGGCGTGCTGCGGATCGACCGCGCCCTGCTCGCTCCCGAGGGTGCACGCTCACGCCTTGCGGCCGCGGTGGTCGCCGTGGCGAAGCTCCGGCTGCCGGGTGTGCCGGCCACGGTCGACCTCGTGGAGGAAGCCGGGGACGTGTGGCTGATCGTCGCCCGCCCGCCCACTCCCACGGTCGCCGATGTCCTGACCGCCAACCGTGCACAGGCGGATGAGGGCAGCGTGGCGAGCATCCTCAACGAGACCGCGCAGACACTGCTCGCCCTGCACGCGGCGGGGCTCGCCCACGGAGCGCTCACGTCGGACAACGTCGTACTCGCCCCGGACGGCACCGCCCTGCTCGCCGAGGTGGCGCTGAGCATGGCACTGTCCGGCACGCCGACGGCCTCCGCGTGTCACGACGACATCACCGCGTGGGCGGCTCTCGCCCGTAGGCTCGGCAACGCCTGGACAGCGGTCGGCACCGAGGCAGCGGACCTGTTCGCCCGCTGCTCCGGCACTGCCGAGTCCGACGGCCTCGGAGCCGCCCGCGCGACCCTCGTCTCGGGGCGCGCGGCACTTCCCGCGGACTTCCTGCGCCGGACCGCGCTGCGCGCGGCGGCAGCCGCCGCCTTGACGGACCTCACCGTGTCGCCGCCCCACCGCGACCCGCCGGGCCGTGACGCAACCGGGCCGCAGGTGACGGGCGGTGGGGCGGCGGGCTCCGAGGCCGTCGGCCCGAAGGCAGCGGGCCGGGGAGCGATGGGTGCCGACGCGAGTGACCGAGAGGCGCCTGCGCCGGAGGCAACGGGCCGCACGGCTGTGAACCGCGAGGCGCCCGGCCCGGTGACGCCCGGCTCCGAGGCCCCTGGCCCGGAGGCGAAGCACGGCGAGCCGGGGGACCGTGAGCCGGGGGACCGCGCCGCGACCAGCCCCGCCACGACCGGCATCGAGGCGACCAGCCTTGACACGACCGACCCCGCCGCGACGGGCACCGAAGGGACCGACCTCGAGGCCACCGTCCTCGGCCGCCGTGGTCGGGCTTCGCGGTCCGCCGCTGCCACCGACGAGCAGGCGACCGTCCTCGGCAAGAGGAATCGCCGTCCCGGATCGTTTCCTGCCCCGGCGCCCGCCGGAGTCGGCGACCGCGACATTCTGCTGCGCTTCGGCCCCGGAGTTCCGGGCGGCGAGCAGGAAAGCCTCCGCGCCGTGTGGCCGGTTGCCCCGCCCGTCCCCAGACGGCGTCGCCTTCGCCGACGGCGAGCCGGTCGGCTCGGGGCGGCCGCGGTGCTGACCGCGCTCGCCGTCGTGCTGTGGCTGCTGCTGCGCCCGACGTCCGGCCCGGCTGTCGCCACGGTCGAAGTCAAAGCACCCACGCAGCGGTTGAGCTGCGGCCAGACAGCCGACCTGATCGGCGTCATGACCACCGACGGTAGTGGCGGGCCGATCACCTACCGCTGGCTGCGCAGCGACGGGCAGGAGTCAGGTGAGCTGACCCACACAGTCCGCCGCGGCGACCACAAGGTCACCGTCCATCTCCAATGGACGGTCCGCGGCCCCGGCCTGTTCCGGGGTACCGCCCGGCTCCAGGTCCTGGGCCCCGCAGGCTCACCGATCGAGGGCGAGGGCACCTTCAGCTACTCCTGCGTGTGAGGCGAGGGACGGTCGCCCAATTCACGTACGCGAGCCGTCCGCCGGTGCGGACAGCGGCCCGAAGGGCTGATCATCCGCAACGTCAGCCGGACGTGGCGGGAGCCGGCGGCTGGGTCGAGGTCGGGAGCCTGCAGAACTCGGCCGAGACGACGTTCTTGCCGCCGCCGACCCAGTCGCCGTTGCAGTTCAGGGCGATCACCTGCCCGCCGTCCTTGGTGCCGAAGGCTTGGGTCGAGGGGCCGTGGATGCCGCCGGAGTGTCCCCAGACCTTGATTCCGCAGCTCGTTTCGTACTCGATGAGGGTCGGAGGAGTTGGTGACCGTCTCGCCCGCCGCCCGGGCCCAGGACGGCGGGCAGGCCGAGGTCGGCCCGACCACCCGTCGCCCCGACTGACCACCCGGAGGGCTCCTGCCGTCGGACCGTCCGGCCGGGCGTACCTGTCCCGGAGGGCAGGCGGATTTCTATGGCTTGGCGCGGCAGGAAAGGTGCGCGCCTGGCCGTGTGGACGTCCGGGACCCGCTTCAATTGCATGCTCGTGAGCAGGGGGACTTCAGGGCTGGATGGGTAGACGAGTTCGAGCGTTGGTACCCGATGGAGAAGGATCTGCGCGGCCATGACGAGAAGCTCGGCTGGCTCCATGGGGTCGCGCACGGCGCGGACATGCTGGGCCGGTTCGGTTGCCACTCCGAGGTGGGCCGGCGCGGATGCCGGACATCGCAGCCGCGCGACCGACGGCTCCTACCGGTCACGTATTCGACCAGTTGGAGGACGACCGCCTGGGTGGGGCGGTCGCCCGCATCCCCACCCGACCCGACATGGGCGAACGCGACGTGACTACGCGATCGCCGCCCGCTTCGGAGCTGACCGCTCAGTCGACACCGGCGGCACCACCGCGAGGCGGTCAGGAGCCGTCTTGCCGAGGTCCTCGATCGCATCGCCAAACGGTGAGCATGGCCTGCAGTTTGGGCCGGACGGTAGCCGCGAGTGCTGTGGCCACCGGTGTGAGGCCCGGACGGGCGGGCGCACGCCCGGCCAGGACCGCCCCCGGTCCTCAGCCCGGGACGGCCTCGGCCCAGCCGCGGTTGACGGTCTCTCTCGCCTTCTCTGTCTGTGCCTCTGTCGGAAACGTCGGCGTGCCCTCGACCGTCGGCAGTTTCTCCGCGGCGGCCTTGTCGAGTGTGCCGTCCTTCTCCATGGCGTCCATGAGGACGGGGCGCGCATAGGCGCCGAGCCGGATGTTCTGGCCTTCCGGGCTGAAGACGTACTCCTGCCACAGACGTGCCGCCGCGGGGTGCGGGGCGTCCTTGTTCACCGCGTTCGCGTAGTACTGGGCGAAGCTGCCGTCGAAGGGGATGGCGGTCCGCCAGTCGACGTCCACGCCCTTCTCGCGGAACTCGTCGGCGTATCCGAGGTTGAGGAAGTCCCAGTCGATGCTGATCGGGGTCCGGCCGTTCGCGATCGTGGCCGGGGTGGATTCGACGGGGATGAAGTTGCCGTTCTCGCTGAGCTCGGCGAAGAAGTCGATACCGGGCTGGATGTCGTCGAAGGAACCCCCGTTTGCCAGGGCCGCCGCATACACGCCGGCGAAGGCGGAGCCGGATTTGGTGGGGTCGCCGTTGAGCGCGACCTGGCCCTTGTACTCGGGCTTGCGCAGATCAGCGAAGGTCGAGGGGCAGGTCTTGACGCGTTTGGCGTCACAGCCGATCGAGATGTAGCCGCCGTAGTTGTTGTACCAGCGGGCCTTCGGGTCCTTCTGTTCCTTGGGGATCTGGTCGTACAGGGCGACCTCGTACGGAGCGAGCAGACCCTGCCGGGCCGCGGACTGCGCGAACGAGCCCCCCACGTCGATCACGTCGGGGGCGCGGCCTTCGCCCCTGCGCTCCTTCAGAGCGTTGATCTCGTCCTGGCTGGTACCTTCCGGGTTCTCCACCAAGACCTTGATCCCGTACTTCTTCTCGAAGCCGTCGATCAGTGCGCCGTAGTTGGCCCAGTCGCTCGGGAGCGCGATCGTGTTGAGCGAGCCCTCTCTCTCCGCCGCTGCGGTGAGTGCTGCCATGCCCCCGGCGTCTGCGGCGGAGGTGGCCACCGCGGGTGCTCTGGGCCCGGCGGTGGGCTTGTCTCCGCAGGCGCCGAGGGGCGCCGCCGCGAGGGCCAGACAGGCGGCGACGGAGGCTGTCCGGAGACGGGGTACGGGCACAAAGGCTCCATAACGGGCGGTCCGCGTACTGATCGAGACCAGCGTACGTTCGGTGGCCTCGGCAGCGCAGTCCCAGCCGGTGGTGCCAGCTGCCTTCCCTGCGGCTGCCGTACCGGCGCGTTCTCAGAACGCCTCGTCGTCCCACTCGGCCAGGAGCGCATCCCCCAGATCCATCACGGGCGGTGCGGCCCCGTCGTGGAGGGCCTGCTCGCTCCAAATGATCTTGCCTCGAGCGGTGTAGCGGGTGCCCCAGCGCTCGGCGAACTGCGCGACGAGGAACAGGCCGCGGCCGCCCTCGTCGGTGGCCTCGGCCCGGCGCAGGTGCGGGGAGGTGCTGGACCCGTCGGAGACCTCGCAGATCAGGCTGCGGTCGTACAGCAGCCTCACCCGGATGGGCTCGGTGCCGTAGCGGATGGCGTTGGTCACCAGTTCGCTGAGGATGAGTTCCGTGGTGAAGGCGATGTCCTCGAGGCCCCAGTCCGCCAGTCGGCGGGCGCAGGCGTTGCGCACCGGGGACACCGCCGCGGGGTCGGGGGATACGTCCCACTCGGCGATCCGCGCGGGGTCCAGTCGGCGGGTGCGCGCCACCAGCAGCGCGACGTCGTCGCTGGGCCTGGTGGGCAGCATCGCGTCGATCACCACGGTGCAGGTTTCCTCCGGGCTGCGCCCGGGCCCGGCCAGAGCGGCGCGTAGCGCTGCCAGGCCCGCGTCCGGATCGCGGTCGCGGCTCTCGATCAGCCCGTCGGTGAACAGTGCCAGCCGGGAGCCTTCGGGCAGGGTGACCGTCATGGTCTCCATGGGCAGGCCCTCGCCCAGGCCCAGCGGCGGGGAGACCGGCACCTCGGGGAAGGACACGGTGCCGTCGGGACGGACCAGAGCGGGGCCCGGATGGCCGGCGGTGGCGGCCGCTACCTGCCCCGAGACGGGATCGTAGATGGCGCACAGGCAGGTGGCTCCGGTGATCCCCTGCCATTCCTGCTCGTCGGCGTCGATGTGGGTGACCAGCTCGTCCAGGTGGCTCAGGAGCTCGTCCGGAGGCAGGTCGAGGGTGGAGAAGTTGTACACGGCGGTGCGCAGGCGGCCCATGGTGGCGGCGGCGTGCAGGCCGTGGCCGACGACGTCGCCGACCACCAGGGCCACCCGGGCGCCCGGCAGCGGGATGACGTCGAACCAGTCACCGCCCACCCCGGCCTGGGCGGCCAGATAGCGGTGCGCGACCTCGACGGCGGACTGCTCCGGCACGCCGCGGGGCAGCAGGCTGCGCTGCAGGGTGACGGCCATGGTGTGCTCGCGGGTGTAGCGGCGGGCATTGTCGACGGACAGGGCCGCCCGGGCGGTCAGCTCCTCGGCGAAGGACACGTCCTCCTCGTCGAACGGCGGGGAGTCCTGCCCCCGCCAGTAGCCGGCCATCCCCAGCACAACACCCCGGGCCCGCAGGGGTACGGCGATCAGGGAGTGGATGCCGCGCTCCAGGATCCGCACGGCGTTGGCCGGGTCCTGGGCCCGCCAGCCGCGGGTGGCGCGCAGGTCCGCCTCCAGGACCCCGTGGCCGCCGGCCAGCCCGGCGGCCATGGGACTGGTGGGAACGAACCGGATCAGCTTGCCGACGGGGTAGAGGGGGTGGGCGCCCTGAAGGCCGACGGCGGCGGTGCGGCGCATCTCGGTGCTCGCTTCGGGCGGCTCCTCGCCGCGCAGCACCGGTTCCAGGAGGTCGACCGTGACCACGTCGGCGAACCGCGGGACCGCCACCTCCGCCAGTTCCTCCGAGGTGCGCTCCACGTTCAGCGTCGTTCCGACCTGCATCCCCGCGTCGTAGAGCAACTTCAGCCGCTCGCGGGCCACCTCGGCCCTGCCCGTGAGTGCCCGCAGCTCGGTGGTGTCCCGCAGCGTGACGACGGTCCCGGCCTGCCCGTAGGGGGCGGTGGGCCGGACGTTCACCGCCAGCAGCCGATCGGCCGCCATGTGCAGCTCGTCGGTCGCGGAACGGCCCGATGCGATCGGCTCGGCGATCCCCTCCTCCAGACCCAGGTCCGTAATGGGGCGTCCTTCCGCGTCCGCCGGCAGATCCAGCAGCCGCCGCGCCTCGTCATTGGCCAGCAGCAGCCGTCCGCCGTCGCCGACGATCAGTACGCCCTCCCGCACCGCGTGCAGCACCGCGTCGTGGTGCTCGTACATCCTCGTCATCTCGGCCGGTCCCAGGCCATGCGTCCGGCGCAGCAGCCGACGGCTCACCAGAGCCGTCCCGCCCGCGGAGAGGGCGAGCACCGCGGCTGCGCTGCCGAGGACGACCGGCAGCTGCCGGTTCACCATGCTCTGGACGTTCTGGACCGTGACCGGGGAGGAGACGATGGCGATGACGGAGCCGGAGGGGTCCTTGACGGGGACCACCGAGACCACGGACCGCCCCAGGGACCCCTCGAACGTCTCGGTGAAGGACTTGCCGGCCGCAGCCTTGGAGAAGGGGCCGACGACGTGCTTCCCGATCTGTTCCGGGTCGCTGTGGGTGAGGGTGACCCCGTCGAGCGAGTACACGTTGATGCCGTCGACCCCGGCGATCTTCCGGGCCGCCTCGGCGCTCGGCTGTAGCACCGCGCTCGGATGGGGGCTGCGCAGGGCCGCGACGATTCCCGGAGATTCGGCGAACGTTCCGGCGGCGGCGAGCGTACGGTGCCGGGCGTCCAGCATGCCTGCGCTCCGGGCCTGCACCACGAGCGCCACCACCGCGGCGGCGACGAGAAGGACTACGACGGCCAGCTGCACAAGGAACACCTCGCCGGCCACGCTGCGCACGCTCAGCAGGGAGGACAGACGCCGCGCCCTTCCCTTGGGGGGCGGGGGGTGCTCCTGACGCTCCTGGTGGTGTCCTGAGCGAGGACGCCGAGGGGGAGAGGAAGAGCTCGTGGTCCAGCCGAGCAGCCAACGCCGGAAATGTTCAAGTAGGTTGCTCATACTCCATTTTCTAACCTCTATGGGTCGTAGGCAGCGGGGAGCGACGGTCGCCGAGCAGGAGCGATCACCGGTTCCGGCAGCGACCGGACGCCCACGGGGACCGGTGAACCGGAGTGGCGGCCATGCGTCCGGGCGAGGCAGGCTGTACTCATGAGAGCGCCTTTGCGCTCGCCCCCGGGACCGGGAGCTGACGGCCACCACCAGGTCCTTTTCGCCCTCGCGGAGTGCCTGCCCTTCGCGGTCGCCCTGTTGGTGCTCCTCGTCGAGCTCACGCCGGCGCACGTCGTGTACACCGGACCCCTGCTGGTGGCGACACCCGCTCTGGCAGCGGTGACGATGGGTCCCAAGGGCACGCTCGCGGCGACGGGAGTGGCCGTCGGCGTCAGCGTGACCACCGCCACCTACAACCATGCCTGGGGCGGTCAGCAGGTCTACACGAACTTCCTCGCCCTGTTCCTGGTCTCGGTGGCGAGCTTCATGATGAGCCGCACCGCGCGCACGCGCCGAGAGAAAGAGCTCAACCAGGTCCGCCGGATCGCCACGGCCGCCCAGGAGGTCCTGCTGCGGCCCGTGCCGGCCCAGCTGGGCCCCGTAAGGGCGGCCAGCATGTACCTGGCGGCTGAGACGGGCGCGCAGATCGGCGGCGATCTGTACGACGCGGTCCAGACCCGGTACGGGGTCCGGATGATCGTCGGGGATGTCCGGGGCAAGGGACTGCCCGCCGTACGGGCTGCCGCGGTCGTGCTGAGCGCATTCCGGGAGTCCGTGCACTACGAGGACGACCTCGTGGAGGTCGTCAACCACTGCGAAGCGGCCCTGCGGCGGGACGCCGCGGGCGCGGGCGTGGCCGGCAGTGACGACGCCCTTCTCGAGGGATTCGTCACCGCGCTCGTCGCCCAGATCCCGGACAACCCCCACGTTGAGGTGATCAACCGGGGCCATCCGCCGCCGCTGCTGCTGCGCAACGGCACGGTCCGGTCCTTGATGCCCACCGCCCCCTTGCCGCCGTTGGGTCTCGAGGAATTCATCAGCGGTCCTCCCGGGCGGATGGACAGCTATCCGTTCGCACCGGGGGACCGGCTGCTGTTGTGCACCGACGGCGTCATCGAGGCCCGCGACCGGGACAGCACCTTCTTCGACTTGCCCGAGGCCATGGTGACCATGCGGGAACACACCCGGCAGGCGTTCCTGGAGGGCCTGCGCCAGGCATTGGTCCGCCACACTCAGGGCCGCCTGGCGGACGATGTGGCGGTCATCCTTCTCGACCGGCGCGAAGACGAGGGGCTCGGGTCGACCGGAGGCCCGGCCCAGGGTCCGCGGTAGGCCCCGTCGTCACGTCAAGCCCGCCCTGTGGCAGGTGGGCCGGAACCGGCTGCCGTCCGATGACCGTTTCGGCCGCGGCGGAATGGGCCGCCGGCACGGCAGCCTGACTTCTCGGTCTGATCAGGCGGCCGGCCGCAGTCGGACGCAGCATCGTCCGGGGCTGGGTGCCAGGCATGCCTCGAGTCCTGCCTCGTCCAGACCGCTGAGGACACCGCGCAGCAGGTGGAGGTTCATGCCGCAGACCGTCTGGGTGTGTTCCTGGGCCAGCGCGTGGAAGGGGCAGTTGGCCAGAACGATGGCATCGTCCTCGCGGCGTGGCTCGAAGCCGTACCGCTCCAGCAGCTCGAAGACGTCCGTCTTGTTCTGTTCGCCCAGTTGCGTGCCGAGTTCTTCGGCCTTGCGGTGCAACACCTGGCGCACTGGCTCACCGGTCGCGTCGGATTCCTCCACGGCTTGGGCGAGCAGCCGTCCGGCCAGCTCGTAGCGGCGGTCCGGCAGATTGACCGCGACCTGCTTCGTCGAGCGGCGGTAGAGCTTGGCCGGCCTTCCGGCGCCCGGTCCGGAGCGTCCGCTGCGGCGCTCGTAGATGACGTCGAGCAGTGATTCGTCGGCGAGCCGGTCCAGGTGGAACGCGGCGGTCTTCCGGGCCAGTCCGAGGGCGGCGGCTGCCTCGTCCCGGCTGACGGGGCTCGACTGGCGCACGACGTGGTCGTACAGCCTCCTGCGGGTCGGCTCGTCGAGGGCGGCGATGGCGGAGACGTCGGGGTCGCGCACTTCCTTCGGGGTGTCCACGAACACCAGTGTAAAACCCACGGCCATTGACTAAAGAGCGAGAGGGGGCTTCTATAGGAAATGAACCTTGCCGATAGAAGGAGAGGGACATGTCCTCCGTAACCACAAGCACCAGCGCCACCTCCCGGCGGCGGGCGGCGCTGGCCGACCCCGGCTACCAGGCGTTCGTGATCCTGCGTATCGGCTTCACGGTGGCGCCAATCGTGTTCGGGCTGGACAAGTTCACCAACCTGCTCGTGGACTGGCCCATCTACCTCGCGCCGTGGATCGACGACATCGTTCCCGGCAGCGCCCAGGCGGCCATGTACGCGGTGGGTGCGATCGAGATCGTGGCCGGTGTCACCGTGGCGCTGGCTCCCCGATTCGGGGGCTGGCTGGTGGCCGGCTGGCTGGCCGGCATCATCGTCAACCTGCTGACCATCCCGGGCCACTACGACGTCGCCCTGCGCGACTTCGGACTGCTCCTCGGCGCCGTCGCGCTCGCCCGGCTCGCCCAGCGCTACCACACCGAGCAGCAGCGGTGAACAGGCGCGGAGCGCACTGAATCCACCCGGCGGGTGGAGCCTCACGGAACCACCCGCCCGCGCCGGGCCTCCTCGGATCGCCTGGAATCCTTCTCAGCCGGGTGCGAGAGCGATGGAGCAGGCCCGATGAGTGGTGAAGCCGTGGTGAACGTCTCCCAGAGCCGATCACCATCGCCCGGTGGTATCGCGGAGCGATGGCTACGTTCCGCTGCGCGACTACGCAGTGATCGGCGATGGCCGCGCCGCGGCGCTGGTCGCCCGCGACGGGTCGGTGGACTGGCTCGGACTGCCGGATCTGGACTCGCCCTCGGTGTTCGGTGCCGTGCTCGACGCCGACCGGGGCGGCCGGTTCCTCCTCGAACCGGCGGTGCACTACCGCAGCGAACGCCGCTAGCTGACCGGCACGAACGTCCTGGAGACGACTTTCGTCACCCCGCAGGGCACTGCGCGGGTCACCGACGCGCTGACCTTGCACGACGAGGGCGCGCTCGCCCCGATGTGCGAGCTGCAACGGCGTATCGACGGCGAATCGGGGGCCGTGCCGATGCGGTGGAGGGTGCGGCCTCGATTCGGCTACGGGGCCCGTGCAACGCGGTTGGCCCGGCGCGCGGGTGCGCCGGTGGCGACAGCCGGTCCGGGTGCTGATGGTGCCGGCGGTGGCTGCCGCGCATGGTGCGGACTCAGCGCCCGGCAGGTCCGCGCGTACCTCTCCGCCGCCGAACCCCCACCCCGCGGACATCACCCGCGCCTTCTGGGGCGGCCTGCCATGGCGGAGGACTGTCCACCGCCCGACTGCTCCCCGAGCACGGCAGCCGACATCGTCCGGGTCGGCTGGGACGACATGACGCCGCTCGACGCCGCCGGGGCCCAAGGCGCCGACGACGTCGTCCGGGGCTGCGCGAGCAGGGCGCGGCGTCGAGGGAGGACCGGCGCTCCGCCCAATGACACCCCAGGGTTCAGTGGGGCGTGTCACAGACAATCCGGCGGCGATGTGTGAGCTTCAACTCAGTTACTAGTCAGTTCAGTTACTGAAGAGCCGAGGTGGGGGCAGGACACCTCGGAACGGTCTGCCCGCCACGTGGAGAGGATCGAGTGAGCTCTTTGGAAGCCGCAACACTGGACCAGGTCGTCGACACCGCCCGCTACCCCCTGTCGGAACTCGACAGCGCCGAGGGCCGCGCAGTGGTGTCCCGTGCCCGGCGTGAACTGTCCGCCCTCGGCTGCACCGTGCTGCCCGACTTCATCCGTCCGTCACTGCGCGACACGCTGAGCCGCGAGTGCTCGACCATCGCGTCCCGGGCGCACTTCGACACCGAAACGGTCAACGTCTACAACATCGCGGTGGACGCGGAACTGCCGGACGACCATCCGGGCCGGAAGACCTTCGAGCGCGGCAACGCCTTCGTCGCCCGGGACCGCATCCCCGACGACGCCGTCATCAGCCGACTCTACTCCGACGAACTGTTCCACCGCTTCGTCGCACTGTGCTTCGGACTTCCGGAGCTCTACGAACTCGCGGACCCGCTCTCCGGGCTCGTCCTCAACGTCGTGGCGCCGGACAGGGAACACCCCTGGCACTTCGACACCAACGAGTACACGGTCAGCATGCTCACCCAACAGGCCGAGTTCGGCGGTGACTTCGAATACTGCCCGGGCATCCGGTCCGCGCACGACGAGAGATTCGACGACGTCCGGGCCGTGCTCGAAGGCCGGGGCGGGGCACTCGTCCGCAGCCTCCCCCTGCAACCGGGTGACCTGCAGCTGTTCAAGGGCCGCTACTCGCTGCACCGGGTCAGCCCCGTCCGGGGCGGCGTCGCACGCCACTCTGCGATCTTCGCCTACAGCGAGCGCCCCGGCGTCGTCGGCAGCGTGGCCCGCACCCGGCAGCTCTTCGGCCGCGTACTGCCCGAGCATCTGGCGGCCGAGGGCCGGGCCGTCCGGGGCGACGCGCTGCTGGACTGACCGACCCACCGACCGGCACAGCCCCCGCCCCCCACTCTGCGATCGACGAGGAGTAAGCCCTGTGCGTTTCGACGCGACCGGGAAAGTCACGCTCGACCACATCTACACACAGCCCGATCCCCGGGCCTACTTCCGCCTGCTGCGCCCCCTCGGCTACTGCGTTCCACAGCAGGCGAAGCCTTACTTCGCGAAACTCGTGAAGGAGTACCGGGAGGCCCTGCACGTCACCGTGCCCCACATCGTGGACATCGGCTGCTCGTACGGAATCAACGCCGCACTGCTCAAGTACGACGTGACCATGGACGAGCTCTACGCCCGCTACGACGACGAGGGCCTCGACGGGAAGAGCCGCGAAGCCCTGCTCGTCCGCGACCGGAAGCTGTCCCGCTCGCACCAGCCCGCCCAGCGCATCCGTTTCACCGGCCTCGACACCTCCCATCACGCACTGTCCTACGCGCACGAGGCCGGGTTCCTCGACGACGCGGTGCACGCCGACCTGGAGGCGAACGAGCCCACGCCGCGACAGCGCGCCCAGCTCACCGGGGCGGACCTGGTGATCTCGACCGGCTGCCTCGGCTACGTCACCGAGCGGACACTCGTACGGATCGTCGAGGCGCAGGGCCCCCGGCGGCCCTGGATGGCGCACTTCGTGCTGCGAATGTTCCCCTTCGACCCCGTGGAGCAGGCACTGGGAGGACTGGGCTACCGCACGATCCGCGTCGACGAGGTGTTCAAACAGCGCCGTTTCGCCTCCCCGCAGGAACAGGCGCTCGTGCTCGAGAGCATGTCGGCCGCCGGAGTGGATGCGAGGGGCCTCGAAACGGAAGGCTGGCTCTACGCACAGCTCTATCTTTCCCGCCCGCACGACACCCCAGGTATCGACGATCCGAATCGAGAGCAGAATTGAAGACCAGTCAGGATGCTGTGGTGAACGCGACCTTCGCCCGGGAGGCCGACCTGCCGCGGGTGCCGCTGCCCACCCTGGAAGCCAGCTGCGAGAAATTCCTCGCCTGGTGCGCGCCGCTGCTGACGCCGGACGAGCGGGCGGCGACCGAGGCGGAGGTGGCCGCCTTCCTCCGACCCGGTGGCCCCGGCCGGGTCCTGCACGCGGCGCTGGAGGAGTACGACGCCACGGAGGGTGTGCACAGCTGGCTCGACACCTTCTGGCCCTACCGCTACCTGGGCCGCCGGGACCGGATCGCTCTGAACGCCAACTTCTTCTTCTTGTTCCGGGACACGGGCCGCCCTCAGGTGGAGCGGGCGGCCGGGCTCATCGCGGGGGCCCTCGACCACAAGCGGCAGCTCGACGACGGGCTCATCGCGCCAGTGGTGCAGCGCGGAGCACACCAGTCGATGGTGCAGAACAAGTTCCTGTTCTCCACCACCAGAATCCCCGGCGCACAGCAGGACACCGTCCGCGCCCCGTACACCGACGCCTGGCCTGGTCCGTCCGACGCCCCTCACATCGTGGTGTTCTTCCGCGGCCGGATTTTCCGGCTCGACGTCATCGGTCCCGACGGCGTCCCGCACGCCCTGGACGAACTCGAGGCGGGGCTGCGCGCGGTGATGAAGGCGGGCGACGAGCGAGCCGGCGAGGACACGTCGGTGGGTCACCTGACCACCATGGCTCGTGCCGAATGGGCCGCAGCCCGGGCCTCTCTCGTCGCCGTCCACCCAGGTAACGCCGACGCGCTCGACACCGTCGAGACCGCACTGTTCTGCGTCTGTCTGGAGGACTTCGCACCGGACAGCACTCAGGACGCCTGCGACCAGTTGCTGTACGGCGACCGCGGCAACCGGTGGTTCGACAAGGCCGTGTCGTTCGTCGTCTTCGCCGACGGGCGCGCCGGCATCAACGTCGAGCACTGCGAGCTGGACGGCACCACCATCCTCAGCTTCACCGACGCCCTGCTCACGAGCCCCGCCGAGGAGTTCTCACGCCGGTCCGGGGCCCGCTCTCAGGGACAGCCCGTACTGGAGCCGGTCGTGTTCGCGCTCGACGACGCGCTGCGCACGCAGGTGCGCGCCGCCGCCGACGCATTCGCCGCGTACGGGCGGAACACCGCGACCAGCACCGTGTCCTTCGAGGACTTCGGCAGCAGTGCGGCCAAGGCGCTGGGGGTTTCGCCGGACGCGTTCGTCCAGGTCGCCTATCAGCTGGCCCACCAGCGGGCGAAGGGCCGGCTCGGTGCGACGTACGAATCGATCGCGACGCGGCAGTACCAGCACGGGCGGACGGAGGCGATGCGCGTCGTCACCCCCGAGATGCTCGCGTTCGTCGCCGCGATGGACGACCCGTCGACGGACACCAACCTTCGGCACGTCGCTTTCCGTGCCGCCGCCGACGCCCATGTGGCGCGTGCGAAGGAGAGCCAGGCCGGCCAGGTGCCCGAGCAGCACCTGTGGGAGCTGGAGCTGATCCAGCGCCGCCGGGGGGCGGAGCTCGGGGTGGACGAGCAGCCCTCCGTGTACCGAACGCCGGGCTGGCTGACGATGCGGGACGACTACCTGAGCACCAGCTCCGCGCCGTCGGCCAACATCCAGTTCTTCGGCTTCGGCTCCACGAGCAGCCGGTGCATCGGTGTCGCGTACGTGCTGTTGCCCGAGCGCTTCAACATCTACCTGAGCACCCCGCTGCCGGTCGCCGACCAGATGCACGCCTTCGCCGGCCACCTCCGCGAGGCGGTTGCCGAACTGCGCGAACTGCTGACGTCCGTGCGGTCCGAGGACTGACCGGCGCACGGAACGGACCGTCGGCCGTGCCCTCCGGGGGGAAGGGCACGGCCGACACCGACGTTGGCCTACTCAGCGATCGCATCGCGTATCCCTATGGGTGGTCGGGTCGTCACGGGGCTCCAGGCGGCCAAGTCCCGTAAGCCATCGAGACAGCCGCACCTGGAGCCCCGAAGCCCTCCGATCTTACGAATGACCGGCTCAGACCCACGTCTTGGAAGGAGTACAGCCCACAGGGCGGAGCAGAAGGGGCTTGGGTCAGCTGACCATGGCGGTGCGCGGCTCGATTCCCGGTCGACTGCCTCCCTTCCTGACTGCCGGAGTGACGATGATCACGGACGCTTTCTGGAGGGTGGTGGCCATCGAGCCGGCCGCCCGCTCGGCCGACGCGGTCGGGCGGCTGTGGATCGTGGACGGCACCCTGATCCCGGTCCGCGACCGCAAGGCCGGAGCGTCCTCACGCAACTACCGGTTCTCGGCGAACGTGTAGGACATCATCGACGCCGAGACCAAACCGGTGATGGCCGCGGCCCGGCCCGTTCCCGGCAACTCCGCGGACGCGAGGGCATGGCGGGACTCCGCCCTGGCCCAGCACTGGGAAGGCGTGACCGTGCCGGCCGTCGGCGCGTACATCCATTCCGGCCTCCTCGTCCCGCACCGCAAACGCTCCGGACGAGCCCTGCTGTCCGGCGAGGAAGAAGGCAACGCCGAACACCGACGGGTGCGGGTCAGCGGCGAGTGCGCCTTCGCCCACATGAAGCACTACAAGATCCTCCGAGGCTGCCGGCAGCGCGACACCGGCCTCGAACCGGGTCGCCGGAGCGGCCGGCCGAGCTCTACTTCCGGCGCGCCGACCAGGACGAGGTCAACCCGGCCCGAGTGGATCGAGCGCCTGGACAAGGCGCTCATTGCGGCGGGAGTCCGTCATCGGGGCGAACCCTTCGCCAGTGTCGGCACGGCCACACCCAAGCCGACACCTCCCCAAACAGCGAGGAGGCCGTCGAGTGCCACTGGGCGGTGCCGCTGGGCCTTGATGAGCAATATGCCGTGTCCGGTACCCAGCAGGACGAAGCCTTCTTCAGGCACTCGCTGTTGCCTGGTATGGAGAACGTGCCGAGCGCAAAGACGCGCGTGCTCGTGCGACTGGCGTGGCGTCAGAAAAGTCAGCAACGGGTCAGTGTGAGTCCTGAAACACCGGACAACAGCTGACCGCACATGCGAAACGATGTAGCCTCCCAAGACCGCCTTTGACCTGCAGGAAGCAGGCAGGGAGCAGACATTTCGGGAGTTTCTTCATGTTCCGGACAATGTTCAAGTCCAACATCTAGCATTCGGGCATCTGTACAGGTCAGGGCACTGCTCTCGTGGCGCAGGTCAGCAAGTGGTCAGCATCTGTCCTGATGGTGTCGCCCGGTTGCTGACCTCGGATGCGAGGGGGAGGAGCCGGGCCCGGCCTGTATCGGGACTCCCTCCCTTCCGGACTCCTGCCACCGCAGGTCCCCCGCCTGCTTCGCGCGTCGCGCCATGGCGGGAAGGGGGCGGCCGAACGGGGATCGCGGTCATGCCGGCGGGTTGCCAGAGGGGCGCCCCGATCGTGAACCAGGTGGCAAGAGACTTGGCGAGGCCCGCGAAATCAAGGCGGTTTCGACCCGCATAGGGCCACCTGTGACCTGGGCCCGGATGAGTCTTCCAGCGTGCGTGGCGCTCACGTATCGGTCCAGGCGAGTGGCGCCATGCCGCTTCCTGTGTTTCGAAGTGCCTGACGCGGAACGCCTCTGCATGCTGGACGCGGGCTTCTTCCATCGCGGCTTCCCGGCGGATGCGCTTCTGCCGCAATGCTTCCGCTTCGGCCAGCCGTTTGCGTTCGGCGGCTTCGCCGCGGAGCGTGAGCTCCTGCGCGATCTCCGCGAGCTGACCTTCGAGGAGCGTGCGGGTGTATCGGCCCATTCGCCGGCCCGGTGCGGCCGGCCGCCGCTGAGCACGATGCGGAGTCGCTCGGACGGGGGGCGAAGCGGGGGATCCTGACCCGGGAGGACCCGCTTTGGCGAGCTCCTTCTCGGTGGCTACATGACCTTTCCGGTCCGGTGCGGCGGACGGTCGCGGCGGCGCCCACTCCATTCTTCATACAGCTCAGGAGCTGCGGCCCGCAGGTTGTCTCCCCAGCAGTTCGGCGAGGCCGCGGCGCGTCGCGGCGATGACGACGCGGTCCTCCGGTCGTAGCACGTAGCCGGGGTGGAGGTCCCAGAGCAGTTGTGGCTGTTCGCCGTCGTGGTGTGCGGAGGCGAGGTCGGGGCGGCGGGCGGCGGGGGAGGCCGTGTCGAGGGCGAGGACGCGCCAGGCGCCGAGGCGGAACGCTTCGGAGACGGTACGTCCTTCGAACTGGGGGTGTCCGGCTACGAGGAGGGCGGCGAAGACCAGGACCTTGCGCTCGACGGGGATCGCGCCGAGGATCTGGCGGCCCATCATGGCGCCGGCGAAGGCCGGGGCGGCGAGGTGGGTGACGCTGCGGCTGCGTGTGAGGGCATCGGGGTGGGCGGTGCGCAGGGTGCGGTAGACGGCGGTGGCGAAGTCGTCGTCGTACAGGCGCATGGCCACGCGCAGATCGGCCTTGACCGTACGTGCGTAGAGGACGGCCTCCAGGTTGGTGGTGTCCGCACTGGTGAGGGCGAGCAGGGCGTGAGCCCGGTGGACCTTGGCGGCCTCCAACACGCCCTCCTCCGTGACGTCGCCGAGGACGACCGGCACGTGAAGGCTGCGTGCGAGGGGGATGCCGCGGGCGTCGGGGTCCTCCTCCACGCAGACGACCGGGATGTCGAGCTCTCGCAGCCGGGCGAGGACGCGGGTGCCGACCTTCCCGAGCCCGAGCAGGACGACATGGCCGGACAGGCCGCGGGGCGGGCGGCGTAGGGCGCCCGCGCTACGGAAGGTGCCGAGTGCCTCCAGCGCTCCGGCGACGAGGAGGGGGAGAAGTGCGAGGCCGACGAGCCCGGTCAGGAGCTGGAGGATCTGGTTCGTGGCCGGCGCGTCGACAGCGGGGTCGTTGATGGAGAACAGGTCGAGCAGCGTGATGTAGGCGGCGTGCACCGGGTCGGCGTCGGTGAGCGCTGTGGTGGTGAGGGTCAGGGCGAGGACGGAGGCGGCGATGCCGGCGAGCGCCCAGCGCAGGTGGCTGGAGAAGAGGTCGCGCAGCGGCGCCCCACGGCGGGCCAGGCGCCGTGCGGGCAGGGCGGGACCGGTGTATCGGACGGTTTCCAGGACGACGCTGCCGCGCCCTGTGCTGCCCGCCACGGTGCCGTCGTCGGGCAGGAGGACGGGGCCCTGCGGACCGCTGGCCTCCGAGCCCTCGGCGCCCGCCGGGTCAGCGGTGGTGGACGACAGCAGCGCCAGGGTGCACAGCCCAGGGTCCGGTACCTCCCCCCGTCCGGGCGGGGTGTGTTCGGCTGCGCGCAGAAGGACGCCGTCGGCCTGGACGACCTTGCTCGTTCCGGCGATGGCGGTGGCGGCGAGGGCGGGGGCCGCGGTGTCCGCGTCGGACAGGACGGTCGTGGAGGCGTCGAGGACGGCCCGGTCCATCCCGGGGGAGTGCACGAGCGCGGCTTGGTCGAGCATCTCCTCAAGGTGCTGGCCGAGCTTGCGGTTGTACATGCGGACCACCAGCCGGAGCCCGGGGCTGAGCCGACGGGCGACGAGTGCGGCCCGCAGGTTCGTCTCGTCGTCCTCGTACAGCAATGCGAGCGCGGTCGCCCGCACGACGCCGGCCCGTAGCAGCGCCTCCTCGGTCGGGGCCTGCGCCGTCATCACGTGTACGGGCACGATGGTGCCCCCGCTCGTCGTGTCCGCCGGCGCCGTGACCGGCCGGGCGGTCCGTGCCTCGGCCCGTTCGTCGGTGACGACCAGGACGACCCGCTGCCGGTAGACCTCCCGCAGTTCGTCCGCCAGTCGGTGAGCGAGGCCGTCGTCGCCGCAGACCACCATGTGCCCGCCGGCCCGTGCCTCCGCGTTCTCCTGCTGCGGCAGTGCCGCCATGTCTCCCCCTATGACGTGGTGAATGCACTGATTCGATCATTGCCTTGAGGTTCTGCGCCGGGAATGTCCTGCGGCTGCCGTCAGCGAGGCGTGTGGCCTCGTCGGCCGATGTGGATCAGGAAGGCGCACGCTGTCAGGGCGGCGGGTGTCCAGAGCGCGAAGTAGACGCCGAGGTTTGTGCTCCGGCCGTGCAGGAGGAGAGGCAGGAGGAAGGACCAGGCGCTGAGCAGGCCCACCGCCCAGGTGCTTCTGCCGAGTGCAGCCGGCTTCCGGCGCCACGCGGCGGCCTCCTGGTGCCGGAGCGACCACTGCGACACGTGGACACCGAGTCCTCCGGCAAGCAGGAGGGCGGTGCCGGTCCCGGTGGCGAACTGCGAGTCGCCGGCCGGGTGGGAGTTGGTCCGCTGCGCGGCCCGGTCGTTCGAGAGGACGATGATCCTGCCCCGCCAGATCGTGCCCGCGACCCGATCGCCCGGGCGCACCTGATCCAAGAAGTCGCCGACGCCGGAGAACTCCGCCTCGCCGGCTGCTTCGTCGGGCCCCGAGACCACGACCCATCCGCCCGGGTTCTTGCCGCGGTGCTCCTGAACGGACTCGACGGTGAACCAGGACGCCCGCAGGCAGCCCGTCGTCGCCGCCCCGCGACACTCGGTCGCCGCGCGGAATGCCCGCTCCTCTGCCACCGCATGGGGGAGCCACGCGAACAGCACGGTGCCTGCGACGAGGGCTGACACTCCGGCGAGCCCGATGAATACGGCTCGTATGCGCAGCCGTCTCGTGTCGTACGGCTTGCCGTGTCGCGGAGCCCGCGTCACGGCCGTCCTGCCCAGTCGTCCAGCCTCGCGAAGACGAGAGTCAGGCCGCCACCGCCGGCCGCAACGAGGCCGTAGATCGCGAACATCGTCCGCTGGCCCTGCTTGCTCAGCCCCTCGTACTGGCTTCGGGTGACCTCGATCCTCTGCCGCCGAGGGTCGGTGGTGTCGACGGCGTAGTAGCGGCCCCGGACGGCATCGGTCGCCTGGAGGCCCGAGTCGTCCGAGACTGCTCCGGAGAGCAGCACGGCCCCTGCCAGGCCCAGTCCCACGAGGAGGGCGTGCACCCGGCCCGGAAGGGACTTCAGGGCACGCCACTGGTTCGTCTTGTTGCTCGCGTATCCCCTGGCGCGGAACTCGAGCGCGATGCTGCGGAAGATCGTCGCGGCGTGGAGCGGGAAGAGCAGGGCGAAGCCGATTCCGAGCAGGACCCCCTCGTGTGCGAAGGGCGGAAGGTAGGGGACGGCGCAATAGGCGCCTGCGGACAACGCCACTGTGGCCAGGGCCAGCTGCAGCCCCGCGTGCACCTTGAAGCTTCTTCTCACGCCGTCCCCCCGTCGGACTCGTGTCTCAGCCGGTGATCTCGATGGCTCCGTTGTCGGAAGCCTTCACGGCTGTCGCAGGTCCGGAGGCCGGCGTCTTCTGGGTGATGCCCTGGAGGAGGGCGGCGAGGTCGACTCCGGTGGTGGAGGAGAGGAGTTCCATGCCCTGGGCGACGTTGTCGGTGACGGTACGGGTCAGCTGGCTGGCGCCGTCTGTGGAGATGACGGTCATCTTGTCGATGGCGGCAAGGGGTTCGGCGGCCTTGGCGACGACCTGGGGCAGGACCTCGACGAGCATCTGCAGGACGGCGGCGTCGCCGTACCGGTCGAAGGCGTCGGCCTTCTTCTGCATGGCCTCGGCCTCGGCGGAGCCCTTGGCGGCGATGGCGGCGGCCTGTGCTTCGCCCTCGATGCGTACGGCGTCGGCGAGTGCGGCGCGGTGGGCCTTCTCGCCCTCACCGGTCAGGCGCGATCGCTGGGCGTCGGCCTCGGCCTCCTTCACCAGGGCGATACGGCGGGCCTCCGCCTCCTGTTCGGCCTGGTAGCGGGCGGCGTCGGCGGGCTTGCGGACCTGTGTGTCGAGCTGGCGGTCGGTCAGGGCGGCCTGGCGCTCGGCGACCTTCTCCTGCTCGGCGAGGATCTGCTGCTGGCGGTCGGCCTCGGCGAGCGGACCGGCGGCGTTGGCCTGGGCGGCGGCCTCGTCGGTCTGGGCCTTGATCTCGGCCTGCTTCAGGTAGAGGGTCCGCTGGGCGATCGCGATCTCCTCCTCCGCCTTCAGCCTGGCCTGTTCGGCGGCGCGGCGGGCGACGGCCTCGGCGATGTCGGCCTCCTGCTTGGCGCGGGCCGCCTCCGGTCGGCCGAGGTCCTCCAGGTAGGAGCCCTCGGTGGTGATGTCCTGGATCTGGAAGGCGTCCAGGACCAGGCCCTGGCCGGAGAGGCTGGCCTCGGCCTCCTCCGCGACCTGGCCGGCGAACGCGGCGCGGTCACGGATGATGTCCTCGACCGACATACGTCCCACGATGGACCGGAGCGCGCCGGACAGCACCTCCTGCGTGAAGCCGACGATCCCCTCCTGCTGCATCAGGAACCGCTGAGCGGCGGCCCGGATCGAGTCCTCGGTGCCGCCGACCTTGACGATCGCGACGCCCTCCAGATTCGCCTTCACACCGCGCAGAGTCACCGCGCCGCGCACGGCGACCGGAATGTGCCGGCTGGACAGGTCGAGCGTGAACTTCTGCTGCACGAACGGCACGACGAAGACACCGCCGCCGACCACGACCTTCTGGCCGCTGTTGTCCGTGAACACCCGACCGGTCTGCGGATCGGTGGCCTGCTTGCCGCGCCGTCCGGTGATGATGAACGCCTCGCTCGGCCCCGCGACCTTGTAGCGCGTGATGACCGCAAGACCGAGGAGAACGACGAGCACGACGATGCCCAACACAGCGGTGAGGACAGGGCTCATGAGCACATCCCTTGAGAGTGGAGCCGAAGAAACAGAGCAAGTGGGGGAGCGGTCAACGCTCGACGGGACGTACGACAACAGAGGTCGGGGAGAGCACCGACTCGACCCACACCTCGGCGCCACGCGGAACCGGACCGGACGCCTTCGCTGCGTACTTCACCGGCTGGCCGGCCAGGTACAGCAGAACCTCGCCGTACCCGTCCCCCGGAATGGCGGTGACGACCGACCCCGAAGTACCGGTCAGGTCCTCGCCCTTCGGTGCGGGCGCGACACCGTCACGCATCAGCGCCCGAGTGAACTTCCCTGTCAGCCAAGCCACGACGGCCCCCGCAACCACGCCCGCACCGGTGGCGACCCCCGCCCCCGTCCCGGTGACCCCCATCGTGATCGCCCCCGCGAACCCGAGCGCCGACACGAAACCGGCGATCACCGGCAACGACAGAAACCCGTCCAGCCCCCCGCCGAGTCCGTCGAGGACCCCGTCCAACACCCCGTCGAAGACCAGGCACAGGACGAGCAGCACCAGGCCGGCTATGCCGAGACCGAGAAACCAAGCCATGTCGCTGCCCCTCGGTCCGCACGCAGAAGCGCGTGCCACTTCCGCCGTCGACGGATGTTCCCATGGAACCGCACAGGAGTTCACTGCCGGAGCCCGGCAATCTTTACGCGTTCTTGATGCCGCTATCGCGCGCCCAGTGCCTCCGAAACCACCGATGCGACGCGATCCACCGCCTCGTCCAGCACCAGGTGCCCCGCGCCGCCGATCACGAGCAGGTCGGCACCGAGCAGGAGCTCTGCGGCGCGACGCAGCGAAGACGCGGGCAGAAAGGTGTCGCCTGCCCCGACGATCACGAAGACCGGAGCAGTCCGGGCGGCCGTCAGCGCTGATCGCGGCAGAGGTGGGGGAGCGAGGCTGCTGCGGCACGTGCCCACGAGCGCCATCCAGTCGGCCAGGGCATGCGGTGGCCGAGTACCGGGGGCCGCCATGTGCCGTAGAAGTCGCTCGGCGCGGTGAACAGTCGGACGCAGCAACCACGGGAGCGTCGCCCCGAGGACGGCGGGGCTGACCCGCAGCCTGATCAGCCCCGCAGGGGAGACGACGACCCGGGCCGTGATCCGTTCCGAGGTGCAGGCGAGTGCGATCGCGCCGCCCAGCGAGTGCCCCACGACCACCGCACCCCGGGGCGCCACCTGGTCCATGACCTCGGACAGCCAGCGCCCGTACCGGGCCGTACGGTCGCGCCCGGGCCGAACGGCCGTGCTAAGGCCGGGCTGCCCCGGAACGTCCACCGCGATTGCCTGACCGACACCTGACAGGGACTCCAGCGTGTCCAGGGAGACGGCCGTGTTCATGTTCGTCCCCGGCACGAGGACGATGCTCGGAGTCCCTGGAGCCGGGGTGGACCCCGCCGTCGTCACATGAGTGGCTCCCGCAGAGGTGTCGACATGCGAGCGGGTGTGGGGCACCGGCCACGCGTCGAGGCGCTTCTCGCACCAGTCGCGCACCTGGTCGTGCGCGGCCGGGCTGCGGTAGATCGATCGCATCGCCGCATCGTAGAACCGCGTACCCGTGCCGGCATCGTGCCGGACGCTGTTCCTTGTGGGCGCGGAGGTACTGTTGCGCCGGATACTGACGCTCTCTTGACGTCACATCAGCATCAAACCGCGGGAAAGGGACAGCGCCGGTGGTAGTTGCCGCCCCCCAGCGTGCACGGGCGCTCTTCACGGCCCATCCCGCCCGCACAGTGGTACTGGGGTTCGCGGGCGTGGTCGTGGTCGGCACGGCGCTCCTGATGCTGCCGGCGGCGACCGAAACCGGGGATGCCACCGATCTGCTGACCGCGCTGTTCACCTCGACTTCTGCTGTGTGCGTGACCGGCCTCGCGGTCGTCGACACCGGCACGTACTGGAGTGGTTTCGGTGAGGGCGTCATCCTCGCGCTGATCCAGGTCGGCGGCTTCGGCATCATGACCATGGCCTCGTTGCTCGCCCTCCTCGTCTCGGGCCGGCTGCGGCTGCGGATGCAGCTGACGGCGCAGGCTGAGACGAAGAGCCTCGGCATCGGAGACGTCCGCAAGGTCCTTCTCGGTGTGGCCGGTACGACCCTGGCCGTGGAGCTCGGTGTCGGCGCGTTCCTCGCGCTGCGGTTCCGCTTCGGGTACGGCTACGGCTATGGCGAATCCCCGTACCTGGGGTACTTCCACGCCGTGTCGGCCTTCAACAACGCCGGGTTCGGACTGCACGCCGACAGCCTCACTCGCTACGCCCAGGACCCGTGGATCACGCTGCCGATCGCGCTCGCCGTCATCCTCGGCGGCATCGGTTTCCCGGTCATGCTGGAGCTGCTGCGTCACCGCAACCGGGTGCGGACGACCGGCCGCAGGAACTGGACCCTGCACTCCAAGCTCACGGTCATCACGTCCGTGGTCCTGCTGGTGGTCGGGACGGTGCTCACGGGCCTGCTGGAGTGGACCAACCCCGCCACGCTCGGCGCGTACGACGTATGGGGCAAGCTCCTGAACAGCTTCTTCTACTCGTCGATGAGCCGCACCGCCGGTTTCAACTCCCTCGACATCGGTGCCCTGCATTCCTCCACGCTCCTGATGACGTGCGTCCTGATGTTCATCGGCGGCGGCAGCGCGGGAACGGCCGGAGGCATCAAGGTCACCACTTTCGCCGTCCTGGCGGCCGCGATCCTGGCTGAGGTACGTGGCGAGACGCACTCGGTCGTCCTCGGCCGCCGTCTCGCCCCGCACGTGCTGCGCCAGGCGCTCACAGTGGCGCTCCTCGGCGTGGGCCTGGTCATGGCCGCCACCCTCGCCCTGCTCTCGGTGAGCAAGGAACCGCTGGACGTCATCCTCTTCGAAGTGGTCTCGGCCTTCGCGACCGTCGGCCTGTCCACCGGCATCACGGCCGACCTCCCGGCGATCGGGCAGCTCATCCTCGTCGGCCTGATGTTCATCGGCCGCATCGGCCCCATCACCCTCGTGTCGGCACTCGCCCTGCGTGAGCGCACACGACGCTACGAACTGCCCGAGGAGCGACCCGTCATTGGCTAACTACCTGCACAACCTGCGCAAGCGCCGACGCCAGCGGCTGACCGAGCAGCACCAGACAGCGACGGACCAACGTGTCGCCGTCATCGGTCTCGGCCGCTTCGGATTCTCCCTCGCCAACGAGCTGATGCACCGGGGCTGGGACGTCCTCGGCATCGACACCGACGCCCGCCTCGTCCAGAAGTACAGCGACCTGCTCACCCACGCCGTCGTCGCCGACTCCACCGACCCGGACGTCCTGGGCCAGCTCGGTGTCCATGAGTTCACCAGCGCCGTCGTCGGCATCGGCACCGACATCGAGGCCAGCATCCTGGTCAGCTCCAACCTCCTCGAAGCCGGCGTCCCGAACATCTGGGCCAAGGCGATCAGCCGCCAGCACGGTAAGATCCTCGAACGTCTCGGCGTCCACCACGTCGTCCTTCCCGAGCACGAGATGGGCGAGCGGGTCGCTCACCTCGTCACCGGCCGGATGCTCGACTTCATCGAGTTCGACGACGACTACGCCCTCGTCAAGACCATCGCCCCGAGCGTGGCCACTGGACAGCCCCTAGGACGCTCCCGGGTCCGCAGTGAGTACGGCGTGACCGTCGTCGGCATCAAGCGGCCCGGGGAGGACTTCACCTACGCGACCGCCGAGACGGTCGTCGAGAAGGGCGACATCATCGTGGTCACGGGCAAGACCCAGGCCGTGGAGGCGTTCACAGATCTGCCCTGACCGCTGGGTCCACTGCTGGTGAGCCGGGAAGTCTGGTCGGTCACTTGGCGCGCTTCTCGCGGTCGAAGCGTCGCTGAACTCGATCACTGGTGCGTGCTCACCACGGCGGAATGCGCCGCCGGCCGGGTGACCTCCCCGTCGGGTGGCGCGGGCGTTGTGTTCAGGGCGGCTGTCAGGATCAGCGCCAGCACTGCGATGACGGCCAGGACGACCGCTGTCACGAGTCGGGGGTCGCGCCGTGGAAGGCGAGCCTTCGCAGGCCGCTCCGGTTGCTCGGGGAACTGCTGGTTCAGTGTCTCCATCGTGGCGCTGAGGGCGGGGTCGTCGTGTGTGAGCTCGCGCTCCATGCCGGCAAGGATGCGCTCGTCGTCTGCGGGGTGACTCATCGTGACCCCCTCCGCCGCTGCTGAGGAACTCCTACGGTCAGTCTGCCCGCCCTGCGCGGCCGCGATGTGCCCAGTGGTCAGAGTTCCTGGTCGGGCCACCCAAGGAGGCGGGCTCCGACGACGGCGGTCTGGAGGGTGTAGCGCTGGGCGGGGTCGCCCGGGTCGGCGCCCGTCAGCCGGTGGATGCGGTCGAGCCGGTACGTGATGGCGCGGACGCTCAGGGAGAGGCGTCGGGCGGCCTCGGCGGCCACGCAGCCGCTGTCGAAGTACGCGGTGAGGGTGTCCAGGAGTGGCTCGGCGCCGCCGCGGGCCTGCTGGAGTGGGCCGAGCACGCTGAGGACCAGGTCGGCCATGGCCTGCCGGTCGCGGGTGAGGACGGGGTAGACCAGGAGGTCCGCGGCGTGCAGGACGGGGTCGTTCAGGTCCATGCGGGCAGCGAGGTCGAGCGCGTTGAGGGCTTCCTCGTAGGAGTGGACGACTCCTCCCGCTCCGGAGTGGGGGCGGCCGATCGCGACCTGGCCGCCGTCGGTGGCGGCATACGCCTGCTTGGCGAAGTGGGTGAGCACGTCGGGCTCGTCGGCGGGCGCGACGCAGATCAGCCGGCCGTCCTTGGTCGTGAGGAGGATGCGCCGGTTGCCGAAGCGGGCGACGAGCGAGGACTCGACGCTGCGGGAGACCGGGTATCCGTCGGCGTACGGCTCCGGCCCCTGGGCGACGGCCACGGCGTGGGCGTGGGAGAGGAGCAGCCCGAAGCGTTCGGCGCGCTCGGCCAGGCGGCCGAGATCGCTGCGTCCATACAGCAGGTCGTCGATGAACTCGCGTCGCGCCGCCTCTTCCTGACGTACCGCCAGACGTTGTGCCCGCTCGTGCCCTTCGGCGAAAGCGTCGACTGCCTGCTCGACGGCCGCCAGAAGATGGTCGTGAGCCCCCTGCGACAGCTCGGAGTTGGTCGTCCTCGCGGCGGAGAGGTGGGCGCGGACGAGAGAGCGCAGACCCATGCCGGCCTCCGCGGCCCGCTCGCCGCGGGCCCGCAGCCCCTCCAGCTCCTCACGGGTCAGCCTTCGTCCGGTGACGCAGACGCCCTTCAGCATCTCGGCGTACCCCTCCAGGTACTCCTCGGCCGACTCCCGTTCCGTCACGGGCCCTCCCCGAATTCACGTTGCGTCGTTGACGAGTTCCTGACGCGCGGAGACCAAGGGTGACATGGCTCCAACGAGGGGCTGCCACCGGCATCAAGAAGGCGTAAAGACTGCCGGACGACGGCAATGTGCGAGGCGCACTCGCGGTGCCACGATGGGCCTGCCGGGGGTGTGGATGGAGAGCCGATGCCGGGGCCGGAAGCTGTCACGCGTCAGGGGGTAGGCCATGGGGGAGTTGCTGAACGCCGCCCTCGGATTCCCCACGCTGCTGTTGACCGCGGCGCTGGTCGTGGTCGTCGGCTTCTGGCTGCTGGTGCTCTGTGGTGCGGCGGGCTGTGACGCGTTCGACTCCGACGTGGACACCGACGCGCTGCACCTCGCCGGTCTGCCCGTCGCGGTGGCGGCCTCGATCTTCGTCGCCGTCGGCTGGTTTCTGAGCCTGTCCGGCGCCGTGCTGCTCGCAGCTGCCGCTCTGCCAGGCGCTCTGCCCCCACTGCTCTCCCTGCTCCTGCTCTTTCTCGCGCCCTTCGTCTCCTGGCGTGTGACGCGTCGCCTCGTACGACCGCTTGCCGCGCTCTTCCCTGACGAACCCGGGCCTTCCCGGGAAGACGTCGCCGACCTGACCTGACTCCGTCGGTCGTGCTCTTCCGGGCTTCCGCCCACCACACTTCACCTCACCCGAGGACTTCTCATGGATGCCATCACCGTGGGCATCGGCGGGCTCGTCGCCGTCGCCCTGCTCGTCACCTTCACCCTCCTGTTCGTGCTCAGCCGGCTGTTCCGCAAGGTGGAACAGGGCAAGGCACTGATCGTGTCCAAGATGCGGAAGGTCGACGTCACGCGTCGCGTCACGTCGATCGTGAACCGTGACATCGAGCTCCGTCGGACCCGCACAGGACGCTTCGGGCTCGGACTGGCTCTGGCTCCTCTCGGACGGCTCCGGCGCGGGTCCCTTCATGGCACCTGAAGACATGTGCGTAGCTCTGCGCGCTACTGACCTGCGGAAATAAGTGTCCTGTGAACGGAGGTACGTGTTCGGATAACGGTCGGGTCACGCTTGCTGGGCTTTCGGAAGATCACCTTCCGTTGTGTGAGGTGCGCCACACGACGCAGCAGGTGGGGCGTGGTAGGAATGCGCAACTTCGCAGGTGGCACCAACCCATCGCCGCCTCGTGGAGCCGCCGGCACACACCGGCCTGCACGACCAAGGTGATCACGCTCCGAGTCCGCGGACGTCGACACCTCGCGTCGCTGATCGGACAACGGCGTTCGCTCACAGACCGCACTCCCCACTGGCGCTGCCTCCCGCGCGCCGGTCCTGCGTACTGAGGTCCCCACCGTGTCACTCGATTCCTTCACCCAGTCCGTCGACAAGGCCGTCAGCGGCTTCTTCGAGCCCATAGCCAAGTGGCTGGGCGAGGTCGTCTTCTACTCCGTTCCCGTCGGGGGTACGGAGCTTCCCCTCATCGTGGCCTGGCTCGTCGTCGCGGGTCTGGTCTTCACCGGCTGGTTCGGCCTCGTGCAGCTGCGCAAGTTCAAGCTCGCCGTGAACGTGGTGCGGGGCAAGTACGACGAGAAGGGGTCGGCCGGTGAGGTCAACCACTTCCAGGCGCTGACCGCCGCCGTATCCGGCACGGTCGGACTCGGCAACATCGCCGGTGTGGCCGTCGCCGTCTCCATCGGTGGCCCCGGCGCCACGTTCTGGATGATCCTTTGCGGCCTGCTCGGCATGGCGACGAAGTTCGTCGAGGTCACCCTCGGTGTGAAGTACCGCGAGGTCCACGCCGACGGCACCGTCTCCGGCGGTCCGATGCACTACCTGCCCAAGGGCCTGGCCGAGCGCTTCGGTAAGAACGGCAAGACGCTCGGCAAGGTTCTCGCCGTGCTCGCCTCGTTCATGATCCTGTTCTTCGGCCTGTTCGGTGGCAACCTCTTCCAGGTCAACCAGTCCTACGCCCAGCTCGTCTCCGTCACCGGCGGCGAGAACGGCGCCCTGGGCTCCTCCGCCGGCGCGCTCTTCTTCGGCATCCTCATCGCCGCCCTCGTCGGCATCGTGCTCCTCGGCGGCATCCGCTCCATCGCCTCGGTCACCAGCAAGCTGGTCCCGGCGATGGCCGGCATCTACATCGCCGCCTGCCTCGTCGTCATCGCCGTCCACGTCACCGCCGTCCCCGCCGCGATCGCCACGATCATCGAGGGCGCCTTCAACCCTCAGGGCGTCGCCGGCGGTGTCCTCGGCGCGCTGATCATCGGCTTCAAGCGGGCCGCGTTCTCCAACGAGGCCGGTCTCGGCTCCGCCCCGATCGCCCACTCCGCGGTGAAGACCAAGCACCCCGCGAGCGAGGGCCTGGTCGCCCTGCTCGAGCCGTTCATCGACACGGTCGTCATCTGCACCATGACCGCGCTGACCATCGTCATCGCCAACCCGGCCAGCTATGTCGACGTCCGTAAGGGCGGTGAGTCCATCGGCGGCGTGACCATCACCTCCGACGCCTTCGCCACCGTCCTTCCCTGGTTCCCGTACATCCTGACCATCGCGGTCATGCTGTTCGCGATCTCCACCGTGCTGACCTGGGGCTACTACTGCATGAAGGCGTGGACCCACCTCTTCGGCCGCTCCAAGGCCAGCGAGTTCACCTTCAAGGTCCTCTACACGCTCTTCGCGGTGGCCGGTTCGCTGCTGACCCTGCAGACCCTGATCGACATGGCCGACGCGGTGCTCTTCATGCTCGCCGTCATCAACATCATCGGCCTGTACCTCCTCGCCCCGGTCGTCAAGCGGGAGCTGAACTCCTTCCTCGCCTTCGTGAAGAAGCGCGACGCCGGTCTCGACACCGACACCGACGCCGACGCCGACCCCGACCAGGAGCCGGTGAAGACCACCGTCTGACCGCCCCCCGGCGGCCCGGTTCCTGAGAGGGCCCGCTCCCACCTCGCGCCTTGGTGGGGGACGGGCCCTCTCATCTGTCCCAGCGTTCCAGCAGGTGAGAGACGTCCTGGTGGGACCCCCGGCCACCCGATAGGGTGTTAAGAACGCATGAACACGATGCTGGTGTGCCGGGAAGTCTGGTCGGCGTCCGAGGGCCTGTGTGCCCGTTTGCCGACATGCCCCGGAGGTACCTTCCCGTGACTCAGGCACGCCCCCGCAAAGTGGTCTTCGGACTGCTGCCGTGGCCCGAACGTCAGGCCGTCACCGAAGCCCTGCGCACGGAGACCGTCGGCGGACTCGTCCTGCTCGCCGCCGCCGTCGTCGCGCTGGTGTGGGCGAACAGCCCCTGGAGCGAGGCGTACGAGTCCGTGCGGGACTTCCACTTCGGCATCCCCGCCCTGGGCCTGGACCTGTCTGTCGGGCACTGGACGGCCGACGGTCTCCTCGTGGTCTTCTTCCTGGTGGCGGGCATCGAGCTGAAGCGCGAGCTCGTCGTCGGCGAACTGCGTACCCCAGCCACGGCCGCCCTCCCTGTCGTCGCGGCCCTGTGCGGCATGGCGGTACCCGCGGCGCTCTATGCGCTCACTGCCGCCGCGGGCGGCGGAAGGCTCGACGGCTGGGCCGTGCCGATGGCCACCGACATCGCCTTCGCGCTCGCGGTCCTGGCGGTCATCAGCACCCATCTGCCGTCCGCGCTCAGGGCGTTCCTGCTCACGCTGGCCGTCGTCGACGACCTCGGCGCCATCCTCATCATCGCGATCTTCTTCACCTCGGACCTCAACTTCTGGGCCCTGGCAGGGGCATTCGCCGGCCTCGTTCTCTTCTACGTTCTCCAGCGCTTCCGGGTACGCGGCTGGTGGTGGTACGTGCCACTCGGCGTCGCCACCTGGGCGCTGATGTACAACTCCGGCGTCCACGCCACCGTGGCCGGCGTCGCCATGGGCCTCATTCTGCGCACCACCCGCGACAAGGGTGAAGCCGCGTCCCCGGGCGCGCGCGTCTCGCACCTCGTCCACCCCGTCTCGGCGGGCGTGGCGGTCCCCCTCTTCGCGCTGTTCGCCGCCGGCGTCACTGTGTCAGGGGGCGCGCTGACCCGCGTGTTCACGGATCCCGAACCTCTCGGCGTCGTCATCGGCCTCGTCGTCGGCAAGATCCTCGGTATCTTCCTCGGCACGTACCTCGCCGCGCGCTTCACCAGAGCTCAGCTCAACCCCGACCTCGCCTGGGCCGATGTCTTCGGACTCGCGACCCTGGCCGGCATCGGTTTCACCGTCGCCCTCCTGATCGGCGAACTCGCCTTCCCCGACCCGGCCACAGCCGAGCACATCAAAGCCGCCGTACTCGTCGGCTCACTGATCGCCGCTGCCCTGGCAGCCATCCTCCTGCGCCGCCGCAACCGCCTCTACAAGCGCCTGTACGAAGAGGAGGAGCGCGACGACGACGCCGACGGCATCCCCGACATCTACCAGACCGGCTCGCCTACCGGCGCGGCGAACGGGGGGTAGCGGCTGTGGGATCCGCGGTGCTCGGAGTGGCGATCGTCATCGCCCTGCTGGTCATTCGTACGGCCGTCCACGAGCTGAGAGTTCCCGGGAGCGGGGCACGGCAGTGGGCGTTCCTCGGCGAGCCTCGGGCGCTCGCAGTGGGTGCGTTCGCGGGGCTTCTTCTCGGCGCGATCGGCTGGGCGTCGATAGGCCCCGCGAGCATGCCGTGGGCGGTCCTCGCCGGACTACTGGTCGCCGGCCTCGCTGCCCGGCCATGACACGAAGCGAGCGGCTGCGTGAAGGTATCCACCGGAGCGCTGCTGCTCGTGCTCGCAGGCGGGGCACTGTTCCGGGGCTTCGGAGGGGGTGCGGAGACATCGGGGGACGATCTCGACGGCGGCTGTCGAGGATCACTGGGCTGCCCCCGGTGAGGACCGAACCAGTGGCACGTTGCCGACTCCCGGCAACCACCCCCGCCTCCGGCTGCCCGTCAAGGACATGCCAACATCACGTAAGAAGCGTGTAAGTTCGCTAGCGGTGTGCCGGGAAGCCTGGTCGGCGAGCAGGGGGAGAGCTCTCTCTGTTCTCACGTGCCGACAGGGGGACTTCCACCATGGTTCTTGTTGCCGTCTTCGGGGCCGCGCTGCTGATCGCAGTCCTGCTCTCCGGCCTCGCCGCCCGTACCGTTCTGTCGACATCACTGCTCTTCCTGGTTGGCGGGGCACTGGTCAGTGACGGATTCCTCGGACTGATCCACATCACTCCCGACAGTGAGATCGTGTCGGTCACCGCCGACCTCGCCCTGTTCGCCGTCCTGTTCACCGACGGAATGCACGTCTCCTTCGCCAAGCTCCGGGCCAACTGGCGCAACCCGGCGCGGGCGTTGGGGCTGGGTATGCCGCTCGCGTTCGTGGGGATGGCGCTGATCACCCACTACCTGGTGGGCCTGGACTGGACGACGTCGTTCCTCGTCGGCGCGGTCCTCGCGCCGACCGACCCGGTCTTCGCCTCGGCGATCGTCGGGCGGAAGGAAGTCCCGGCCCGGCTGCGTGAACTCCTCAACGTGGAGAGCGGGATCAACGACGGACTCGCGCTGCCGGTCGTTCTGATCCTCATCGCCGCAGCCGGTCCCACCTCGCCCCACGCCGAGGCGTCCTTCGGGGAGATCGGCCTGGAGCTGGGGCTTGGTCTCGTCTTCGGTGTCCTGATGCCGCTGATCGTCAGCGGGCTCGTACGGTTCCGGCTGCTGGGGGCCGAGCCCAAGCTCCAGCCCCTGTTGCCGCTGGCCATCGGCGTCATCCTGTACGCAGCCTGCCACCTCACCCACGCCAACCCCTACCTCGCCGCCTTCTCCGCGGGCGCGGTCCTCACAGCCGTCTCACCCGAGTCCCAGAAGTCGTTCGAGCCCTTGGGCGAGTCACTGGCGGAGCTCGCCAAGTTCGCTGCCCTCCTGGTGTTCGGCGCGCTGCTCACCCCGCAGCTCTTCGGGGACCTGTCTCTCGGCGGGTACGTGGCGGTGATCCTCGCGATCGTGCTGATCCGCCCCGCGTCACTGCTTCTGTCGCTGCTGGGTACGAGGATCGACCGCCGGGAGAAGCTCGTCGCGGCCTGGTTCGGCCCGAAGGGATTCGCGTCGGTCGTCTACGGACTGCTGGTGCTCCAGGCCGGCATCCCGCAGGGGCAGGAGGCGTACACCGTCATCGCTGTATGCATCGCCTTCTCGATCATCGCCCACAGCAGTACGGACGTCCCTGTCGCCCGCCTGTTCCACGTGGACGACATCGTCGAGGCCGGCGGCGAGGGGACAAAGGCACGCGCAACGATCACCACCACGGAAGCGAGCGCTCATGCACGCACGTGACCTCGCTCGCCGTTGCGCTTCCGTGTCCGCCGACGAGGCCGTGCTCCGAGCCGCCGAGCTCCTGGCCGGCGAGGAGACGCCCGCCCTCCTGCTGGTGACCCGCGAGGGCCATCCGGTCGCGTTCGTGGAAGGGCATCACCTCCTGGCCGGGATCCTGCCCGACTCGGTGCGTGAAGACCCTCTGCGCGCCACCGCGATCGCCGGCCGCCTCGACGACGAAGTCCGCCAGAACATGGCTGCGTTGACGGTCGCCGATGTACTGCCCCGGCGGCGCCCCGCCCTCTCCCTTGTCAGCCCGCACGCGTCACCCCTGCAGATGGCCGCCGTCATGGCCCGGACCGGCAGCCCCGTCGTCGCTGTCGTCGAGTACGACACTGACGACCGGCCGCACCTGCTGGGGTCGGTCACGGCAGCCGCGCTGCTCGCCCACTTCCGCTGACAACCTCGATGCCCGACTACGGAGGAACGTCCTGTGAATCACGATGACGAGCCTGTCTTCAAGAAGAGCTCATGGGGGACGAACCGCTACACCTACAACCCCCGCAACCCCATCGGCCTCGGCCTGATCATCGCCAGCTCGGTGTTCGCCATCCTCATGCTTGTGATGATGGAGAACCGTGCCGGGCCCTTCGCTCCGTCACCCACGCCGACCTGGAACCCGCCCACGTACACGTACGAACCGCCGACGTACGCACCCTCCGCACAGCCGTGAGACGCCTCAGCGGTCGGCGGCCTCAAGCCGGCCCGGCCGTCGCGCGCTTCGGTGACGCCGTCCGTGCACAGGAGCAGCTGGTCGCCGGGGCGGAACACCGCCCTCACTGCCGACGCCCGTGAGACCGGGCTCGTCGTGGGCCGCCTCACGAAAGGCCCCGAGCACATCGGCCGCCGTCTCGACCGCGTCGAGCCCCTTGCCCTGGACGTCGCCGACGATGACCCGTACGCCACCGGGTGACGTGACGACCTCGTACAGGTCCCCACCGATGCGTGCCTCGGCGACGGCGGCCGTGTACGAGACGGCGGCACTCAGCCCGCCGGCCGTCCGGGGCACGGGGCGGAGCAGGACACGCTGCGCCACCTCGGCGATCGACCGGACACTGGCCAGCTCGGCCTCACGGCGCTCACGCATGACGGCGCGAGCAGACCCGCGGCGGTGACCCGGCCACCGAGACCAGTGCCGTCGTACCTCGGCGTCCGGGAAAGAGACCGTCGTACCAGCCCAGCGCCAGGCACAGGAAGAGGGCCGGCGCCCCGATCGCCGCGATACGACGCGGCCCGCCTGTGCGCCCGGCGAACGCGGGTCCCAGCGCGACCAGCGGTAGCAGACCGACGGTCGGCCCGGCGGTGACGTCGGCGAGCGCGGTGACCGCCATGACGAGGTAAGGGAGAACGGACAGTGCGCGTGTTCCGGCTGGCGGCGGGTTGGACAAGGCTCCCCGGTGATCCAGTGGTGGCACCCTCGGCGCCCGCCCGACACTGTCCCGTGCGGCGAACCCGACGAAGGCGCCTGGCTACGTTCAGCCTATGCAACGATCCTGTGGGTGTCGGGGCGACTTCCTTAAGGGGTAACCGAATCGATTCCGGCGACGACGGATCCGGCTCGCTCTCGTTGGACGCCGGTGATTCACGGCAGCGAGGTGCAGGCGCGGGCACGATGTACCGCGCCGTTCCCGTGCGTCTGTGTCAGCAGGCGGCGCCCGGGTAGCCGCGTGCCGAGAGCCCGCACTTCACGGCGGGCCCGAGCGGGAGGGAGAGCCATGGGTACTCCTCCGAACGATCCGGTACCCCCGAGTCCTACCCCAGCGCCTGGCCCAGGGCCTGGTCCGCAGCCGGGGCCCGGTGCCAGGTCCGGTCCCCGCGCCGGGCGGGCCGGATCCGACCCCGCCCGCACCACCCCAACCTGAACCTGATCCCCAGCCGCCACCCGCCCCACGACCCGAGCCGCACCCGCAGCCCGGCCCTCTGCCCGGTCCCGTACCGGCCCCGGAACCCGTCATCCGCCGCGCCGTCGTCGCTGACCAGGCTGACTGACACCCGCCGCCAACCGCAGGCGGCACTGAACGAGGAGGGACGTAGCCATGACCATCCGCAATGATCAGAGTCCCCACGTGGTTGTAGGTGTCGACGGCTCGCCGGCCTCACAAGAGGCATTGCGGTGGGCGGTGCGACATGCGCGGCTGATCGGGGCGACCGTGGACGCGGTGGCGGCCTATGACGTGCCCGGAGCTACGGCATGGTCCGCTCCCGCGGTGGACGCCGACTTCGACGAGGAGCAGGCCCGGCAAGCCCTGTCGGACGAGCTCAGAGCCGTGCTTCCCCAGGGCGGTGAGGTGCCGATGGTGGAACACGTGGTCAGGGGCAACCCCGCCAAGGTGCTGATCGGAGCATCCGTCGGTGCCGAGTTGCTGGTCGTGGGGAGCCGGGGGCGGGGCGGCTTCGCCAGCCTGCTGCTGGGGTCCGTCAGCCAGCAGTGCGCTGTCCACGCGTCCTGCCCTGTCGTCATAGTCCGCCTGGAGGCCCCAGCCCCCGGCGCTTCGGCTGCGGAGAACACCCCCTGACCCAATGCGCTCGCTGGAGGTCGTTCTTCGATGAACGCCTCGGCACCCCCGTTGGCACCTCTCGGAGCCGCAGCGTTGACTGTCCACTTCGCCTTGAGGTCCCGTCGCGGCGGAAGGAGACGGGCTGCGCCAAGCATCTGTGAGGGTGGAGGGTGAGGCTTTCATGCCACTCGTGTCTGTCGCTCGATGGCCTTGAGGCGGCTCCCTCGCGGCCGGGTGCGGATCTGGTCGGGGTGGAATGCGTCGTCGCACCCTCGCCGGCTCCTAGGCTCTGTGCGTGACGGAGAACGAGATCAAGATCAAGGCCATCGCAGCGTTGACGGCTCTGCGGGGCGGGGTCGACGTGGGCGTCGCATCGGACCTGCTCGGCGAGGTGATTCCCGCGCAGTTCGCCGTGCCGGCGGACGCGAGCGCGGAGGAAGCCAGCCTGGCGGTGCTCGCTCAGCTCTCCGAGCCCCTCAGTGCCCTGGTCAATGGCTTCATCCTCGCCTTCTCGGCGGTCGCCGACGCCTACGACGAGACGGACTCGGGGCCGCACACCGAACTGATCCTCCAAGAGCTCGCGCTCCGCCTGGCGCGTGACAACTTCGAGTGAGAGCCACCAGGGCTCGCTCCTGTGCCCGGAGCTCCGCCTGAATGCCTCTGCGCCCTCTTGCTCGTCAACGGCATCCCCCGGACCGCCGACGCCTCCTACGAGACGGTCATGGCCTGCATGAACGTGGGCCTCGGCTTCATCGCCGCCGCTGCAGTCCTGTTCCTGCTCGCGGAACGTAATGACTCCAGCGCACGAGGGCCAGAGGATGACGATCGGCGCCCCGGCCTCGGCGCGGGCTCGCGACGAGGCGTTCTCGACGTCCTCACGGGTGACTTCCTTGTAGAGGCGTTCCCCGTGGGCGTCGGTGATGTCGATGACGGCCTTGGTCCATTCCTCCCCCGCCTCCCCGGACCGACCTGGAGGAAGGTGACACCATCCCCCAGCCTCAGGCAGACGGGGGCGACAACATTGCCGCTGTCGGTCACAACACTCCGCCAGGCCTTGCCGCAGGCCCTCTGAAGTCGAGCAGGTGGACAGGACGGTGTTGATCGCGAATGTGCGGAGGCAACGAGATCCACATCAAGAACCCGTGCAAGTGATCGATCGCCTATGGCGGGTTGACGATCAAGCGGATAGCTTTGCGTGAGCCAATTTCTCACGACACGGGGGTGTCGACGATGCCGTTCGACGACGAGTGGGGTGCGGCGAAGAGTGTCGCCATGCGCCTGAACAAGGCCGACAGCACGGGCGGTTCCACGCCGAAGCCCGGGTTCCGCCGACTATGTGGTGGAGGACGACGAGCTCGGTGACATCGGCCATGCCGCCTACGGTCTGTTCAACGGCCTGGAGCCGGGCGGTAAGCACGCAAGCTCGGCGAGCGAGAGCGCCGGGACGAGCCTGAAGGGCGACGGCTTCGACTGCGGTTCCGCCCTCACCGAGGTGAACCAGACCTGGGAGAAGCAGGTGAAGACCCTCCTCCAGGCATGCGCGCACATCTCCAACCACCTGGACCACACCAAGGCGTCCCGCAACGCGGACGACGACTGGATCCAGACGCAGATGCGCATCATCGGCCCCGTGGCGCCCGGCAAGGACGGCGCCGTGTCCGCCTCGCAGATCAACAAGTACTTCCGGTAAGGAGCCGCCGCCATGCCTTCCTTCGAGCAGCTCCTCAACGCCAAGTTCGGCCCGCTCGACACCGCGGTCACGCAGTGGACCGAGATGATCACCAAGCTGACGTCACTCCAGACCGACGCCAAGGCCATGAAGTCCAAGGCCGACAAGTCCACCTGGAAGGGCGAGAACGCCAGCGTCACCAAGGAGTTCGTCACCAAAACGGCCAAAGAGTTCAGCGACGCCGTCACCGAGGCCGAGTCCGTACGCGACCTCCTCAAGGACGCGGACACCCTGCTCAAGACCGCCCAGAGCGACCTCAAAGCCGCCTACGAGAACCCGCCGCCGGGCATCACCATCTACCCCAACGGGGTGCTCAGCCACAGCGTCCATCCCGACCGCCGGTCGAAGGACAGCACCGAGAACGTGGCCACCGAGGCACAGTTCAACGCCCTGCGCGAGAAGCTGGAGGGCATTCTCAAGCGTGCCGCCGAAGCGGACGAGCTGTGTGCCTGGGGCCTGCGCGCCCTGATCAAGAACCATCCCAACGACTTCGGCAGCACGGATCTCGGCGGCGTTGCCGACGCGAAGAAGATGCGCGCGGAGGAGCAGCAGCAGGCCGAGAACGGCCGCGAGGCCGCCAAGCTGTATGCCCGCTGGGAGCACCTCGACGACAAGGAGCGCGAGCGGCTGCTGACGTTGGCCGAGGGCGGCAAGGACTCGCCGGCCTTCGCCGAGCAGCTCATGACGAACCTCAGCTACCGGGGCCGCGACCAGCAGGAGGCGGTGCTGCTGCTCGCCGGCAGCCTGGAGTCCGGCGGCCGTGACGGTCAGCTCTCCGGCACCGACGCCCGCCTCTACAAGGCACTGTCCGGCTCCCTCGCCACCGCCACCGGCCCCGATTCCTCGATCGGTTCCCCCGGCGGCGTCACTTCGGCCTGGACCGACAAGCTCATCACCACGGCCCGCGACGGCAACGGCCTCTCCAACCGGCACCCCGGATACATCGGGGGCGGCGCAGCGGGTCTGAAGGACCTCACCGACCTGATGGCCGCCGACGCCGGCGACAAGGCGTACGACCCGAACGACAAGAATGCCTCCCCGTACGACAAGGACAAGGACGACCCGCGCTACAGCGAAGCCTTCCTGACCGAGGTCGGCGACACCATCCGTGAGTGGGAGACGGGCAACGACGACGCCTACGACGGCCACCTGAAGCATTGGCAGGGCACGCAGGAGGACCCGATGAAGGGTCTGATGAACGCCATGAGCCGCAACCCCTCCGCCGCCACCCACTACTTCGACCCGAACACCACGGACAACCTCAAGTATTTCCTCGAGGACCGCAAGTGGCCCGGCGGAGACGTCGAGTTCAAGATGCCCGAGGAGACACAGCGCACCTCGGCCCGCACCGAGTTCGGCGCCGCCCTGGAGGCCGCGGCCACCGGCCGTGAGCCGGGCAGCCCGCTGCACGGCGTCCCCGCGCACCACGACCGCGCGGAGACCGCGATCTTCGAGCGGATCGCCAAGGAGTACACCGGCGAGGACCACCACGGGAATCAGAGCCCCGTGCCCGTGGCCATGCGCACGAGCATGGGCAACATGATCGGGGACTACGCCTCCGACGTGCACCAGATCCTCGGCAAGAACATGGACGGGCCCACCGAGTTCAACAACCTCACGATCGAGCGGGGCGACCTCACCCGGCTCATGCGCGGTGTCGCCGAGGACCCCAAGGCGTTCGGCGTCATGCATCACTCGCAGACCGTGGTCATCGGCGAGGGGCTGAACCGCTTCCCCGAGGACTCGTACCGCAAGGAAGACCCCGAGCTGCGCGCCTGGGTCAAGCAGTCGGCGTCCGTACTCGGCCATCTCGACGGCGTGCGGGGCGACGTCATCTACGACCTCGGCCAGGCAGAGAAGGACGCCAACGGCTGGAACAAGATGATGAACTACCACGTCATCGGCGCACCCTTCACGGCCATTCCCATCGCCGGTGACGCGATCCAGCGCTCGGTCGACGTCGGCACGGCCGCGTACATGAACGAACTCAACTCCAAGGTCGACGCGGCGACTCGCAACAACATGGTTGACCACTTCGAGAACGGCGAGAACCAGATGTACGCCATGATGCGGAAGATGGCGACGGAGAAGGGACTCGACCCGAAGACGGAGCTGGACGTGAGCCCGGGCGAGTACGAGGACGGCCTTCAGCCGACCGCCGAGCAGTGGTACCAGAACGGCATCCAGGACGCCCAGATGAAGATGGGACAGCCGTAGTGAACAGGAAGTACCTACTTCTGCCCGCCGTGCTTGTCGTTGCGGCGGCTGTCGTCACGGCGATCAACCTGTGGCCGACGGAGCTCAAGAAGCTGCGGGAGCAGAACCTGTGTCTTGGGATGCTGACGGAGAAGACCGCGGCTCTGCTCGAGGACGGCAAGGGAGGGGCTGTCCTCGTAAGGGAGAACAGCTCGGGATCCGAAGCCAGGGAGGCGGACCCGATCTTCTTCACCACCTGCTCCGTCAATCGGGCGAACCCGGGGGGTGACACCATGCGGGTCCAGTACTCCCTGGATGTGGACTACAGCAATACGCTGAGCGATCCCCCGGAGGGCTCCGCCCACATCGGGGAGGGCCTCACGGGCTGGGTGGGCCAGCGGGAGAGCGAGGTCCAGCTGCCGGACGGGTGCGCGAAGAAGATGAGGAGACCGGACGCGCGGTACATCACGGTGTCCCTCACGGTGTCGCCGGTGGCCATCGTGGGACGGGACTGGAACTACGCGTCCCTCATGAAGGACTCGCGCACCATCCTCGTCGAGGCCGCCGAGAACCTGACCAAGCAGTACGACTGCGCCGCCTGACCGTCGCCTGACCGGTCAGTCCGCCCGCCGCCGCGCCTCGCGGCGGCGCGCGGACCAGGCACGCTGATGTGCGATCCCGCGCGCGATCTTCTCCGCGTCCAGGGCCAGCTCGCGGAACATCCCACTGATCGGGCTCGTGACCCGTGAGGAAGGGCACTGCCGCCCCCGGATCAGCGAGGGAAGGGAACGGAATGCGCGGGATACGGGGGCGGGAGAAACCATGCTCGCCGCCGCAGTCGGTGGTGCCGGCGGAGGCGCGCGCCACCGGTTGACGAGCACCCGGGTTCATCCGTTGTTCGGAGCGCCGTTCGTACCGCGCAGTGAGTGGCGCTGGACGAGGCGGGCGATGTCGCGTGCGGTGATGATGCCCACCAGGAGCCGGCCGTCGGCGACGAGGATCCGTATGCCGCTCCTGCTCGGGCGGGCCTTTTCGAGTACATCTTCCAGGAGGTCGTCCGGCGCGCAGGTGGTGCACTGCGACAGCGGGGTCGCCACATCACGAACGCGCAGTTCGTTGCGCTGCGTCACGGGGATCCTCGCGAACTGCGAAAGGTCGACCAGGCCGCTGGGGCGACCTTCGAAGTCGATCAGGGGCAGGGCGGCATGGCGGGCCCGCATCGCCACGTCGTCGACGCAGCGTTCAACGGTGGGCCAGTCGGGGCAGGTCTCCACGGGGCTCGACATGGCGTCGGCCGCTCGTACCCCGTGCAGGGCTGAGGCCATTCCGGCCTGCCGTCGCTCCGCGCCGGCGACGATCAGGACGAAGAAGCCGATGATCATCAGCCACAGGCCGCCCAGTGCGCCGCGCAGGACGGAGACCCAACCGCCGGCGATCAGCAGGAAGCCGAGTACCTGGCCACTGCGTGCGGCCGCTCGTTCGGCCCGGTCCCGGTCTCCGGTTCGCCACCAGATCACCGACTGCACCACACGTCCCCCGTCCAGCGGCGCAGCGGGCAGCAGATTGAAGACACCCAGCAGGAAGTTCACCCACGCCAGCCACACCAGGACCGCGGCCGGCACCGCCCAGCCGAACAGCGCGTTCACCCCGACGCCTGCCCCGAGCGCCACCGCGCCGACGACAAGGCTGGTGAGCGGCCCGCCGACGGCTACCAGGAAGGCCGCGCCGGCCGTGCGCGGCTTGCCCATCTGCGTCATCCCGCCCAGCGCCCAGAGCGTGACGTCCTGGACAGGGATGTCCTTCCTCCGGGCGATGAACGCGTGCGCGGCCTCATGAGCCAGCAGGCTTCCGATGAGGAGCAGGGCCCCCACCAGGCCGGCGACCGTGTACGTGGCGTTCGACCGGTCCGGAAGCCAGACGGGGAGCGTCTGGCTTCCCAGGCTGTATCCGAAGAGGACCACGAGCAGGGGCACGGTCCAGTGAATGCGCAGCGGCACGCCGAGAACTCGTCCGATCCGAACCGAGCCGTTCATCGCCGTCTCCCATGGCTGAAGCAGGCGGTTCCCCGCCGAGCCGCAGGCCCTTCGGGCGCTCGCGGCGATCGGATCAGTCCGATGTCCGCCTACTCACAGTGTTGCTCGCCGGACCGGTGGCTGGGACCCACCCGCGGGAGCGCTGCCACCTCACACGAGGCACGCCTTGCCGGCCCCTTCTCGAGCCGCGCCGGTCATCCTCCCGCCGAGTGTGGCCCGTCCCGGCCGGCGAGCTGCTCACGTGTTCCCGGCACAGTCGTCGGCGCGGTCGTTCAGGGGGTGACGGGAATCGAGCCCACGCCATTACGGAACCACTCGGCGTCGAGGGCCATGCTGGGAGGAATCAAGGACCCCGGCCCTCGAAGGCCAGGGATCCTTTGTGCGGGCGTGCTCGCCTCCGGTCAGTGGCTGGTGAGCTCGCCGGTCAGCTTGCTTTGGAGGTCTGCGCTGGGGTCGTTGGGCCGGTGATCTCAACGGTCTTGTCGCGCTGGGCGTACTTCGTCTCGATGGCGTCGAGGGTGGCCACGGAAGAGGCGTCCCAGATGTGCGCGGCGGACAGGTCGATGACGACCTTGTCCGGGTTCGGCGGCGTACGCGAACCGGCCGACCAGGTCGTTGGACGAAACGAAGAACAAACAGCTCACCGGTCACCCGGTGGACCACCGTCTTGCCGTTCGGGTCGGTGACGGCGGTGACGTCGGCGAGGTGGGCGACGCGCCTGGCGCACCATTGCACAGGCCCCAACGGCGGGAAGCCAAGAGGGGAGGAGGCGCGCATGCTCCAGTGGAAGAGGATCAGCTTCGGCGTTCGTCCCGTACCCGACCCCGTCACCACGCCGTCGGTCTGGGCCGTGACCTCCCTTGCGGCCCTGGCCCTGGTTACCGCCTTCAACTTCCTCGACCAACAAGGCGATGCCACTCTCGATCTCATGGCGCTGTCCCTGTTGGTGGCTCTGGTGAGCACAGGGGCCCGCTTTGTCGCTGCACCCGGCACCGCCGTGGCCTGCTGGCTCATCCTCAAGGCCTTCGCCACGCCGCCCATGGGCCGGCTCACCTGGGCAGCCCCCTACGACCTCGGACGCCTGGCCTGCCTCCTCGCGGCAGCAGGCATCGGAACGGCGATCGCCCGACTCATCCACGCTCGCGCTGCCTATCGGCGCCTCAAGCTGTGAACCACAGCGGTCGCGTGGAGCCTTGACCACGTGAAGGCCGGCGCGGAGGGAGTTGCGGACGCCGGTCAGGGGTGACCGGTCGCTGGGACGCCACGCAGGTGAGGTGCATCGGCGTTGTACGGCGCCCATGGGAGGCACTGGGCGGCCTCGGGTGGGCGTGTCACGGGCTCGGCCCGGTTTCCGGTGCGGGATGTTCGTCTCCGACGATCGGCGAGTGTGCGGAGGTGTGCCGGTGGAGGCGAGCGACGGCGAGCGGAATCGGCCCGAGCCCCCATCCCGGGTGCCGTCGGAGCCTGCGAAGCGGCCGGCTCCGGTGACGCGTCTGTGGGCTGCCGTGTCGGGGCCGCCGCCGGGGCCGACGCGGCCGGAGTTCTGGCGCAGCCCGCTGCGGGGGCTGTGGCTGACCGCTGTGCTCGGACTCGTCCTGCTGGTCGGCATCACGCTGCTGTTCGTCACGGGCCTGCTGTCGTACGCCGCGTACAACCCGGATCTGTCGCCGGTCAACGACCAGACGCCGGACAAGGGGTGGCTCGGCTTCTACCTGTTCTCCTGGCCGACCTCGCCGTACTGGCTCTACCGGGTGAACCAGGGCGTACACGTGGTCCTGGGCGTCGTCCTCGTGCCGGTCCTGCTGGCGAAGTTGTGGTCGGTCATCCCCAAGCTGTTCCAGTGGCCGCCCGTACGGTCGGTCAGCCACGGCATCGAGCGCCTGTCCTTGCTCCTGCTGGTGGGCGGCGCCGGCTTCGAGTTCGCCACAGGCATCCTCAATGTGCAGTTGCACTACATCTTCCCGGGCTCCTTCTACGTCCTCCACTTCTACGGGGCGTGGGTGTTCATCGGCGCCTTCGTCGTGCACGTGGCCTTCCGACTGCCGCGTGCCCTGCGCGCGGTGAGGTACGGACGCGAGCTGCCGGAAGCCGGTACGGAGGAGGCAACCGGCCTTGCGTCGCCCCGGCCGGCGCCGCCGACCATCTCACGGCGGGGCGCCCTGGGCATGGTCGGACTGGGGTCCCTGGCGCTGTTCGTGGTGACCGCCGGGCAGAGCGTGGGCGGCTGGTGGCGCCAGACGGCGCTGCTTGCCCCGCACGGCAGGGATCCCGGCCCAGGACCGAACGGTTTCCAGATCAACAAGACCGCGGCATCCGTGGGGATCCGGCCCAGCGACATCGGCCGCGCCTGGCGGCTGACCGTACGCGGCGCGGGCCGCCAGGTCGTGCTGACCCGAGATGCGCTCCTGGCCATGGAGCAGCACGAAGCGGCGTTGCCCATCGCCTGCGTCGAGGGCTGGTCGACCCCCGACCAGCTGTGGAGCGGCGTTCGGCTCACGGACTTGGCCGCACTGGTCGGGCGTGGCACGGACACCCCGCGGGCCCTGGTGGAATCGGTACAGCGGGGAGGGGCGTTCAGCTCCGTCGTCCTGAGGGACAACCAGGTACGCGACCGGCGTTCACTTCTGGCCGTACGCGTCAACGGAGCCGTGCTCTCGCGGGACCACGGCTACCCGGCCCGCGTGATCGTCCCGGGCGCGCCCGGCGTCCACAACACCAAATGGGTCACCCGGATCACCTTCGGAGAGTCGGCATGAGCCCCATGGCCGCCTTCCGCCGCCGCTACGGAGCTTCCCCGCTCCACCTGCTCCTCGTGCTGGCCTCCTTCGCGCTCGCCGCGTACGCCGGCGTCCGGCTGCTCAAGGGGGACACCCTGGGCGTGGCCCTGTGGTTCGTCGGTGCGGCACTCCTCCACGACCTCGTCCTGCTCCCCTTCTATGCGGTGACCGACCGGGCCGCGCAGCGCCTGTTCGGGGAGAAGGCAGGTGCGGGGGAGGGGCCGCCGAGGCCGAGCGTCAACTACGTCCGTGTTCCGGTTTTCGTATCGGGGCTTCTGCTGCTGGTCTGGTGGCCGCTGATCCTGGGCCGGGTCGACCGCTACACCGCGTACACGGGGCTCCCGGCCGACGGGTTCCTGGAGCGCTGGCTGCTGATCACAGCTGCGCTCTTCGTCGTCTCGGCAGCGACGCTCCTCGTCCGAAGGTGGCATGAATCGGCGCCTCGACGACGATCGGCACGACGCGAGCGACGAGCGCGCGAAGCCGCGCGGTGACGGCGAGGGCCGGCGGCTCGAGACCCGAGCGGTGCCGGTCGGCCGACTGCCTCTCCCGCACGGCGCGTCGTCGGGTGGTGCGGAAGAGTGGGTTCCATGACGTATGACGAAGGGCTGGCCCAGCGGCTCCGGGAAGGGCTCGGTGAGCGGCCGGACCTCACCGAGAAGCGCATGTTCGGCGGCCTGGCCTTCCTGCTCGGCGGGAACATGACCGTGGGCGTGGTCGGCGACGAGCTGATCGCCCGGGTGGGCCCCGAGCACGCCGAGGTGGCCCTGGCCCGCCCGGAGGCCCGCCCGATGGACTTCACCGGCAAGCCGATGCGCGGCTGGGTGACCATCGGCGGCCCCGCGCTCGCGGAGGATCAGGTCCTCGACCACTGGATTACGACGGCCGTGGGTTTCGCGAGCACACTGCCGCCCAAGTGACGGGTGATCGAGGCCAGATGGCCGGCCTCAGACCTGCCGGTCCAGCAGCGCCTTGAGGCGTGCCAGGTCCTTGCTCTGGGCGCGGCGCATCGCGGACGCCATCGCGGGGGCGGCGAGTGCGGCGAAGCCGCTGGGCTCGCCCCGGTTCCGCAGTGTCATGCGGGTGCGGTCGCCGGCTTCCCCGTGCGGTTCCCACGTGTAGGTGGTCTCCATGGGGAAGGGGCCCTCGCTGGTACGCATCACCAGCCTCCGGCCCGGCTCGTAAACGGTGATCTCGTAGGTGTAGGTGAGGCGCCGGCCGAGGAAGCGGGCGGTGAACGCGATGCGGGAGCCGATCGCGACGGGCGGCGGGGTCTGCCATGCGACGGAGTCGATGTTGGCGTACCACTCCGGGGCGTGCGCGGGGTCGGCCGCGTAGGCGGCGACCCGGTCGCACGATACGGCGATCACCGTCTCGGTCAGGACGTCGACCTTCATCGGGATCCTCAGGTGGTGAAGAACGGGTTGGCCTTGCCCGTTTCGGCGTAGTCCTTCAGGCGGGTCATCAGGGTGCCCCAGGTCTCGCTGATCATCGGGAGCTCGGCCTCGCCGTCCGGGAAGCCGGAGTGGGAGAAGGCGACGCGGGTACCGCCTCCGGGGGCGTCGGAGAGGTTCCACGTGATGGTGGTGCCGGCCCAGTGGGGCGGGAAGGCGCCGATGTTCACCCAGACGACGGCGTCCTCGTCGGCCTGCTCGCGGCGGAGCTGGAAGGGCTCGGGGATGCCCGGGAAGTTGAAGAAGAGGACCTCGTCCTTGCGGTTCACGTCTTTCGTCCACCAGCCGGTGAGGCCGTCGTGGGTGTTGAGCGCCTCCAGGACCGTGGCCCGGTCGCCGGCGATGTCGGTCTCGTTACGCTGCGCAAGGACGGAACCAAGCGGTTCTACCGCGCCGACCGGTAGGCGCTGGGCCCACTCGCCGACTACCTCCAGGCCATGTGGACCACGAAGCTCGACACCCTGGCCCGGCTCGCCGAAGAGGCCGAACGGAACGAGAAGCACTCATGACGACACCTCCGTGTGCCACGGACAGCGTCACCCTGGAGCGGCACATCGCCGCCCGCCCCGAGACCGTCTTCGGCTTCTTCACCGACCGCGAGAAGTGGCTGTCCTGGATGGGCGCCGACGGCACCTTCTCCTTCGAGCCCGGCGGCGCGTACCGCACCCGCGTCACCGGCGAGAACATCGCCTCCGGCCGCTTCCTCGCCGTCGACCCGCCCAAGCGGCTCGTCTTCACCTGGGGCTGGGAGACAGGCCCCATGCCCGTCCCGCCCGGATCCAGCACGGTGGAGATCACCCTGGAGCCCACGGCCGAGGGCACCTTGCTGCGCCTGGTCCACAGCGGACTCCCCTCCCCGGAGGCATGCGCCGCGCACGCCGAGGGCTGGCGCCACTACGTCGGCCGGCTCGCGGTCCGGGCCGAGGGCGGCGAGCCCGGCCCCGATGCCTGGATGGAGACGTCTTCGGGCTGACTCGTTCCGGTTCCGCGGCGCCGCCGCACGGCAGCGGCCGCGAGGACGAGGAGGGCCGCGAGACCGTACGCGGTCGCGGCCGTCGGCTCCCGGTGGTCGAAGACCCGGCCGAAGACGTAGACGGCCGGGCCGGCCAGGGCGACGCCGAGCCATTCCCAGCGTCCGTCCAATGCGACGAGGGCGACCAGGAGCAGGGCGTACCAGGAGTAGCCGGGCGTGAGGAGGGCGAAGGCCCAGCCGGTGACCAGGAGTGCGCCGCTCCATGGCCGGTGCGGGTCACCGCGCCACATCACGTACAGGGACACGCCCGCCATGACGACGAGGACCACGGGGAGCGCCCAGCTGTCGGGCAGGACCAGGCGGAGCAGCGCGTACCGGGGTCCGTCCGCGGGGTCGTCGTAGCCTTCCTCCTCCACATAGCCGCCGAGGTAGCCGAAGACGGAACCGTCCGAGATGAGGACGTACGGGAGGTAGGCGAGCGCGGTGAACGCGGCGGCGGGCAGCAGCACGGCGGCCGCGTCGCGGACGCGGCGGACTCCTGACAGCGCGCCAGGCAGGACGACGGCGGGCATGAGCTTGGTGGCGATGGCGGCGCCGAGGACCAGCCCGCCGGCCGACCGGCGATCAGGAAGGACGGCGACGAGTCCGAGTCCGATCACGGCCAACAGCGCCCCGAGGACGTCCACGTGCGCGTTGTTGACCGCTTCGATGGGCACGACGGGGCACCACGCCCAGTACGCGGCCCGGCGCAGGTCAATGCCCCGCCGGCGCAGGATCAGCAGCACCGCACCGGTCACGCCCAGGGAGATCAGACCGGAGCCGATCTGGAGCGGCTTGTGCCGGGCCCCCTCCGGGGAGAGCTGGTCGACGGTCAGGAAGTACGCCTCGGCGACGGGCGGGTAGATGGTGTGCACGGCGGGCCGGTTGAGACGCGTGCATTGCCGTACCCGTCCGGTAGGGGGGATGCGGGCACGGTCCGGGCGGGTGCAGGCCGCCCCCGTGGGAAAGAGCCACGAGTCACGCAGCCGGACCAGCTCCGGGTCCTGCGGAGCATGGTCGTACGGGGAGACGCCGGCCGACTGGACGCGGCCGTCCCAGGCGTAGCGGTACGAGTCGGTGCTGGTCCGGGGCGGCGCCACCAGTCCGGTCACCGTGACGGCGATCGCCCCGGCCACGAGCAGGGGTAGGACATGGGAGGACGGAACCCGGCGCAGCGCGAGCAGAGCGCCGGCGAACAGTACCCAGCAGGCCGCGTACCACCAGAACAGTCCGCCGGGGTCGGCGAAGTAGCCGTCGTACCGGATGGTGAGGACGAGGACGGTGGTGAGTGCGGCGAGGGCCGTGGCGGTGAGGGCGGTGCGCGGGTTCACGTCCGCAGCGTTCCAGGAACGGTCCTGGAAGTGGGGTCGGGCGCCCCGCGCGTCCGTGTTTCGTAAGGTGTTCCGACCACCCACGGGGGCCTTGCCGGGGGTGTCATGGGCTCATGCGCTTCACTCCGCCTCCTGGACCGCCGATCACCTTCAAGGCGCGTCTGCATGATGCCCGTACCGCGACCGCGATCGGCCGCTGGCTCGGGCTTGCCATCGTCGTCTGTTTCGCGACCGGCGTGCTCAGCCACTACCTCCAGCACCCGCCCGCCTGGCTCGCCGACCGGCTGCCGAGCCGCCCGTATTGGGGGTACCGGCTCACCCAGGGGCTGCATGTGACCTCCGGCATCGCCGCGATCCCGCTGCTGTCGGCCAAGTTGTGGGCGGTCTACCCCAGGCTCTTCGCGTGGCCTCCGGTCCGGTCGGTCCGGCACGCGCTGGAACGCCTCTCGGTGGCCGTGCTCGTCGCCGCGGGGATCTTCGAGCTGTTCACCGGGCTGCTGAACACCTTCCAGTGGTACCCGTGGCCGTTCTCCTTCGTGCCCGTGCATTACGCCGTCGGCTGGCTCCTGGTGGGGGCGATGCTGATCCACGTCGCCGTTCAATGGCCGCGGATCCGGGACCACTTCACCCGCCGCTCACCCGGCACCCTCGCCCTCCCCGCCGCCGACGGACCGGACCGCCGCCAGCTGCTGGCGGCCGTCGCGGCCGGAGTCGGCGCCGTCACGCTGACGACCGTCGGCCAGTCCGTCACCGCGCTCGGTCCGCTGGAGCTGTTCGGCCCGCGCAGTCCGGACCACGGGCCGCAGGGACTGCCGGTCAACCGCACGGCCGCCGCGGCACGCGTCACCGCGGCGTCGCTGACCGACTGGCGGTTGACCGTCGCCGGGCCGCGCCCGTACCGGCTCACTCTGGAGGAACTGCACGCGATGCCGCAGTACGAGGTGAGCCTGCCCATCGCATGCGTCGAGGGCTGGAGCAAGTCCGCTCGCTGGACGGGGGTACGGGTGCGCGACCTGCTGGACGGGGCGGGGGGCGGCCCGGGGGCACGGTGTCGGGTGGTGTCACTGGAGAGGGCGGGCGCGTACCGGGTGATGGAGATGGGCCGCATGTACGTCCAGGACCCGCTCACGCTGCTGGCGTTGGGCCTGAACGGCGAAGTCCTGTCCCTGGACCACGGCTACCCGGCGCGGATCATCGCCCCGAACCGGCCCGGAGTGCTCCAGACCAAGTGGGTCGGCCGACTGGAGGTGCTGTGATGGTGTTCCGGTACGTGCTGGGCGGCTGTGGCATCGTCCTGATGGCCCTCGGCGGTGCCCTGGTGCTGGAGCAACCCGAGCCGTGGCGGATCGGCGTGTGGCTCGCGGGTGGGGTCCTCGTGCACGACGGGCTGATCGCCCCGCTCGTCTTCGCGATCGCCGCGCTCGCCGCGGCGGCGGGTCTGCGTCTGCGTGGAGTTCCGCGCGCCGCGCTGATCGTCGCGGGCTCGCTGACGGCCATCGCCCTGCCGCCGCTCCTGCGCCCCGAAGGCGTGGCCAACGCGACGGTTCTGCCGCTGGACTACGCGCGGAACTGGCTTCTCGCGATGGCGGCCGTCGCCGTGATCACGGTCGCGTACGTCGCGGTGCGCGCATGCCTGCGACAGGCGGCTCGGCGGCGGTGAGCCGGGGGCCGATGGAGAAGGGGGCCGACGCGTGTCCGGCGTCGGCCCCCTACGTCGCGTCGTCAGCGGCGTAGGCCCACGAAGCTGCGGCCCGCGGTCTGCCAGGTGAGGGCGCGGGTCCAGCCGGCCTCCGGGGCCTCGGCGCACAGGGCCCGAGTGCCGAGCCGGGCCCACCGGAAGGGCGCTCCGCGGCCGCCGTGGCCGTCGTCGACGTGGACCTCGACGCGTTCGTCGACCTCGGTGGTGGCCACCTCGACCAGCAGGGAGCCGGTCGGTGAGGCCAGTCGCGCGGCGCGGCGCAGCAGGGCGGCCGGATCGCCTCCGATGCCGATGTTGCCGTCGATGAGCAGCACGGTGTCCCAGCGGCCCTCACGAGGCAGGGGATCGAAGACCGATCTGCACAGGGCGCTGCCTCCCGCGCGGACCGTGCGGGCCACCGCTTCCGGGGTGACATCCACACCCAGAGCGCGGTGTCCGCGTGCGGCGAGGGCGGTGACGAGGCGGCCGGGTCCGCAGCCGATGTCCAGGACAGGGCCGTCGCAGCGGTCGAGGACGGTGGCGTCGGCCGCGTCGGGTTCGGCGCACCATCGCTCGACCTCCAGGGGCAGCAGCCAGCCGTCGCCTCGGCGCAGGTAGAGCGGGCCCCGGCCGGAGCGGAGCGCCTCGGCGTACGGGTCGGCACGCCAGGCGAGGGCGGGCTCGGTCAGCTGAGTGGTCATCGCGTCACCGCGCAGAGGCCACCGTGGAGGGTGGCGAAGCGTGTGCCGGGTATGGCGGCCGCGACCTGTGCCGCGTCGGCCGGGGTGTCCACGTCGCACAGCTCGGGCAGGTCCCGTACCGCGCGCCCGGACGCGGTCAGCCGTCGGCGTTGCTCCCGCCCGGTGCGAGCCACCGACATGGGGACACCGAGGAGCAGCGCCGGGTCGGGCTCGGCCAGGCCGAGCGCCCAGAACCCGCCGTCGTCGGCGGGACCGAACCAGGCGTCGGTCTCGCTGAAGTCGAGGCCCTGGGCGAGGAGATCCGGGGTGACCTGGGGCGTGTCCATGCCGATGAGCAGGGCGGGTCCGTCGACGTGGGAGAAGGCCGCGGCCAGTCGGACGTCGAGGCCGCCCGCGGTCTGCGGAACGACTTCGATGCCCTCGGGCACCCAGGACCCTGGTCGCCCGTCGAGCACCAGGACGCGGTGCCCGGCCGGAGTGGCGAGCACGGCTGCAAGGGTGTCCTCGAGTGCGGCGCGTGCCAGATCGGCCGCCTGCTGCGGGGTGAAGTGCGGGGTGAGGCGCGTCTTGACCCGACCCGCAACCGGCGCCTTGGCGATGACGAGGAGGGTGCTCATACGGAGACCTCCCCGGCCGCGACGGACCGTGTGCCGGGCGGCTCGGCCAGGACCCGGCGCATGTCGCGGACGGCGTGCCAGGTGCCCCGCCAGGTCCCGGTGACCTTGGACTTCCCGGAGCGGGGCAGGTATGGGACGTCCGTCTCGGAGACCCGCCAGCCCTCGTCCGCGGCGCGCACCACCATTTGGAGCGGATAGCCACTGCGCCGGTCGGTCAGCTCCAGCCCGAGCAGCGCCTCCCGGCGCGCCACCCGCATCGGGCCGAGGTCGTGGAGCCGCAGGCCGGTGCGGTGGCGCAGCATCCGTACGAGGGCCAGGTTCCCGGCGCGGGCGTGCGCGGGCCATGCGCCGAAGCCCTGCGGGCGGCGGCGGCCGAGCAGCAGGTCGGCCTCACCCGACGCCACCCGTGCGGCCATCGGGGCGAGCAGCCCCGGGTCCATGGAGGCGTCGCAGTCGCAGAAGCAGACCAAGTCGGCCCGCGCCGCGAGCAGCCCGGCGTGACAGGCCGCACCGAAACCACGTCGGCTCTCGTGCACGACGGTCGCCCCGAGACTTCGGGCGATCTCCGCGGAGCCGTCGGTCGACCCGTTGTCGACGACGATGGCCCGCCATCCGGCGGGCACGCGCCCCAACACCCAGGGGAGGGCTTCGGCCTCGTCGAGGCACGGCAGCACGAGGTCCGCGCGGGGCGGTGCGCAAGCAGATGAAGTCACCCTCCACACCGTAGGAACCGAGTAGCGGGAAACGGCCCTTCCAGTCCTTACGAAACGCGGACGCCATCCCGGAGGAGGGGGAACCCGTGCCACACCCGGGCCCAGCCGGGTGACAACCTGGAGCCATGGCAGTGAGCGATGGGGAGAGCAGGATCCCGTACGTCCCGCCCTTCCTCCGTCATGTCGAAGACCACCGGGTCGTGCCCGCGTCCGATCAGCTCGGCGACGATGTGCGAGCCGATGAAGCCCGCTCCACCGGTCACAAGTACGCGCATGCCCCGAAGCTATGCCGCCCCGTCCCGGCGAGGTGTTCGACGGGCCGCGCGTCACGGATCCGTAAGAGGATCGTCAGCCTTCCCTTCCAGTCCCACGCTCAGTTCAGTAGCACAGGACGGGGACGCGTTGGATGAGGTTGCTGCCGAAGCCACCACGGTTCGACCGCTGTTCGGATGGGCGAGCATCGCCCTCCCGATCCGACCTGGCGGTGCGTCAGGAAGGTCGGCAAGTGGTCAATGTGAGCCCTGAAACACCTGGGGACAGCTGACCGAACCTGCGAATCCTAGTAGGCTCCGGGCACCGCCCTTGACCTGCAAAAAAGCAGGCAGGGAGCAGACAAATCGGGAGCTTCGTCATGTTTCGGACAATGTTCAAGTCCAAGATCCACCGGGCCACCGTGACCCAGGCGGATCTGCACTACGTCGGCTCCGTCACCGTCGATGCCGACCTCATGGAGGCGGCCGATCTGCTGCCCGGGGAGCTCGTGCACATCGTCGACATCGACAACGGTGCGCGGCTGGAGACCTACGTCATAGAGGGCGAGCGGGGGTCCGGGGTGATCGGGATCAACGGGGCGGCCGCCCATCTGGTCCACCCCGGCGATCTTGTGATCCTCATCAGTTACGCCCAGGTCGAGGACGCCGAGGCCCGCGCGCTCGTGCCGCGCGTGGTGCATGTGGACGCGGACAACCGGATCATAGAGCTCGGGGCCGACGCCTCCGCTCCGGTGCCCGGGAGCGACACCCGGCGCAGCCCGCACGCCGTGCCGGCAGGCGCCTGAACCGTACGAGGGAGACGCATCGCATGGCCGATCCGGAGATCAGGGACGACCGGGAGAAGGGGCGCCTCGAGGCGTTCGAGGACGGCGCCTATGTCGGCGTGATCGTCTACTTCGTCCTCGACGTCGAACCCCACGCCCTCGTCGCCGTCCACACGATCGTGGAGGAGGGCAACGAGGGCAAGGGCATCGCCGGGTCGCTCGTGCGGGAGTTCTACGGGATGGCAGCGCGTGCGGGCGTACCCGTCGTGCCGCTCTGCCCGTACGCCGCCAAGTGGGCCGAGAAGCACCCCGATGAGGCGCCGGTGCCCCCGGAGGACGTCGTCCGCGCCGCCAAGCAGCAGCTCAAGGCCACTCCGGAGCTCTGGTGACGCTCGCGCTGCTGCACACCTCCGCCGTTCACGTGCCCGTCTTCGACGGTCTGCGCGACCGGCACCACCCGGAGCTCGACCTGCGTCACCTCGTCGTCGAGGACCTGCTCGTACGCGCCCGCGTCGAGGGGCCTGAAGCCGTGGCCGGCGCTGTGCGTGACGCCCTCGCCGAGGCCGTCGCGGACGGCGCCCTCGCCGTACTCTGCACGTGCTCGACCATCGGCGGCGTCGCCGAGCGGACCGCCGTCGAACTGGGCGTGCCCGTCCTGCGGGTGGACCGTCCGATGGCTGCCGAGGCGGTCGGGTCGGACCGGATCGTGGTGGTCGCGAGCGTGGAGTCCACCCTCGCGCCCACGCTCGACCTGCTCCGGGAGGAGTCGGGAGACAGGACCTCGTTCGTCACCACGCTCGTCGTGGACGGCGCCTGGGAGCGGTTCGAGGCCGGCGACCGGGACGGCTATCTCGACACGGTCGCCGCGGCCGTGGACCGTATCGACCCCACCGTCGGGGGCGTCGTCGTCCTGGCCCAGGCGTCCATGGCTGACGCCGCCGATCGGACCACGACCCCACTTCCCGTCCTCTCCAGCCCCCGCCTCGGCCTCGCCGCCGCGGCCACGGCGGTGCGCCGACACGGATGAATGGCCCCGGCGGGCGCGGGCAGACGCTCCGGGAGAGCCTGGAGCCGTACGGCCCCGTCGACCGAGAGGCCCGTCATGACCCACCCGTACCCCGATCCGGTGCCGCCCTCGCCGATCCCGCCGCCGGGGCCGGTGCCGTCACCGCCGACCCCGGTGCCGGAACCGCCGCCCGTGCCGCCCCCGAACCCGGTTCCGGAGCCCCCGGGGCCCGCTCCCGTACCGGGACCCGAGCCTCAGCCCGAGCCGGGGCCCGCACGCTCTGATTCGTAGGTGACACAAGGGACTTGGGGTTTCGCCCCGGCCCTTGTCACGGCCTGTGACCTTCCCTTACCTTGGGCGACTGCCGATGCGCTTCCGCTGACGCGTACGAGGGGGGCCCATGGCCGTACGGGGACGACACCGCCGGTACCAGCCGAGCCGGATCAACCGCGCCTCGCTGACCGTCACGGCGGGCGGCGCCGGAATGGCGTTACCGCTGGTGGGCGCCGGGACGGCGCAGGCCGCCTCGCTCGACGTCTGGGAGAAGGTCGCCGCCTGCGAGTCCTCCTCCAATTGGCGGATCAACACCGGCAACGGCTACTTCGGCGGGTTGCAGTTCAGTCAGTCCACCTGGGAGCGGTACGGCGGTACGCACTACGCGCCCCGCGCCGACCTCGCCTCCAAGGACCAGCAGATCGCCATCGCGGAGAAGGTCCTCAAGGGGCAGGGTCCGGAAGCCTGGCCGACCTGCTCCTCGCGGGCGGGACTCGGGCAGGCGCCGGAGAGGGCGGGCGTACGACCCGCGTCCGTACCGGCGCAGCGTGACGCAACGGCGCAGCGCAGTGGGCAGGCCCAGCGGACGCCCGCGGCCGAGCCTCCGGCCGCGACCCCGACCACCGTGCCGACGATCCGCGAGATGTACACCGTCGCCCCCGGCGACTCACTCTCCCGGATCGCCAGGGAGGAGCGGGTCAAGGGCGGCTGGCAAAGGTTGTACGAGGCGAATCGGGCTGTCGTCGGCGGCGACCCCGACCTGATCCACCCGGGCCAGACGCTGACCCTCCGGATCACCGCCCCCGTCAAGCCGCCCACGGCGGAACCCCCGGTCGCCAAGCCCGCGCCCACGGCGAAGTCGGCCACGGCCAAGCCGCCCACGACCCGGCCGACTCCGGCCAAGCCGGCTCCGAAGGCCACCCAAGCGCCCACCGCCCCGCAGGCCCAGCCGGCCACCAGGCCCGCCGTCAAACCCGTCGCCAAGCCGGCGGCCAAACCCGCTGCCAAGCCCGTCACCAAGCCGGCCGCGAGGCCCGCCCCCCAGGCCGACCGCTTCAGCGCCCCCGTCGCCGCCTCCATCGGCACCCGCTACCGCGTCTCCGGCACCTCCTGGTCCAGCGGGTACCACACCGGAGTCGACTTCCCCGTCCCCACCGGCACGTCCGTGAAGGCGGTGGCCACCGGCAGCGTCGTCTCCGCCGGTTGGGGCGGCGCGTACGGCTACGAGGTCGTCATCCGCCACGACGACGGGCGCTACAGCCAGTACGCGCACCTGTCCGCGCTCACCGTCCGCGAAGGCCAGCGGGTCAACTCCGGGCAGCGCATCGCCCGTTCAGGATCGACCGGCAACAGCTCGGGACCGCATCTCCACTTCGAGGTGCGCACGGGTCCCGGGTACGGTTCCGACATCGACCCCCTGGCCTACCTCAGGGCACGGGGCGTCGCGATCTGACACCAGCCGTTCATCTGACACCGAGAGCGAGTCGTCGGAGGCTGTCAGCCGGTCCGTCGTGAGCTGGATCAGACCGCCCGCCGCCACCGCACCACAGATCAGCGCGGCGACGGTGCCGGCCGCTCCGTACCGGAAGCTCTCGCCGAACAGCGTGAGGCCCACCGCGGCGGCGACCACCGGGTTGACGACCGTGACCGTGGCCAGCGGCGCCGCGAGGCCCGCGCCCCGATAGGAGGCCTGGGAGAGCAGCAGCCCGGTCACCGCCAGGGCCGAGAGGACGAGCAGGCTGGTCCACTGGGCGAACGGCGCGTCCGGCGACCACTCCACGGCCACGGTCTTGGTGAAGACCGAGGCGATGCCGAACGACACACCCGCCGCGGCGGCGAGCACGATGCTGCGCAGCACCGAGCGGCCCAGGAGATGTGCGGCGGTGAACAGCCCGCCCACCACACCGAAGGTCCCCGCGGCGAGGAGCCATCGCTCGGCGCCGCCCAGCGCCTGGGATTCGGCGCCGACCGTCAGGCTGAGCAGCCCGGCGAGTCCGACCGTGGCCATGAGGGCGCCGCGCCAGGCCGTGTGCCCGGCCCGGCGGCCCACGAAGAGGGCTGCCATAGGGAGGGCGAAGACGATCGTAAGGGCGCCCAGCGGCTGGACCAGGCTGAGCGGACCGTAGGCCAGCGCCGCGACATGGAGCGCCGCACCGAGGCCGTTGAGCAGCACGGACCCCCACCAGGCCGGGCTGCGCAGTGGTGCGTAGGTCGGGCCGCCGGCGGCGGTCGCGACGCGCTCCTGCACGATCGCCGCGGCCGCGTAGGCGACCGCCGAGACCAGTGACAGGAGTACGGACAGCAGGAGGGGGTTCATACATACAACGATCTCTCTTCCGAGCGTTCACGTCGTCGTACCTGGGAACGCCTTCGGACGTACTGCTGTCGCAGTACGGGACCGTCACGTACGCCTTGGGATGTACACCCGCGCAGGTCAGGAGGGGTGGAAAGCGACCTTTCCGGTATCCAGGTCGAAGCGGGCACCGACGATCCGGGCCTTGTCGAAAGCCTCATCCCGAGCCAGTCGGCGTCGAATCCGGTCCACATTGGCCCGCACCGTGTTCTCCACCCAGTCGCCCGGCAGATCACGGGCGGCGCGCGCCGCGGGCGCGAGCTCCTCCACGATCCTGGCGAGGTGTCCCTCGACGGGCTTGCCTGTCCGTACGTACTCCACGGCGGCGGTCGCGGCACCGCAGCGCTCGTGCCCCAGGACGAGGACCAGCGGGACGCCCAGCTCATCGACGCCGAACTGGATCGAGCCGAGCACCGCCTCGTCGAGGGCCTGCCCGGCCGACCGTATCGCCAGCAGGTCCCCGAGCCCCTGGTCGAAGACGAGCTCGGGCGGCACCCGCGAGTCGACACAGCCGAGGACGAGCGCGAACGGGTGCTGGGAGACGGCCACGGCGGCGCGCCGGGCGGCGTCCTCGTGCGGGTGGATCTGCCGGAGCGCCGCGAACCGGGCGTTCCCGGCCCGGAGTTCGGCCAGGGCCGCGGCGGCGGTGAGCGGTCCCTCGGGTCGGGACCGGCGGGCCGGGGGCGTGGCGGCCCGGGCGGAGGCGGGGATGGCCGCCGTCGCGGCCGCGGCGGTCAGGGCGAGCACCGCGCGACGGCCGGGAGCGGTGGAGGAGAAGGGGTTCGTGGGAGGTGTCATGCGGTCGAGCGTTACGGTGATGGGCGGTCGCGGAGCCTCACTTGGAGCGAGCATGACTCGAAGATGACCATCCATGACCCGAAAATGACCATGCATGACCCGAACGCGACCGGGGTTTTGCCGGGAGCCGGTGCACCGAGCAACCATGCACCCCGACGGCCGTGCACCGGACAACCATGCATCCGACAACCGTGCACCCGACGGCCGTGAATCGACGCCGTACCCCGGCGACCGCGTCAGGAGGCAGTGACGGTGGATCTTGTCGAGAGCAGTTCGGTCGGCGGCTTCTTCGCACTGCGGACGACCGCGCCGGAGACGGACGGCGCGCATGTTCCGCTCGCGCGTCTGTACGCGGGGGAGACCGGCCCCCTCTCCGCCCGCGTCGACCGCGTGGGCGCCCGGCTCCGGGCCCCCGAACGACGGGTCGCCGCCTCGATCGCCCACCTCGGGCTCGCCGCCAGGCTCTGGTCGACCGCCCTCGGCCCTGCCGCCCTCCACGGCGAGTTCCCGGCCCTCGACCCGGCGGACCTGTACTGGGACGGGTCCCTGGCCTCGCCCGACGACCTGTGGTGGGCGGGCACGGACACCCGCCCCGCGACCGTGGCCGACCTCCGCGAGGCCGTCCAGCTCGCCCACCTCGTCCCGCTCCACGACGCACTCCGCCGCGACGGGCGGATCTCGCCCCGGTTGCTGTGGGGGAACGCCGGCTCGGCGCTGGCCGGAGCGCTGCGTGAGCTGACCCGCTGGGCCCGCGCCCAGGGCCGGCCCGAGGTCGCCCGCCGCGCCGCCGAACTCGTGACCGGGCTGCTCGACCACCCCGAGCTGGCCCGCACCGTCCAGGGACCCGCCCTACGACGCACCAGCTGCTGCCTCTACTACCGCTGCCCCGGCGGCGGACTCTGCGGCGACTGTGTGTTCGACCACGCTCCCGCCACGGGTTTGGAGACACGGCCTCCCGCTCCGTAAAGTTTCTCTTTTGAGGACATGGGCGCGCGCGAGCGTACGAGCGATCGAGGAACGACAGAGGCCATGACGGTGACCGAAGAAACCCAGGAGTACGGGCCGGGTATCGACCCCGAGCGCCTGGCCGTCTGCCTGAGCGTGCTCGACGAGCTCGACGAACTGGAGGTCGACCACCCGGACGCGATCGCCGTCCGGCGCGCCACCGCCGGTATCTACCGCACGGTCAAGCAGCGCCGCCGCCAGGAGCGCCGCGCCGCGAAGACCGCGCACGACAAGGCGGTCACCGAGGCCACCGCGACCGGCTCCGCGCAGCGGATCGACGACGAGACCGAGGGCATCCTGCCCTCCTCCGTCACCGAGGCCGGCCGGATCGCCGGGATACTCCAGCGCCCCCGCTCCTGCTACACCTGCAAGACGCGGTACGTCGAGGTCGACTACTTCTACCACCAGCTCTGCCAGGACTGCGCCGCACTGAACCGATCACGGCGTGACGCCCGCACCGACCTCGCCGGCAAGCGCGCGCTGCTCACCGGCGGCCGGGCCAAGATCGGCATGTACATCGCGCTGCGGCTGCTGCGCGACGGCGCCCACACCACGATCACGACCCGGTTCCCCAAGGACGCCATCCGCCGCTTCAAGGCCATGGAGGACTCGGCGGACTGGATGCACCGGCTCGAGGTCGTCGGCATCGACCTGCGCGACCCCGCGCAGGCGGTCGCCCTGGCCGACCAGATCGCCGAGGACGGTCCGCTGGACATCCTCATCAACAACGCGACGCAGACCGTGCGCCGCCTGCCCTCCGCCTACGCCGCCCTGGTCGAGGGCGAGAGCGCCCCGCTGCCCGTCGGTGAACTCCCCGCCCACCACGTGATCGGCGCCTTCAACTCCGGCGCGGTCGGTGAACTCGGCGGGCCGACCGCGCTGCCCGTCGGCGTCAGCGGCCTGGACGCGCAGAAGGTCGCCGACCTCGCGCTGGTCGCGGGCAACGCCAGTGTCGAGCGGCACCGCGACGGCAGCGCCATCGACGCGGGCGGTCTGGTGCCGGACGTCGTCGAGACCAACACCTGGGTGCAGACCATCGAGCAGATCTCCCCGGTGGAGTTGCTCGAGACCCAGCTCTGCAACTACACGGCGCCGTTCATCCTGATGAGCAAGTTGCGGCAGGTCATGGCCGAGGCCGCCAAGAAGGCGTCCAGCGGGCGGGCCTACGTCGTCAACGTCTCGGCGATGGAGGGCGTCTTCGGCCGCGGCTACAAGGGCGCGGGGCACCCGAACACCAATGCGGCCAAGGCCGCGATCAACATGGTGACGCGGACCAGCGCCCAGGAGATGTTCCAGACCGACGGCATCCTCATGACCTCGGTCGACACCGGCTGGATCACCGACGAGCGTCCGCACTTCGACAAGCTGCGCCTTGCCGAGGAGGGCTTCCACGCCCCGCTCGACCTGGTCGACGGCGCCGCCCGCGTCTACGACCCCGTCGTGCGCGGCGAGGCGGGCGAGGACCTGTACGGCGTCTTCCTCAAGGACTACGCGCCGGGCAACTGGTGATCGGCTCTCGGTAAACCGATTTCGGCAACCAAGCCTCGGTAAACCGCCCAGATGTCCGAAATTCACTCGATCGCGTCACACTTCTGGGCCCCATAGAGCACTCAGGCGCTCATTTGGTTACTCTGATGTCCACGGTCGGCCACCGGGGTTTCACAAAACCCCCACGGCTTGCCTGGGGACTGGCCTGCCACCAAGGCCGCGGTCCCGCCCGAAGAACGGCGCCACCGCGACCGAACGGCCATGTCCTCATTGGTACGCGACACAAGGGAGTGCGCGGTGACACCAGAATTGACGAAGCAGGAACAGCGACCGGCCGAACATCCGGAGCGGCCACACCGCTCCGGTGAGCTGGGCAGCCTCGACGTGTGGGCCCATGCGGCTCCGATCCGGCTGGCGGGCTACGAGGACGACCTCGCGGAGCCGCACATCCTGCCCGGTATCGACTGAGTCGTAACTGTCGCTTCGCCCTGTGCCCCCGGCCGCCCCGCGACCGGGGGCACAGGCATGTCCGGGCCCGGGGTGCCTTCAGCGCCGCGCCACGGTCCGCAGCTCGACGGGTGGCAGGTACTCCCGTACGAGCGTGCGGTGCCACCATTCCCCGGTCTCCCGCAGCTCGCGCCAGGTCGTGTAGCGGTAGCGGTACAGGCGGGCTCTGATACGGGCCGGCGGCGCGTCCGGGAACGGGTTGTGGCGCAGCAGCCGCAGCGTGTCCCGGTCCCCGTCGAGGAGCCGCTCGACGAACGGCCCGAACCAGTCGCGGGCGTACGCGGGGGAGAGCGCCGCGAACCACATCAGCCAGTCGAGCCGCAGATGGTACGGGGCGAACTGGCGCGGCAGCCGGCGCGGATCACCGGGCTTCCCCTTGAAGCCGTACTCCTTCCACTCCGCGTCCCCGTCCCGCAGTGGGTCGGCGGTGCCCTCGATGACGATCTCGTCCCGGATCCGGCCGACCGTGCCGAACGCGCCGTACGTGTTGACCAGGTGGAACGGGTCGTACGAGCGGTTCATCGCCTGCCGCCGCGACAGCAGGTTGCGGACCGGCCGGTAGCTGCGGACGAGGACCAGCGCGGTCACGGCGACGACCACGACCACGTACCAGATCGGAGGGGAGGGTTGCGGGTGCTCGCCGACGAGGAGCGAGCCGTCGATGGCGGAGAGCGCGAGGACGATGGTCAGCCAGTTCAGCCAGGCGAAGTTGCCCGAGAGGACCAGCCAGAGCTGGGTCGCCACCATCAGGCAGGCCGCCACCGTCGCCACCGGCTGAGGGGTGAAGAGCAGCACCGGGACCAGCAGCTGGACGACATGGTTGGCGGCCACCTCCACCCGGTGCAGCGGGCGGGGGAGATGGTGGAAGAACCAGCTGAGCGGGCCGGGCATCGGCTGGGTCTCGTGGTGGAAGTAGAGACAGGTCAGATTCCGCCAGCAGGCGTCGCCGCGGATCTTGATGAGTCCCGCGCCGAACTCGACGCGGAAGAGCAGCCAGCGCAGCAGCCACAGGACGAGGACGGGCGGCGCGGTGTCGTCGTTGCCGAGGAAGACCGCAAGGAAGCCGGCCTCCAGGAGCAACGACTCCCAGCCGAAGCTGTACCAGGTCTGGCCGACGTTGACGATGGAGAGGTAGAGCGCCCAAAGCACCGCCCACAGCAGCATCGAGACGGCGAGCGGCACTGCGTCGCCCGCGCCCGCCACCAGGGCGAGGGCCACGGCCGCGCCACCCCATGAGACCGCCGCGAACAGGCGGTCCGAGTAGTGCCAGTGAAAGAGGCTGGGCGCCTGACGCGGCTCCACCCGGCGCAGATACTCCGGTACGGGGAGCATTCCGCGCTCGCCGATCAAGGCCCGGAACTGGAGAGCGGCCGAGAGGAAGGCCACGAGATAGAGCCCGGCGAGCCCCCGTTGGAAGACGATCCGGCTCAGCCAGTAGTCCGGTGCCGTGAACCACTCCATCCCTTCCAGTATCGGCCCGGGAGGTCAGTCCTTCCTCTCCTCCTCGTCCTGCGAGCGGAGACCCTCCGCCTGGGACGGTGTGGTGCGGGCGGTCAGGGGGTGGCGGTGGTCCCGCTGCAGCGTGTCCATGTCCTCTTCGAGGCGCTCGCCCTCGGCCTGCGAGGGAGTGCTGTAGTTGTACTCGTCGTACTGGCTCACGGCCGCCTCCTGGGTCGGAACGTATGCCTACAAAGGGAGCGTAACCCCGGGCGTGACCCCGGCGTCATCCCGCGACGACGCGCTGGAGCGTGCGGCCGAGGTGGCGTGCGTAGGCGTGCTGGAGGACGGGGACGAGCGGTCCCGCGAGGCGGGTGTACCAGGCGGCGGGACGGCTGAAGGCGGTGACCGTGAACCAGACCGAGCCGTCGTCGTGCAGGTCGACGACGAAGGACTCCTCGCCGCTCTCGGGGTGGCCGGTGCGGGTGCCGTAGGCGAATCCGGTGCGGTCCTTCTCGTACGCGGTCCAGATCACCTCGCAGGGTGCGGCGAACCGGACCGGGCCGAGGCCCATCGAGACCTCGACGAAGACGCCGGGCTCGGCGCGGACCGCCTCGCTGTGGACCCGGGCGCCCGAGGCACGGTGCATCCGCCAGGTGGTGACGGCGGTACCGGCGGTCTCGAAGGCGTCCCGGCCCCGCCCGATGCGGACCGTGTGGTGGAGGTGGTGGTAGCCGGCCGGAAGACGGTCCCGGCCGGTGGCGCCGACGTCCCGGTAGTTCAGGGGCGCGGGGGCGGTGGGTGTGGCGAGGTCGCGGATCAGACGGGCCATGATGCGGTCTCCTTCTTCGGGGCGGTCGCCCGCAGGCGGCGCCGGGCGAGCAGCGAGCAGAGCGCGAAACCGAGGGCGTTGCCGAGGCCGTGGGTGGCGGCCATCCAGGTCAGGTTCGGGTGGGGGAGGCCGGTCGCCTCGCCGAGTGCCCAGCTCAGGGCGAGCAGCATGGTCGCCACGAGCACCACGGCCGAGACGGCAAGGAGGCCGTGGGTGACCGGGTCGCGGGCGCCGGTGCGCAGCTCCCGCCAGGTCTCCAGGGCGACGGCCCACATTCCGGCGGTGAGGACGAGCGCCCCGGCGAGCTCGGCCCAGTCGTCGACGAAGTAGCCGACCAGCACGAGCAGGGTGCCGAGTGGAACGCTGAGCGCGGCGAAGCGCGTGGCGGGTCCGTCGGACGTACGGCAGACCAGGCCGGCCACCAGGGCGGCGGCGAAGCCGGCGAAGTGGAAGTGGGGCACGGTCAGGGCCAGGATGTCGAGGTCGAAGCCGAACAGCTCGTGCCCCGCACGTTCGGCGACCAGGGCGAGGCCCGCGACCGAGGGGGTCACCAGTGCCGTGAGCACGGCGATCTCCGAGGGCGGGAGGGAGCGGAGCGACAGGCCGGCCTTCGGCCGGGGGAGCGCCGCGAGCCGGGCCGGTGCGCAGAGCGCCAGCGCGAGGGTGGCCAGTGCGTAGACCGTGGCGAGCGCGGCGGCGGTGGGGGAGCGCGGGAGCCACAGGGCCAGGGCACCGGGGGCGGCCAGCAGCGGCCAGGCGCGGCGGAGCAGGTGCAGTCCGCGCGGCCGGGGGCCGTCGATGAGCCCCAGGCCCATCGGGACGATGACGAACATGCCGAGCATCACGATGAGATCGACCAGCACGGACATGCCGCCCACCCCCTGATTGAACGTGTTCAAACCCAACGGGGTCGAGCGTAGGGCTTTTCTTGAACGTGTTCAAGTGCGTCTCCCGTACGCGGCCGGCCGACCGTCCCCCGGCCGGCCGCACTCCACTTGCGGGCGACCGCGCGGTGCGACAGACATGAAGGAATGTCTCGGGGTGGAAAGAGGCAGGAGATCCACGTGCGCTCACCCATACGCCGGCCGCGACTGCCCCATGTCGCCGCACTCGTCGCGCTGGTCTCGGCGCTGGTGCTCGGGGGCTGCTCGTCCGACGGCGACCGTGGTGGCGCCGGGACGGCCGCCGACTCGCAGGACGTCTTCCTCCAGCCGGTCGCCGCCCAGGGCTCCGACCCCTTCACCGCCTCCACGGCGAGGACCGCCGGCGTGCCGGCCCCGAGCACCGCCCCGCCGCCCACCGCCACGACCCAGGTGATCCGCGAGATCAGCGGCTCCACCCCCGGCCTCTACGGCGGCAACCGCTCCGCCGCCAGCTGCGATGTCGAGCGGCAGGTCGCCTTCCTCGCCGGCGACCAGGCCAAGGCCCGTGCCTTCGCGGAGGCCGCCGGCATCCCAGAGTCCCGCCTCGCCGGCTGGCTGCGCGGCCTCACCCCCGTCCTCCTGCGCGCCGACACCCGCGTCACCGGCCACGGCTACCGCGACGGAGACGTCACCTCGTTCCAGTCCGTCCTCCAGTCCGGTACGGCGGTGCTCGTCGACCAGTACGGTGCGCCCCGCGTCCGCTGCGCCTGCGGAAACCCGCTGCGCTCGCCGGTCGCGGTCCAGGGCGCCACGCACCGTGGACAGCCCTGGGGCGGCTTCCGCCCCGACCGGGTCGTCGTCATCAGGCCGACCACGACGGTCGTCAACAGCCTGGTCATCGTGAACGTCGTCGACAACACCTGGATCGAGCGGAAGACGGGCACCGACGGTGAGCGGGACAGGCATCCCGCCGTCGTCCCGCCTTGTGACCCCGCCGCCTGCGACCTCACCGGCTCGCCGACCCCGGTGCCGTCCCCGTCGGTCACCGACACCTCTCCCGCACCCGACCGCAGTGCCTCCGTGAGCCCCGACGGCTCGACCACCCCCGGAGACGACACCTCGCCCGACGGTTCCACCCCGCCGCCGAGCGACTCCCCGTCCACGACCGATTGCCCGTCGTCGCCGTACGAGAGCCCGACCGGCAGTCCGGACACGACGACTCCCGACCCGACCTCCCCGAGCCCGTCGATCCCGCCGGGGTGCCCCACGCCGACCTGGTCGGAGCCGGCCTCCCCGGATTCGCCTGTCGAGCCGGAACCCGAGTCGGACCCGCCCTCCTTCGAGGACCTGTTCCCCAGCGACACCGGCGCCCAGCAGCCGGAAACCTTCGAGGGATGAGGTGTGTCCCCACCCGGACCTCCACCTGGACCCCGGGCCCGAACCTCCACCCGGACCCCCGGCTCTTCTTCGCCGTGCGCGCCGCCTGGCCTGCGCCTAGCGTGGCCCCATGAGCGCGGGCACGGGGGGAGGCGAGGCGGCGGACCCATGCCGCTGCGCATCAGGAGCAGGGGGTGTGACGTGCTGCTTCCTCCGTGACTACGGTCGTGCGTTCCGGATGGGAAGCTTCGACTGGGACCTTGTCACCGGCCTGCTGGCCATGGACGAGGGCGCCCTCAGGATCTTCGACATCGGGTCCGAGGAGTACGACGGCAACCCGCTCACCCTCTCCTCCCGCGTGATGCCCGACGAAGGACGGCAGCTCGACACCCTGGTCTCCCACGCGCTCAAGGACGGCAGCGAACACTACGGCGCGTACTTCCGCGTCCGGCTGCGGGACGGCAGCCCGCGCTGGACGCACACCGAGGGGCAGATCCAGCGAGACGAGACCGGCCGCCCCGTCCGGATCATCGGCATCGTCCGGGACGCCTCCGAGGAGGTGACCGAGCAGGCCGCCCGGCTCGGCCTGGACGAAGGGCGCCGCAGACGCACCAGCGTCGTGGAGGGCACCACCGCGGCCCTGGCCCACGCCCGGACCGTGCAGGACATCATCGACCTGCTCGGCGCCTCGCACGGCCTCCAGTACTTCGGTGCCACCAGCCTCGTCATGGGACTCCTGGAGGCCGGCCGCATCCATCTGGTCGCCGAGGGGCCCACCGGCGCCTTCGTGCCCGGCACGCGATTCACCCGGGTGGACGAGCCGTACCCGATGAGCGAGGTGGTCCGGACCCTGCGCCCGAGGTTCATCGAGTCGCCGAAGGACTTCGCCGACTCGTACCCGATCCTGTGGCCGCACATCAGCGGACTCGGCATCACCTCGGCGGCCTATCTGCCGCTGATCGCCCAGGCCCGGCCGATCGGCGCGCTCGGACTGCTCTACAGCGACAAGACCGGCTTCAGCGCCGACGAGCGCAATCTGCTGGTGGCGCTCGGCAGCAGCATCGCGCAGAGCCTCCAGCGCGCCATGCTCTACGAGCAGGAGCACGACCTGGCCGAGGGGCTCCAGCAGGCGATGCTGCCGCGCCGTATCCCCGACGTGCCCGGCGCCCAGATAGCCGTCCGCTACCGGTCGGCCCGCCTCGGCCGGGACATCGGCGGCGACTGGTACGACGTCATCCCGCTGCCGGGCGGCCGGGTCGGCGCCGTCATCGGAGACGTACAGGGACACGACACCCATGCCGCGGCCGTCATGGGACAGCTGCGGATCGTCCTGCGGGCCTACGCCGCCGAGGGGCACACCCCGGCGACCGTGATGGCCAGGGCCTCCGTCTTCCTCCACGAGCTGGACACCGACCGCTTCGCCACCTGCACCTATGTCGAGGCGGACCTCGCCACCGGCGTCGTCCAGGTGGTGCGCGCCGGGCATGTCGACCCGTTGCTCCAGGACACCGACGGCAGCTGCCGTCGGCTGCCGGTGGAGGGCGGACTGCCCCTGGGCCTCTCGGCCGAGTTCGCCCGTCTCGACCATCCCGTGACCACCCTGGAGCTGTCCCCCGGGCAGACCCTGCTGCTGTACACCGACGGCCTGGTGGAGAAGCCGGGCTCGGATCTCGACGAAGGGCTGACATGGCTGTCCTCGCTGGTCAGGCGCGGGCCGCGGGACCTTCAGGAACTGGCCGACCACCTCTGCGAGGTCGTGGACGAGCGGGGCGGCGAGGACGACGTGGCGATCCTCCTGCTGCGCCGCCAGGGGTCGTACTATCCGCAGTCCGGCGGCCGGCTCCAGCAGCATGTGGCGCAGAGCGACCCGGAGGCGCTGAGCTCCGCGCGTCACATGATCCGGGCTGCCGTACGGGCCTGGGGTGCCGGGGAGCGCTCGGACGAGATCGAGCTGGTCTCCGACGAACTGATCACCAACGCGCTGATGCACACCGACGGCGGGGCGATCGTGACCCTGCGGATGCTGGCGGGCCCGGAACGGCGGCTGCGGGTGGAGGTCGAGGACCGCTCCAGCGCGCTGCCGCGACGGAGAGAGGCGGGGGAGTCGGGCGTGTCGGGCCGGGGTCTGATGCTCGTCGACCGGATCTCGGACGTCTGGGGCGTCGAATCGCGCGGCAGCGGCAAGTGCGTCTGGTGCGAATTCATTGTTAACCCTGCGTACATTGATCGTACTTGACCGTAACCGACCGTACGCGATTGACTGCGATCCCCTGCCACCCTCTGAGGACATGTGATCACTTGAGCAGTGAGCTTCTGGCACCTCTTGATCTGGCGTTCTGGCACCTCGAATCCACCGACCACCCCATGCACCTGGGCGCGCTCGCCCACTTCGGCCCGCTCCCCGCCCACGGCGATCCGTCCGCCGTCCTGGACCTGCTCGCGCGCCGCGCCGCCGCGATCCCCCGGCTGCGCATGAAGGTCCGCGACGTCCTGCTGCCCGTCGGAGGCGCCGCCTGGACCACGGACAAGCGGTTCGACGTAGGACGCCACGTGCGGGAGATCGCGCTGCCCGGCGCCGACTTCGCCGCCGAAGCGGCCCGGCTCGCGGGCGAACTCATGGAACGGCCGGTCGAACGCGGGCTGCCGCCCTGGGAGATGTATCTGCTCACCGGCGCCCCCGACGGCTCGTTCGCCGTTCTCGTCAAACTGCACCACGCCCTCGCCGACGGCATGAGGGCCGTCGCCATCGGAGCCGGGATCTTCGACGAGATCGCCGCGACCCGGAGGTACGGAGGGCGCCGCGCCCGCAACGTACCGCCGCGCTCCTGGCTCCCCGGTCCCGGGCGGATCATGGGCGCCGCCCGGGAACGCATCGAGGACATCGGCCGGGCCGTCGACGTCGGCGCCTCCGTGGTCGGCGCCTCCTTCCTCCGCGCAGGCCAGATCGACGTCCGGGCGCCCTCCGCCCTCGCCGCCCACTCCAGCGGGACCCGCCGCGTCGCCACCGCCGTCCTGGACCTGGAACGCGTCCACCACGTGCGCCGCACCACCGGCGGCACCGCCAACGACGTGCTCCTCGCCGTTGTCGCCGGAGCCCTGCGCCGCTGGCTCGACGGACGCGGCGAACCGCTTCCCGCCGCCGATCCGCGCGCCCTCGTCCCCGTCTCCCGACGGCGCCCCGGCTCACCCGCCGGCTCCGGCAACAGCCTCTCCGCCTACCTCCTCACCCTCCCCGTCACCGAGCCCGACCCCGCGACCCGGCTGGCCTCCGTGCGGCGGGCCATGGACCGCAACAAGGCCGACGGTCCGCTGCGCGGCGCCGGAGCCGTCGCCGTACTCGCCGACCAACTGCCCTCGCTCGCCCACCGCTTCGGCGCGCCGCTGGCCTCCGGAGCCGCCCGGCTCCTCTTCGACGTCCTGGTCACCAACGTTCCGCTGCCCCGCTCGGCCCTCTCCCTCGGCGGCGCCCCGCTGCGCGAGCTCTTCCCGATGGCCCCGATCGCCCGCGGCCAAGCGCTCGCCGTCGCCATGTCCCCGTACGCCGGCCGGGTCCACGTCGGCCTGGTCGCCGACGGCAAGGCCGTCCCCGACATCGAGGCCCTGGCCGCCGCCCTCGGCGACGAACTCGACCTGCTCGAAGACCTCGGGGGTGTCTGAACGCGCATCCTGACGGCCCGTGCGGGAAGGTGGAGTCATGCCCGAACTGCCCGAGGTGGAAGCGCTGCGCGAGTTCCTCGACGAGCATCTGGTGGGCAAGCAGATCGCCCGCGTGCTGCCCGTCGCGATCAGCGTGCTCAAGACGTACGACCCACCCATCGGCGCCGTCGAGGGCGCCACCGTCACCGGAGTCGCCCGGCACGGCAAGTTCCTGGACATCACCACCGACGGCGAGGCGGGCGAGCTCCATCTCCTCGTCCACCTCGCCCGCGCGGGCTGGCTCCAGTGGAAGGACCCGCTGCCCTCGGGGCCGCCGCGCCCCGGCAAAGGGCCGCTCGCCCTGCGCACCGCGCTCACCGAGGGCGACGGCTTCGACCTCACCGAGGCCGGCACCACCAAGCGGCTCGCCGTCCACCTCGTCCGCGACCCGCAGGACGTGCCGGGCGTCGCCCGCCTCGGTCCCGACCCGCTCGCGGACGACTTCGACCTCGCCACCTTCACCGCCCTGCTCGCCGCGGAACGGCGCCAGATCAAGGGCGCTCTGCGGGACCAGAGCGTGATCGCCGGTATCGGCAACGCGTACAGCGACGAGATCCTGCACGTGGCGAAGATGTCCCCCTTCAAACCGACCCAGAACCTCACCGAGGAGGAGACCGCCGCTCTCCACGAGGCGATCCGTACCACCCTGAGCGAGGCCGTCGAGCGCTCCCACGGACTGGCCGCGGGCAAGCTGAAGGCCGAGAAGAAGAGCGGCCTGCGCGTCCACGGCCGGACCGGCGAGGAGTGCCCGGTCTGCGGTGACACCATCCGCGAGGTGTCCTTCAGCGACTCCTCCCTCCAGTACTGCCCCACCTGTCAGACCGGCGGTAAACCGCTCGCAGACCGCCGGATGTCGAAACTGCTCAAGTAGCCGCCCGAGCTCGAAAAGCCGCTCGCGGCCACTCGCATAGACTCCGCCGCATGGTGCGCGTACTGGCCGTCGACGACGAAGAGCCGGCCCTCGGCGAGCTGCTCTACCTCCTGCGTGCCGATCCGCGGGTCCGCAGCGCCGAGGGCGCCACCGACGCGACCGAGGCGCTGCGCAGGATCGGCCGCGCCCTCGACGCCGGGCCGGACGGTGACGACGCCATCGACGTCGTCTTCCTCGACATCCACATGGCCGGCCTCACCGGCCTCGACCTCGCCCGGCTGCTCGCCGGCTTCGCCCGGCCCCCGCTGATCGTCTTCGTCACCGCCCACGAGGGCTTCGCCGTCCAGGCCTTCGACCTCAAGGCCGTGGACTACGTCCTGAAGCCCGTGCGCCGCGAGCGGCTCGCCGAGGCCGTCCGCCGGGTCCGTGAGCTGGTCCATGCCTCCGCCGTACCCGCGGCCCCGCTCACGGCGCCCGAGCAGATACCGGTCGAACTCGGCGGGGTCACCCGCTTCGTGGCCGTCGACGACATCGCGTACGTCGAGGCCCAGGGCGACTACGCCCGCCTGCACACCGACGAGGGCAGCCACCTGGTCCGCATCCCGCTGTCCACGCTGGAGGAGCGGTGGGCCGATCGCGGCTTCGTCCGCATCCACCGCAGCCATCTCGTCGCCCTCGGCCGCATCGACGAACTGCGGCTCGACGGCGGCGCCACCTCCGTCCGGGTCGGCAGCACCGAGCTGGCCGTCAGTCGCCGCCACTCCCGCCAACTGCGGGACCTCCTCATGCGCCGCGCGGGCGGCTGACGACAGCGGGGCCGTTCCCCGGAAGCCGGCCGACGCCTCTACCCTGCGTCATCACCGCTGCGTAGACTCCGTTCACTCCACAGCCCCTGCGAGGTCGACAGATGACGGAGCGGACACCGACGTCCGAGCAGCCACCGCCGCGCCGGCCCCGGCGCGAGACGGTCACGCGCGCCTCCGCCCTCCGCGACCGTGCGGGCGGCCCGCCCCCGCCGTACCCGCACGGCCGTCCGCCCGGCCATCCCCCCGCCCGCTCCGAGATCAGCGAGCAGACCACCCTCGGCCACACCTATGTGCGCTCCCTGATGCGGAGCCAGCTGAAGGCCGCCCTCACCGCCCTCGGCGCCCTCGCCCTCCTCGTCGGCCCGCTGCCGCTGCTCCTCGCGCTCCCCGCACCCGAGGCCGTCGTCTGGGCCGCCCTCGGCGTCGGCGTCTACCCGGTCATCTGGGCCGTCGCCCGCTGGTACGTCCGCCGCGCCGAACGCAACGAACGCGACTTCGCCGGCCTCGTCGAGGGCCGCTGACCGCGGGGGCCGGACGTGAACCACACCTACGCGGTGGCCGCCGTCACCGTCGTCGTCCTGGCGACCGTGCTCATCGGCGCCCTCGGGCTGCGCATATCCCGTACCACCTCCGACTTCTACGTCGCCTCGCGCACCGTCCGTCCGGGCCTCAACGCCGCCGCCATCAGCGGCGAGTACCTCTCCGCCGCCTCCTTCCTCGGCATCGCCGGACTCGTCCTCGTCCAGGGCCCGGACATGCTCTGGTACCCCGTCGGCTACACCGCCGGCTATCTGGTCCTGCTCGTCCTGGTCGCCGCCCCGCTGCGCCGCTCGGGGGCGTACACCCTCTCCGACTTCGCCGAGGCCCGGCTCGAGTCCCCGACCGCGCGCCGGCTCGCCAGCCTCTTCGTCGTCGGCATCGGCTGGCTCTACCTCCTCCCACAGCTCCAGGGCGCCGGGCTCACCCTGGAGATCCTCACCGGAGCCCCCGACTGGGTCGGCGGACTGCTCGTCGCCCTCGCCGTCACCGGGATCGTCGCCGCGGGCGGGATGCGCAGCATCACCTTCGTCCAGGCCTTCCAGTACTGGCTCAAGCTCACCGCCCTGCTCGTGCCCGCCCTCTTCCTCGCCGCGGCCTGGTTCGGCGACGATGCCCCCCGCGTCCGCTTCGACGCCCCGGCGGTCTTCCGCGAGCACACCGTCGTCCGCGTCGCCGACACCGTACGGATCGATGTCGACGCCCCGCTCACGCTCACCGTCACCGGCCGCGTCGACGACACCGCGTACGAGCGGCGGACCCTCACCCTCGACAAGGGCGCCCACCGGGTCGAGGGCGGCACCGAACTCGCCTTCCCCGCGGGCGCGCCCGTCCCTGCCCGGGCCTCCACCGGCGCCGACCCCCTCGGCTGGTCCCAACCACTGGCCGGCGGGCGCGACGGCCACCAGCTCTACGCCACGTACGGACTGATCCTCGCCACCTTCCTCGGCACCATGGGGCTGCCCCATGTCGCCGTCCGCTTCTACACCAGCCCGCACGGCCGCGCCGCGCGGCGCACCACCCTGGTCGTCATCGGCCTGGTCGGCGTGTTCTATCTGCTCCCGCCGGTGTACGGGGCCCTCGGCCGGATCTACGCCCCCGAACTGGCCCTGACCGGAGCCGCCGACGCCGCCGTGCTCGTCCTGCCGGACCGGATGCTCGGTGGGGTGCTCGGCGATCTGCTGGGCGCGCTGCTCGCCGGCGGTGCCTTCGCCGCGTTCCTGTCCACCGCCTCGGGGCTCACGATGTCGGTCGCCGGCGTCCTCACCCAGGACGTGCTTCCGTCCCGTGGGGTACGGCACTTCCGGCTCGCGACCCTGCTCGCCACCGCCGTCCCGCTGGCCGTCGGGGTCCTCGCCTCGAAGGTGCCGGTCGCGGACGCCGTCGGCCTCGCCTTCGCCGTCTCCGCCTCGTCCTTCTGCCCGTTGCTCGTCCTCGGCATCTGGTGGCGACGGCTCACTCCGCCCGGCGCCATGGCCGGACTGCTGCTGGGCGGCGGTTCCGCGCTCGCGGCGGTGATGGCGACGCGGGCCGGTCTGCCCGAAGAGGGCTGGCCGCACACCCTGATGGCCTGGCCGGCGGTCTGGTCGGTGCCGCTGGGCTTCCTCACGATGATCCTTGTGTCGCTGGCCACCCCACGTCACATCCCGGCCGGCACCCCTGCTCTGCTCGCCCGGCTGCATCTGCCGGAGGAGTTCACCGGGCGTACGGGCCCGAGGGACGAGATCCCCGAGACGGAGCTCCGGACGGACCCGGAGCTCAGGGCGGAACCCGAACGCGGGGCCGAGTTCCCGCGGGGGACGGAATCCGGGCGCGGGGCGGACTCCCTGCGGGGCACGGAATCCGAGCGTGGCACGGAGGCCGTGCGAGGGACGGCGGCCGTGCGCGGCACGGAATCCGTGCGCGGGACGGCGGCCGTGCCGACGTCCGACGAGCGGTATCGCGCGGTCGATCACCGGCCGGGAGGGCGGGAGCGATGACCCCGATCGTGTACGCCGCGGCCACCGCCGCCGGGGCCGTGCTCCTGGCGGTCGGCTTCGTCCTCGGCCGGCTCGCCGCCCGCCGCGGCGCCGCCGACCTCGACCTCGGCACCCCCGTCGAACGGGCCACCTTCCACACCCTGCACGCCGCCTCGCTCGCCGCGCCGCCCCTGCGCGGCGGACTCACCGAGGACACCGCGCGCAAGGCCGTCCGACGGCTGCGCTCACTCCTGGGGACGGAGGCGCTCTGTCTGACCGACCGGTCCGCCGTCCTCGCCTGGGACGGGCCCGGCGAGGGGCACCACCGCGAGCACGTCATGGACCAGGTCGCCGGGATCCTCGACTCGGGCCGCAGCAGGTCGGAGCACACCGGCTGCGCCGATGTCGCCTGCCCGCTGCGCTGGGCGGTGATCGCCCCGCTCACCGGCGAGGACGGGGTGCTCGGCGCGCTCGTCGCCTACGGTTCGCGGGAGTCGGCCGTGCTGGTGCGGGCCGCGACCGAGGTCGCCCGCTGGGTCTCCGTACAGCTGGAACTGGCCGAGCTGGACCGCTCGCGCACCAGGATCGTGGAGGCGGAGATCCGCGCCCTGCGGGCCCAGATATCACCGCACTTCATCTTCAACTCCCTCGCCGCCATCGCCTCGTTCGTCCGTACCGACCCCGAGCGGGCGCGGGACCTGCTGCTCGAGTTCGCGGACTTCACCCGCTACTCCTTCCGCCGGCACGGGGAGTTCGCCCAGCTCGCCGACGAACTCCGTGCCATCGAGCAGTACTTGGCGCTCGCCGGCGCCCGCTTCGGTGACCGTCTCAAGGTGACGCTCCAGATCGCGCCCGAGGTGCTGCCGGTCACGCTGCCGTTCCTCTGTCTCCAGCCGCTGGTGGAGAACGCCGTCAAGCACGGTCTCGAGGACAGCGTGAACGTCTGCCGGGTCACGATCTCAGCCCGGGACGCGGGCGCGGAGGCCGTGGTCGTCATCGAGGACGACGGCGTGGGCATGGACCCGGCCGTCCTGCGCGCGGTCCTGCTCGGGGAGCGGCCCACCGGCTCCGGGATCGGCCTGTCCAACGTCGACGAGCGGCTGCGCCAGGTGTACGGGGCGGAGCACGGCCTTGTCATCGAGACCGGGGTCGACGCGGGGATGAAGGTGACGGTACGGATCCCCAAGTACCGCTCCGGGGTGCACCGTACGACTCCTCAGCCGCCCGCGCCGTAGAGGTGCAGGGCCAGATGGCCCAGCGGGAGCCCCAACTTCCAGGCGGGAAGCCATACTTGCGCGGACTCGTCGACCTGGGCGAAGGCCCCGGCCGAGGGCAGTCCGCCCAGATCGGCCGCGCGGATCTGCGTCGCTTCCAGCAGGCGCCAGGTTTCCCTGGCCATGGCGAGGTCGGGGCCCTCCTCGCCCGCGAGGCTCCGCGCGGCGAGGCGCTCGCGGACCCACTGCGGCCAGGGGTGGTCGTGGGCGGTCCGGGACAGCCACTCGTCGATGAGGCCCGCGGACCACGACCCGGAGGAGGCGTCCGCGTCGGCGCAGAGATGGATGGTGAGGGCCAGCGTCTGCAGGCCGGCCCGGTACTCCAGGGTGCCGGGCGCGACCAGGCACCCCGTACGCAGGAGATCGTCCGCGGTGAACTCGGCACACAACCAGGCCATCGGGACGGCGAGTCCGCCTCCGCTGGTGCCGTTCGTACTCTCGGGCAGCAACGCTCCCACCTTCTCCCGGACATGTCGGTCGACGACCCCCGACCACGAGCCTCCACCGAGGAAGACGCGTCTGGGCCGCACTTTGCTCAACTCGCCCGTGTGGTTTCGGATACGTTTCTCCGCCGGATCGGTGCCGGTGGGAAAGGTGGGGACACGGGAGACGTCCGGGGAGGGTGGGGCGGTCGCGCGCCGGGGGCGGGGCGGGACCGGTCTCAGCCGAGCAGCGCGTACACCGCCGTCGCGTGGGCGGCCGTCTCGTCCGAGCCCTCCGCCGTCATCGTGATGTCGGCGAACGCCATCCGCTTGCCCGCCTTGGTGAGTCGCGCCCGCACCAGGACGTCCGCGGCGACGACCGCCCGCTGGAAGCTGATGGACTGCTGCACCGTCGTCATCGGCACGAAGCCGCCGCGGGCCGCCGCGACCGCGATCACGGTCGCCGTGTCGGCGGCGGCCATCAGCGCCTGACCGGAGAGGCCACCGCCCTCCCGGGCGAGCCGATCGGACCAGGGGAGACGTAGGACCGCCTCCTGCCCGTCGAGCGAGACCACGGAGAGCCCCAGGTCGAGCACCCAGGGGGCGAAGTTGTCGGCGAGAACCTTTTCCGCGGCGGAGAGAGTCAGCGTCACGCGGTCATTGTGCGGCCGTGGCCCGCGGACGGGCAACGGTACGGCGCCCGGTCCGGTAGCCCGGCAGGCAGTGCCCGAGCTGTCGCAGCGCATAGTGCGAGCGGGACTTGACGGTCCCCGCCGGTATGCCGAGATCGGCGGCCGCCTCGTTGACGGTCAGGCCGTGGAAGTAGAGCCGGACCAGGACCGCGCGGTGTTCGGCGCTCAGGCCCCGTACGGCTGCCCGGACGTCCACCGCGGCGACCGCGGACTCCGTGGCGTCGGCCGGGTCGGGGGTGGCGGCCAGCATCCCGTCGCCGATCTCGGTGGGCCGGGCGAGCCGGGAGCGCCGGGCGTCGATGGCCAGGCGCCGGGCCACCGTGAACAGCCAGGGGCGCATCGACTCGTAGGGTCCGTCGAACGCCTCCGGGTGCAGCCAGGCGCGGACCAGCGTCTCCTGCACCAGGTCCTCCGCGCGCTGCCGGTCGCCGTAGGTCAGGCCGAGCAGGAAGCCGAGCAGGGCCTGACCGTGGTCACGCTGCAGCTCCGCGAGGGCCCGCTCGTCCGTCGTCGTCGTCGCCGTCGTCGTCGCCGTTGTCATGCTCCACACCTCTCCTGCCGGCTCGTCGTCCCGGGGCGTATACGAACGCATGTGGGCGGCAAGGGACAGGGAACGCGCACCTGTCTGCGACGAGCGGTCGCACCGAGCGGCGAATGGTGCGGTGAACGGTCAGGCGGAGGCCCTTCGTCCGTTTCGGCAGGTTTGCCATCTAATGCGGCTTTGACTCTTGACTGCGGCTTACGCGCCCTGTGAATTCATCTGTAGAGCTGTTCATAGGACTAATTGGGCGGAGTCGGCGGATGACCCAGCGAACGAGACAGGGGGCGGTGGCCTTCCTCGCCGTCCTGCTCACGGCGGCCACCGGCTGCGCCGGGGACGCCCGCACCCCCCAGGGCCCGCCCGCGGGGCAGGACCCGGCGAGCCCCGCATCCCCCTCGTCGGCCGGCGGTGCGCCCTTCGCACGGACCGGCTTCACGCTCGTCGCCTCGGGCGACGTCCTGCCGCACGAGTCGATCATCCGCCAGGCCGCCATGGACGCGAACGGCCGGGGCTACGACTTCCGCCCCATGCTCTCCGGCGTGAAGAACGTGGTCGCCGGGGCGGACCTGGCGATCTGCCACATGGAGACGGTGTACGGGCCGGAAGGCGGGCCGTACACCGGCTACCCCGCCTTCAAGTCACCGCCCGAGGTCGCCCCCGCCCTCAAGGAGACCGGGTACGACTCCTGCTCCACCGCTTCCAACCACACCCTGGACGACGGCCCCGCCGGCCTTCGCCGCACGCTCGACGCCCTCGACAAGGCGGGTGTCCGGCACGCGGGATCGGCCCGGACGGCCGAGGAGGCGGCCCGTCCCACGCTGCTGAGGGCGGGGCCCGCGACCGTCGCCCAACTCGCGTACACGTACGACACCAATGGCTTCCCGCTGCCCGAGGGGCAGCCGTGGGCGGTCGATCTGATCGACGAGCGGAAGATCATCGCCGACGCGCGGGCCGCCCGTGAGGCAGGCGCCGATGTCGTCGTGGTCAGCCTCCACTGGGGAACCGAGTGGCAGACGGCCCCCGACGACCGCCAGCTCACCCTCGGCCGCTCCCTCACGTCCTCGCGGACCGGCGGCAGGCCCGACATCGACCTGATCCTCGGCACCCACGCCCATGTCCCCCAGGCGTACGAGAAGGTCAACGGCACCTGGATCGTCTACGGCATGGGCGACCAGATCGCCGGCGACATGGTCAACTACGAGGGCGCCTTCGACCCGCGGGGCAACCAGGGCACGCTCGGGCGCTTCACCTTCGCCCCGCCCACCGCTCCCGGTGGGCGCTGGGAGGTCACCCGGGCCGAGTTCCTCCCGCAGTGGTTCGACACCGGCCGGGGCCGGGTGATCAACCTCAACGCCGCCATCAGGAAGGGCGAACCCCTCACCGCCGTACGCGACACCATCCGCGACGTCGTCCTGGGGCGGGGCGCGGCCAAGGACGGACTGGTGATGGGGGAGTAGAGAGCGCCGTGCCTCGCGGGCGGTGACCCTCCGAGGGTGTCCGCCCATCGAGTGTTTTCGGGCGGACCGTCGGTGTGGGTGAGGGGCGTCGACGTTCGGCCGTGCGAGCTATTAGTCATGAAAAAGGATCAGATGCCCACCGGGCGGCGGGCCGTGCTGCGCATCGCCGCCGCCCTCGGGGCCACAGCCACGGTCGGAGTACTCGCGGCGGATCGTTTCGGCACACCGCCGGGCGCGCCACCGAGCGGCCGTCCGGACGTCGCCGGAGGGCCCGCTCCCGGCCACGGACCGGCGGCGGGCGCGCCCGCGAACACCCGGCTCAAGCCCTCCGCGTACCGGCTCCAGCCGATGACGGCCGACGCACCCCCGGCCTTCCGCAAGGCGCTCCCCCCGGTCCGGCAGCGGCCGTTCCTGAAGATGTCCGGCGTGGGCCGTTCGATGGTGCTCACCTTCGACGACGGGCCGGACCCCCGCTACACCCCGGAGATCCTCGCCACCCTGCGCCGCTACGGCTGCCGGGCGATGTTCTTCGTGTGCGGCGAGAAGGTCGCCGAGAACCAGGACCTGGTACGGGAGATGGCCGCGGACGGGCACGTGGTCGGGAACCACTCCTGGTCCCACCCGCTGATCCCCAAGCTGCGGCCCTCCCGTATCCGGGACGAGCTGGGCTCCACCAGTGAGCTCGTCGAGAAGGTCCTCGGCTCGGCCCCGCTCTGGTACCGCGCCCCGTTCGGGGCATGGAACCGGCACTCCTTCGAGATCGGCGCCGAGCTGGGCATGGAGCCGCTCGCCTGGACCGTCGACACCCTGGACTGGAAGGAGCCGGGTACCGACAGCATCGTGCGCCGGGTCCTGGACGGCGCGGCGCCCGGTGTCGTCGTCCTCTCGCACGACGCGGGCGGGAACCGCTCGCAGAGTGTCGCCGCGCTGAGGCGGTACCTGCCCGAGCTGCTCGACGCCGGCTACAGCATCACGGTGCCCCGCCGCTGAGTCCGTACGGCGAAGGCCCCCGGCGCGGAGCTGCGCCGGGGGCCTTCGTGCGGACCTGCCGACCCCTCAGGTGGAGCCGATCATGCGTGCGTAGACCACCACGTTGCCCTGGTACCCCTGCGCCCGGGAGTAGCCGCCCCCGCAGGTGATGACCCGGAGTTCGGGCTCCCCGGTGTCGGCGTAGACCTGGACCCCGGGAAAGTTGTTCTTGTCGTACACCTCGATGCCGTAGATCTCGAAGACCGCGACCCGGCCGTCGTACCGCTCCACCTCGACGTGCTGGCCCTTCTCCAGCGATCCCAGGCCGTAGAAGACCGCGGGGCCCGCCTCGTTGTCGACATGACCGACGACGACGGCCGTGCCGCGCTGGCCGGGCGCGATGCCGTTCTGGTACCAGCCGGCCAGGTTGGCGTCCTGCGGGGGCGGCGCCTCGATCCAGCCGGCCGGGTCGAGACCCACGTCCATGATCGGCGCGGCGACCCTGATCGAAGGGATCCTGATGCGCGAGGCCGGGGCGTGGGGCAGCGGCTCCACGCCCGCGGACATGGGGGGCGGAGCCCCGATCAGGCTCGTGTCGGGAGCCTCGGCGGCCGCCGGCTGCGGCGGGCCGAGCTCGACGTCCACTCCGTTGCGCATCATCGCCAGACCGGACAGCATGACGAGAGCCAGGACGCCCCACGGTGGGCGTCTTCTTCTCGGCTCAAGGACGCTGAAGTCCTTGGGGCTCATGGTTCTCCCTTCGTGGCGTCGTCAGAACGGTAAGGGCGGCGGGCCGAACCGGCGATCAGAGCGGGGCGAACGGGTGGCGGCGGGTGCCGGGGCGCGGAACCGGGCGCGTCGGCCCCTTCGTACCCGAGGGCAGGCCGGGTGACGGGGACGATGACCCATCCGAGTATTCATCGGACAATCGCCCTGACGGTCTGTGACCTGCGGATCCGTCAGATTCAGGGCCGATTCCTCGGCGTGTCGCCTCACCGGGGTGGCCCAGTGCCGAAATGCGCAGGTCGCCACTGCTTGTGAGGGTTCGTCATGGAAGGCGTACTCGTCGAATCTCCCGGAGCACCGCTTTGGGGCGTCTTCCACTGGAGGTTCAACCATGCGTGCTGCACGCACTCTGGCGGTGACCGCCACCGCGTTCGCGGCGGTCGGGCTCGCAGCCCCCATCGCCGCCGCCCACGGACCCAGCAACCTGGCCGTCAGCTCCTACCAGGTCGACCAGGGTGGTGATGGTCGGGGTGGTGACGGTCGGGGTGGTGACGGTGCCAACAGCGTCACCGTCTCTCCGTTCGCCGTCCACCAGGGGGCGACCCTCACGATCACCGTCAGGGGCTGCGCCGGTGGCACGGTCACGTCCAACGCCTTCCCGACGGTCACCCTCTCCGGCAATGTCAACGGCGTCTCCACCGCCACCGCCCGCATCCACAACAACGCCACGCCGGGCCAGTACAACCTGGCCGTCCAGTGCGGTGGCCGGACGCTCACCCAGACGTTCCGCGTGCTGGCCGGTCAGGGCGCGATGGGCGGCATCGGCGGCTCGCTCGCGCCGAGCTCCGCGGAGATGGCCGTCGGCGGTTCGCTCGTCGCCGCGGCCGCGCTCGGTGGTGGTCTCTTCATCGCCCGGCGCCGTATGAGCAGCGGAAGGGCCTGACCGGCCGAACCTCCCGGTCGGCCGTATACGCCCGTCGCCCCCGAGTCCTGATCAGGACTCGGGGGCGACGGGCTTGTGCGGGTGTTGCGGGTTCGGGCGCCGATCGGTGGGAGACACCGTCGCCGCCCTTCAGTGACGCCGGCCCCGGTCGGGGTTCATCCGGCGCCGGACGACGAAGACGGTCCCGGTGGCAGCGGCGAGGACCAGGCCGGCCCCGGCCGCGAGCGTCGCCGTGTCGACCCCCTCGACCGAACCGCCGAGACCGCCCTGGACGCCCCGTGGGGTGGTCAGGATGGTCGAGCTGGTGGTCGCGGACGCCGTGGTGCCGCTGATGGTCAGGGTGACGGTGTCGGTGATGCCGCCGGTGCAGTTGAACGCGACCGTGTAGACGGCACCGCGCCGGGCGTCCGTGTCCACCGTGGCGGTGGCCGAGGACCCGGGGGCGATGGTCACCGTGTCGAAGATGCCCGACGACGCCAGTGCCGTACTGCGGCAGCCGGGAGCGGTGAGCGTCACCCGCCCGCCCGGCGCCACCAGCGAGGGCGTCACGACGAAATCGCCCGGTGCCTTCGCTCCGGCGGCATTGGGGTTCGGTGCGGGTGCGCCGTCCGCCGCGGAGGCGACGGGAGCGGCCAGGGCGAGAGTGGCCGCCCCCAGCAGGGCAGTGGACACGGCACGTATCGCGCGCATGGAATCCTCCGGGTCCCCGAGGAGCAGCCGCGGAAGGGGTTTCCGCGCAAGGACAGGGCGTGCACCTCGATACCCGAAACGCTAGGAGCGCACTACCACAGCCGCGATCCCAGACGGGCGAATGGGGCATTCTTGTCACCCGTGCGGCCCACTCGTGTCGCCCCCGGCTAGCGCGTGAGGTGCGGGAACAGGTCGGTGAACGGCGCGGCCGTCGCCGAGATCCCGCGCCCGAAGGGCGCGTCGAAGTCCCAGATCAGGAAGAGCAGGAAGGCGATGAGCGCGCTGAACAGACCGGCGAGGAGCAGTTCGCGGCCGGTGCGCCGGATCTGCAGGGTGAAGATCAGGCCGACCGTCACCAGCGCTCCGATGATCAGGCCGAACCACACCACCCCGGGCATGGTCGCCCCCGCGTTCTGGCCCCGGGCGCCCCGTGTGTCGTCCACCACCGCCACCTGGTCCACGAGCGGCTGATACGCCTGCCCCTCGTGGTCGTTGGCCGGCTGGTAGTCGGTCACGCTCCGGCGCACCTGCTCCAGGAGCCGGGTGCCCTCCTCGCTGAGCTCGCCGTGCTCGGACATGTGGCTCCACTCCTCGTCGACCACGTACGAGACGTACGCGTCGACATCGGCGCGGATCCGGGTACGGACGTCGACCGGGTACACCTCGACCCGGGCCGAGATCTCGTGCAGCGCCTGGGCCTCCTGGCGCACGGTCTCCTGCGCCGCGCCGCGCGCCTCCCAGACGCCGGCGATGGCGAGACCAAGCACGATCGCGTAGATCACGCCGATCATCATCGTCATGTACTCCATGACGTCGGGGGTCTCGCTGGGATCGTCGTCGTCGGGGACCCTGCGGTTGTTGATGACGACGATGGTGAGGACGACCGCGCAGGCGGCGGCCATCGCGATGGTCAGGACAAGCCATTCGGACATGGTGTTTCCTTCGGCGGGGCTCAGCGGGAGCGGGGGCGCAGGATCGCGGTCGCGAGCACCGCGGGGGCGGTGACAAGCAGCATCATCGACACGAGCGAGGGACCGCTCTTGGGTTCGGGCCGCGCGGCGCGGCGGTACGCGGGCAGAGCGACGGGGGTCGCGGCCGCTGGGCGCGGGCGCAGCGAGGGAGCCGGGGGTGACGGCGCGGGCGGCGTGGGAGCCTCGGGCGCCGGTGCCGGCCGCGGCGGGGCGGGCTTGGGGGGCTCCTGCCGCGGCGGGGGCGGGGGATCCGCGCGTACGGGAGGGGGCGGCGGCGCCGGTGGCGGCGGGGGATTCGGCGTCGGCGTCGGCTTGGGCGCCGGTCGCGGCGGCGGGGGAGGAGTCGGGGTGGGCGAGCACGCCCCCGGCCCGATGACCGCGACCGAGGTGTTCGAGCCGCCGGGCCCGGTCGTGGCGTAGGCGCAGGCATCGGCGGCGGCGGGCGCCGGTGCGGCCAGGAGCCACAACAGCGCGGCGGCCGCCAAGGGCCGCGCGAGAGACGATCCGTACAGAGACACGCCGAAGAGCATGATCACAAGTCGGGGGCACCGCGCCGTGAAACGGCCCGGATTCCCCGGATGGTGGGGATCTCGCCGGGCGCGGTTTGACGTTCCCGCGGAAAATTCTTCGCTCCCTTTGAGTGCGATGCCGACGCGCTCCGTATTCAAGGCCGGGAACGGCGCCAGGCGCCGCACCAACTAGCCAGGAACAAACGGGAGTTGACATGAAGACCTGGGGCAACGCGGCACTCGCGCTCACGGCGGCGGCCATGCTCGCGCTGACGACGGCGTGCGGTCAGGAGCAGGGCGAGTCGTCGCTCGGCGGCCAGCCCGCCGGAGCGGCGAACCCGGCCGGCGCCCCGGCCGACAACGGTTACAGCTCCGGCGGTTACGCCTCCGGAGGCTATGGATCCGACGCTGGTGCCGGCGGCGCGGCCGAGCCCGCCGGGCAGCTGGCGGTGGCGGACACCAAGCAGCTCGGCAAGGTCGTCACCGACAGCGAGGGTTTCACCCTCTACCGCTTCGACAAGGACTCCGCCTCCCCGCCCAAGGCCACCTGCGAGGGCGACTGCGCCAAGGCGTGGCCCGTGGTGAGCGCTTCGGGCGCCAAGCCCCCGGCCGGCGTGGACCCCTCGCTGCTCGGCGAGGTCACCCGGACCGACGGCACCAAGCAGCTCACCCTCGACGGCTGGCCGATGTACCGGTACGCCAAGGACACCAAGCCCGGCGACCTCAACGGTCAGGGTGTCGGCGGCACGTGGTTCGCCTCCGCCCCCGACGGAAAGAAGGCCGCACCGGCCGCGGGCGGCGGGGCCGACGAGGGCGGTACCGAGGAATCCGAAGTGGATGCCGCCGGGCTCTCGGTGCGCAAGGACCCCAAGCTCGGTGACATCGTGGTGGATTCGCGAGGAATGACGGTTTACCGCTTCAAGAAGGATTCCGCCTGGCCCATGAAGACGGCCTGCACCGGCGCCTGCCTGGAGAAGTGGCCGGTTGTCGCCCCCGTCGAGAAGAACGACACCAAGGGCATCACCAAGAAGGGCTTCGTGACCTTCAGTCGCCCCGACGGCATCAAGCAGCAGACGATCGACTGCTGGCCCCTGTACACCTTCGCCGGCGACGAGGCGCCCGGAGACACCAACGGCCAGGGTGTGGGCGGCACCTGGTACGCCGTGTCCCCCGAGGGAAAGCTGGTCGGAGCGCCCAAGTAGGTCCCCCGCGCCGCGCTCCCGGCCTGTCGACCCGCCGTCACTCCTCTCGCGTGACGGCGGGTCGGCGCACGTCCGTATGCACGTGAATTTGCACGAGCCGTAGGCGTGAATGCTGCGTTCCGCCTGCACGTGCCAATGGCGTGTGACCAAGAACGGACCGCGAATTTCCGTTTCCCCTCGCTCTCCTGGCGGGCGATCAGTAGCCTCGGCTCGAACACCGGCCGCGAACACATGGCCGTATCCCCCGAGGCGACTTGTTGGAGACATTGATGGAGCGTCCCGCCTGGGCCCCGCCGGGTATCGATATTTCGGTGCCGAGCGTGTCCCGTATGTACGACTTCTATCTGGGCGGCTCGCACAATTTCGAGGTGGACCGGGAAGCGGCCCGCAAGGCCATGGAGTTCATCCCGGGACTCCCCAAGATCATGCAGGCGAATCGCGCCTTCATGCGCCGGGCCGTGCGCTTCGCCGTCGACAGCGGCGTCACCCAGTTCCTCGACATCGGCTCGGGCATACCGACGTTCGGTAACGTCCACGAGGTCGCCCAGGCCGCGTCCCCCGACGCGAGAGTCGTCTACGTCGACCACGACCCGGTCGCCGTCGCCCACAGCCGTGCCGTGCTCGAGGGCCAGGACCGCGCCACCGTCCTCGCGGCCGACCTCCGCAAGCCGCTCCAGATCCTGCACAGCCCCGAGGTCGGTCAACTCCTCGACATGGACAAGCCGGTGGCGCTGCTGCTCGTCGCCGTCCTGCACTTCCTGGAGGACGAGGACGAACCCGAGAAGGCCGTCGCGGAGCTCGTCGAGGCCCTCGCGCCCGGCAGCCTGGTCGTGCTGACCCACGCCTCCTACGAAGGCATCCCGCTCTCGCAGGACGAGGCCGAGGGCACCGTCGGGGTCTACCGGAACATCCGCAACCCTCTCGTCATGCGCTCGCACGCCGAGATCAGCCGCTTCTTCGCCGGCTGCCCGCTGGTCGAGCCGGGTCTGGTGTCCATGCCCGACTGGCGGCCCGAGAGCCCGGCCGACGAGGAGGATCCTTACGCCTTCTCCGGCTTCGCAGGGGTGGGGCGCAAGGCGTGAAGGTGCCGTCACAGCCGTCCGGTTGCGGCGCGGAACCGGACGGTCTCGAGGACAGACTCAGGCGGTTCGTGACCATCTGGAGCCGGGCCATCTTTCCGGTCACGGCCACCTCGATGACCCGCGCCGAGTTCGAGCAGCATCTGCTGCCGCTCGCCCGCGAGCTGCGGACCGCGCTGCACGCCCGGACCTTCGACACCGCCCCCGCGCACCGCGCGGGTGCCGCGCTCGTCGGAGTCCACTGCACGGACCCCGACGCGCTCAGCCGCACCCTCGGGGTCATCGACGCGTACCTGGTGCTCTACTGCGGCGAGGACGGCGCCTCCACCGAGGAGCTACGGGCCCGCTGTTCACGGCTCCAGCACGCCATGGCGGCCGGCTTCGCCCAGGCCCTGCGCGAGCGGACCCTCCTGGAGCAGGAGGCAATCGCCCGCTCCGCGCTCAACGCCCGCAGCGCCGCCGAAGTCGCCCTGCACACCACCGAGAGCCGCTTCCGGGCGGTCTTCGACGGAGCGGCGGTCGGGATCGGGATCGCCGACCTCGAAGGCAACGTCCTGGAGGTCAACGAGACCCTCACCCGGATGTTCGGCGGTCTGGACCAGCAGATCCGCAGCCGCAAGGTCAACGAATGGGCCCATCCCGAGGACGGTCCGCACGTCTGGAAGCTCTACGACGAGCTGGTACGCGGCGAGCGCGACCACTACCGCGTCGAGAAGCCGTACTACCGGGGCGACGGAACCGTGCTGTGGACCAACCTCACCGTCTCGCTGCTGCGCGACGCCGAGGGCTTCCCCCGGTACCAGCTGGCGCTGTTGGAGGACACCACCGAACGGCGGCTGCTCAATCTGCGGCTGCGGTACGAGGCCACCCACGACGCGCTCACCGGGCTGCCCAACCGGACCCTGTTCTTCGAGCGCCTGGAGAAGGCGCTCGCCCCGGGCGACGGCGCCCGCTTCGGGCTCTGCTACCTCGACCTCGACGGCTTCAAGGCCATCAACGACAGCCTGGGGCACTCGGCCGGGGACCGGCTCCTCGTCGAGGTCGCCGACCGGCTGCAGAGCTGCGCCACGGCCCCGGGCGAGATGGTGGCCCGGCTCGGCGGAGACGAGTTCGTCGCCCTCACCACCGGACCCGGCACCGAGCGCGAGGTCGTCGAGCTGGCGAACCGTATCCTCGCCGCGCTCGCCTCGCCCGTACGGATCGACGGCCGTGAACTGACCGTGCGGGGCAGTGTCGGTGTCGTCGAGGGACCGGCGGGGGAGCGGACCCCGGCCGAGGTGCTGCGCAGCGCCGACATCACGATGTACCGCGCCAAGTCGGCGGGCGGCAACCGCTTCGAGTTCGCCGACGCGGAGGCCGACGCGCGCGCGATCACCCGGCACGGGCTGACCACCGCGCTGCCGGCGGCGCTGGAGCGCGGCGAGTTCTTCATCGAGTACCAGCCCCTGGTGCACCTCGGCGACGGCACTGTGCACGGCGCGGAAGCGCTCGTACGGTGGTGCCACCCGCAGCACGGGGTGCTCGGGCCCGACCGGTTCATCCCGCTCGCCGAGAACACCGGCCTGATCGTGCCGCTCGGCCGCTGGGTCCTTCAGGAGGCGGTCCGCCAGGCCCGCTTCTGGCAGACCCGGCACTCCGACGGCGGCCCGCTGCGGATCAACGTCAACCTCTCGCCGACGCAGCTGCACCATCCGCGGCTGGTCGCCGACACGGTCGACGTCCTGGAGCGCTCGGGGCTGGAACCGGGGGCCCTGTGCCTGGAGGTCACCGAGTCGGCGCTGATCGGCGCGGACGACGGCCTGCTGAAGCCGCTGCGGCAGCTCGCCGAGATGGGCGTGGACATCGCGCTGGACGACTTCGGCACGGGCTACTCGAACCTGGCGAACCTGCGCCGGCTGCCGGTGAGCGTCCTCAAACTGGACCGTTCCTTCACACAGGGGATGCAGCAGCACCCGGCGGACCCGGTCGACGTCAAGATCGTGGAGGGCATCGTCGCGCTGGCACACAGCCTGAAACTGGCGGTGACGGTCGAGGGGGTGGAGACGGGGGCGCAGGCGCAGCAACTGCGAGAACTGGGCTGCGACACGGCGCAGGGCTGGTACTACGCCCGCCCGGGCGCCCCGGACCGGATCCACGCGCTGCTCCTCGCGGACGCGGTGTAGCGAGAGCCGTCACGCCTTGGGCGGCGGGGGGACGCGGGAGGCCAGCAGGACCCGCTGGAGCTCCCGCGCCGCCCGCGGTGGCGCCACGTCGCTGCGGTGGGCCAGGGCGATCGTGCGGCGCAGGCCCGGGCGGGCCAGGGACGTGACCCTGAGGTCGCGGCCCGCGCGCGCCGCGACCATCGCCGGGACCACCGCCACCCCGAGACCCGCCCGTACGAACCCCAGCACCGCGTCCATCTCGCCGCCCTCCACCGTGAACGACGGCTCGAAACCCTCCGCCCGGCACGCCGCCACGGTGAGCTCCCGCAGGTCGTAGCCGTGCCGGAACATCACCAGCGGCTGGTCCCGCAGATCCGCGATCCGCACCGGCCGCCCCGGCGCCGGCGCCGCCGCGCTCGACACCACCACCAGGTCCTCGCGCAGCAGTTCCACCGTCGTCAGCGCCGGTGACGGCGTCGGCAGCGGCAGCACGACCAGCGCCAGATCCAGAGCGCCGCGCGCCAGCTCCCGTACGAGATCGTGCGAGCCGCCCTCCTCGATGAGGAGCTGGATCCCCGGGTGCAGATCGTGGAAGGCGCGCAGCACGTCCGGCAGCAGACCCGTGCACAGGCTCGGCGTCGCGCCGAGCCGCACCCGCCCGCGCTTCAGCTGCACCAGCTCCTGCACCTCGTGCCGCGCGGTGTCCGTGTCCGCGAGGATCCGCCGCGCCAGCGGCAGCAGCGCCTCGCCCGCGTCCGTCAGCGCGATGTTCCCCCGCGCCCGGCTGAAGAGCTCCGCCCCCAGCTCCTGTTCCAGGGCCCTGATCTGCTGCGAGAGCGAGGGCTGGGAGACATGCACCCGCTCGGCGGCGCGGGTGAAGTGCCGGGTCTCGGCCACGGCCACGAAGTACAGAAGCTGCTGGAACTGCATAGGCTCAGCCTATCGAGATGAGCCGGACCATGTCTTGGACCTCTCGGGCCCTTCGGACCTACCGTCGGTTGCATGGCTCTGGCAACGAAGACGGCACCGACGGAACGACCACCGTCGCCCACGCGCTCACGCGGCTTCTGGGCATCCACGATCGGCAAGAAGACGGTCATGGCCGTCAGTGGCCTGCTCATGCTCGGCTACCTCGTGGCCCACGTCGCGGGAAACCTCAAGGTCTTCTTCGGCCCCGAGGAGTTCAACGCGTACGGTCACTGGCTGCGCACCATGGGCGACCCCGTCCTGCACTACTCCTGGGCCCTCTGGCTCGTCCGGATCGTGCTGCTCGCCGCGGTCGTCGCCCACGCCGTGTCCGCGTACCAGCTCAGCCGTCGCGACATCAAGGCCCGCCCCACCGCCTACGTCCACCGGCGCAAGCGGTCCTCCTACGCCACCCGCACCATGCGCTGGGGCGGGATCATCGTCGCCCTGTTCATCGTCTGGCACATCCTGGACCTGACCACCGGCACCCTCCACCCCGGCGGCTTCCAGGAGGGCCACCCGTACCAGAACGTCGTGGACACCTTCTCCACCTGGTACGGCAACGTGATCTACATCGTCGCCATGCTCGCCGTCGGCCTGCACATCCGCCACGGCTTCTGGAGCGCCGCCCAGACCCTCGGCGTCGGCAGCGCCCGCCGCGAGCGGCTCCTCAAGGCGCTCGCGAACGGCCTCGCGCTCGTCCTGACCGTGGGCTTCATCTCCGTACCCGTAGCCGTCATGACCGGAGTGGTGAGCTGAGATGAGCTACCTCGACTTCGAGACCGGTGAGCCGGTCGTCGACCACAAGGCCCCCGCCGGACCCATCGCCGAGCGCTGGGACACCCGCCGCTTCCAGGCCAAGCTGGTCAACCCCGCCAATCGCCGCAAGCACACGGTCATCGTCGTCGGCACCGGCCTCGCCGGCGGCTCCGCCGGCGCGACCCTCGCCGAACAGGGCTACCACGTCGTCCAGTTCTGCTACCAGGACTCCCCGCGCCGCGCCCACTCCATCGCCGCGCAGGGCGGCATCAACGCCGCGAAGAACTACCGCAACGACGGCGACTCCATCCACCGCCTCTTCTACGACACCGTCAAGGGCGGCGACTTCCGCGCCCGTGAGTCCAACGTCCACCGCCTCGCGCAGATCTCGGTCGAGATCATCGACCAGTGCGTCGCCCAGGGCGTCCCCTTCGCCCGCGAGTACGGCGGACTGCTCGACACCCGCTCGTTCGGCGGCGTCCAGGTCTCCCGTACCTTCTACGCCCGCGGCCAGACGGGCCAGCAGCTGCTCCTCGGCGCGTACCAGGCGCTCTCCCGGCAGATCGCCGCGGGCAACGTCGAGATGCACGCCCGCACGGAGATGCTCGACCTGATCGTCGTCGACGGCCGGGCGCGCGGCATCGTCGCCCGCGACCTGATCACCGGCGAGATCTCCACCCACTACGCGGACGCGGTGGTCCTCGCCAGCGGCGGCTACGGCAACGTCTTCTATCTGTCGACGAACGCCATGAACTCCAACGCCACCGCCGTCTGGCGGGCCCACCGGCGCGGCGCGTACTTCGCCAACCCCTGTTTCACCCAGATCCACCCCACCTGCATCCCGCGCACTGGCGACCACCAGTCCAAGCTCACGCTGATGAGCGAGTCATTGCGCAACGACGGCCGCATCTGGGTCCCCAAGGCGAAGGGCGACAACCGCACCGCCGCCGAGATCCCCGAGGACGAGCGCGACTACTACCTGGAGCGCATCTACCCCTCCTTCGGCAACCTCGTCCCGCGCGACATCGCCTCCCGCGCCGCGAAGAACGTCTGCGACGAGGGCCGGGGTGTCGGTCCGGGCGGCCAGGGCGTGTACCTCGACTTCGCCGACGCGATCCGGCGGATGGGCCGCAAGGCGGTCGAGGAGAAGTACGGCAACCTTTTCGACATGTACGAGCGGATCACCGCCGAGAACCCGTACGAGGTGCCGATGCGGATCTACCCCGCCGTGCACTACACGATGGGCGGACTCTGGGTCGACTACGACCTCCAGACGACCGTCCCCGGTCTCTTCGCCATCGGCGAGGCCAACTTCTCCGACCACGGCGCCAACCGGCTCGGCGCCTCCGCGCTGATGCAGGGCCTCGCCGACGGCTACTTCGTCCTGCCCTCGACCATCAACGACTACCTGGCGCGCCACCCGCACGCCGAGCCGGTCACCGACGAGCATCCGGCGGTACGCGACGTGCTCGCCGAGACCGAGGACCGGCTGAACCTGCTGCTCTCGGTGGACGGCGACCGGACGCCCGACTCCTTCCACCGCGAACTGGGCGAACTGATGTGGGAGTTCTGCGGCATGGCCCGTACGGACGAGGGCCTGCGCAAGGCGCTCGACCGCATTCCCCAGATCCGCGAGGAGTTCTGGCGCCGCATCAAGGTGCCCGGCACCGGCGAGGAGTTCAACCAGTCCCTGGAGAAGGCCAACCGGATCGTCGACTACCTGGAGCTCGCCGAGCTGATGTGCCTCGACGCGCTGAACCGGGCCGAGTCCTGCGGCGGCCACTTCCGCGAGGAGTCCCAGACGCCGGACGGCGAGGCCGCGCGTCGCGACGAGGAGTTCTCGTACGCGGCGGCCTGGGAGTTCAACGAGGGCGCCGCCCCCGTCCTGCACAAGGAAGACCTCGTCTTCGAGTACGTCCACCCCACCCAGCGGAGCTACGCATGAAGCTCACCCTGCGCGTCTGGCGCCAGAAGAACGCCGACGCCCCCGGCGCCATGTCCACGTACGACGTGGACGGCATCTCCTCCGACATGTCCTTCCTGGAGATGCTCGACACGCTCAACGAGGAGCTCATCCTGCGCGGCGAGGACCCCGTCGCCTTCGACCACGACTGCCGCGAGGGCATCTGCGGCGCGTGCAGCCTGGTCATCAACGGCGACGCCCACGGCCCGGAGCGCACCACCACCTGCCAGCTCCACATGCGGTCCTTCCACGACGGCGACACGATCGACATCGAGCCGTGGCGCGCCTCCGCCTTCCCGGTCGTCAAGGACCTGGTGGTCGACCGCTCGGCCTTCGACCGCATCATCCAGGCCGGCGGCTACATCAGTGCCCCGACGGGCGCGGCCCCCGAGGCCCATGCGACCCCGGTCCCGAAGGCCGACGCAGACTTCGCCTTCGAGCACGCCGAGTGCATCGGCTGCGGCGCGTGCGTGGCGGCCTGCCCCAACGGCTCGGCGATGCTCTTCACCTCGGCCAAGATCAACCATCTGAACGTCCTGCCCCAGGGCGCCCCGGAGCGCGAGACACGCGTCCTGGACATGGTGGGCCAGATGGACGCCGAGGGGTTCGGAGGCTGCACCCTCACCGGGGAGTGCGCCACGGCCTGCCCGAAGGGGATCCCGCTGCCGTCGATCGCGGCCATGAACAAGGAGTGGCTGCGGGCGACGCGCAAGTCCGGCCGCCGGTAGGCGCGTTGCGCCGGCCGGCGGAGCCGTGGAACGGGCGCTGACCGTCGACCCGGCGGGGCGTCCGGCGGACGGTGCGGGCCTGGTGGAACTGCTCACCTCGCAGGGTGTGCCGCACCACGAGCCGACGCAGGCGGACGTCCGCGAGGAGATCACCCGGGGCCGGCGCACCCTCGCCCTCTGACGGCTGCGCCCGGCCCACCAGCCCCGGCCGACGGTCGCGCCCCGCTCAGCCGCCGACCGCGCGCAAGGTCCCCGGGCGGCGGCCCATCAGGCCGTCGAGCGCCGACGACGTCGCCTCGTCGGCCGGCAGGTGCACCACCATGTGCTGGCCGTCGGTCTCCGGAAGCTCCAGCACCTCGTACGCGAGCCGCAATTCCCCCGCCTCCGGATGGACGAACCGGTCGACGCCCGAGCGTGCCCGCAGCAGCCCCGGTGTGCGCAGCCGGTCGGAGAATGCCCGGCCCGCCGTCACCGTCAGCTCCTGGGCCAGCTCCGCCATGTGCGCATCGGAACCGGTCACGGCGAAGGACAGCGCCCCCACCTGCTGATCGGCCACCCGGTCCCAGTCGGGGAACACCTCACGGGCCCGCGGATCGGTGAACACGAAACGCAGACGGTTCGGCGGATCCCCGTCCAGCAGCCCCACCGGACCTGCCAGCCGGGCATAGCCGTCGGTGTACGCCACGGTCTCGCCCAGCATGTTCACCACCGCGGCCGGCGTCGGACCCAGCCGGTCCAGCAGCGCCCGGACCGTGGCCCGCACCTCGCGGGCCGGACCGGGCGTCACCGCGCACATGTGCCGCTGCATGCCCGACTTCATCAGGTTGCGCAGATGCACCCGGGCGTCCAGCGGCAGCCGCAGCGCCTCACTGAGCGCGCCCAGGACCTGCGGGGACGGATTACGGTCCCGGCCCTGCTCCAGCCGGGCCAGGTACTCGATACTGATCCCGGCCAGCATCGCCAGCTCCGTCCGGCGCAGGCCCGGCGTCCGCCGCCGCGGGCCCGCCGGAAGCCCGGCCTCCGCGGGAGTCATCGCCTCGCGTCGGGCGCGCAGGAACGCCCCCAGTTCGTTGTCGCTCATCCACCGATCGTACGAGCGCGGGACGAGCCGAGGGTGGCCCTGTCACTACCAGCCTCGGCACGGCCTTCCTCACATCCGGGCCAGGCGGCAGCGTGGGGCCCATGACCACCGAATCGCAGAGCACCACCGTCCTTCCGCTCGTCCCCGGCGACTGGGCCTTCGACCCGCTGCACTCCTCCGTCGGCTTCACCGTCCGCCACCTCGGCATCTCCAAGGTGCGCGGCCGCTTCAACGAGCTCACGGCCGGACTCCTCGTCGGCGACGCCCTCGACACCTCCTCCATCACCGCGACCGTCGCCCTCGCCTCCATCGACACCGGCAACGCCGATCGCGACGCCCATGTGCGCGCAGCGGACCTCCTCGACGTGGAGAAGCGACCGACGATGAGCTTCCGCTCCACCCGCATCGCAGGGGCCGGCGAGGACTGGACCCTGGAGGGCGACCTCACCATCGGCGAGGTGACCCGGCCCATCACCTTCGACGTCGAGTTCGGGGGCGTTGTCGACGTCCCCATGGACGGCAGCAGGCACGCGGGCTTCGACGCCACCGGAGAGTTCCGGCGCAGCGACTTCGGGCTCGACTTCGCCCCCGGCTTCCTCGGTGACGTGATCAAGGTGAGCCTGGAGGTCCAGTTCGTCGAGCCCAAGTAGGCGCGGACGGGTCTCACGCGTCGAGTCGGGCCGCCAGATACGGCGCCGTCCGACTCGACGCGACGCGTGCCACCTCGGCGGGCGGCCCTTCGGCGACGATCCGGCCGCCCTCCTCGCCACCGCCCGGCCCGAGGTCGAGCACCCAGTCGGCCGTGGCGACCACGTCCATGTCGTGCTCGACGACGATCACCGAATGCCCGGCGTCGACCAGCCCGTGCAACTGGCTCATCAGCACCTCGACATCGGCCGGGTGCAGGCCGGTCGTCGGCTCGTCCAGGACGTAGAGGGTGTGGCCGCGGCGCAGCCGCTGGAGCTCGGAGGCGAGTTTGATGCGCTGGGCCTCGCCGCCGGAGAGCTCGGTCGCCGGCTGACCGAGCCGGAGATAGCCGAGGCCGACGTCGAGCAGGGTGCGCAGGCTGCGTGCGGCGGCCGGGGTGTCGGCGAAGAATCCGGCCGCGGCCTCGACGGTCAGGTCGAGCACCTCGGCGATGGTGAGCCCGCGCAGCCGGACCTCCAGGGTCTCCGGGTTGTAGCGGGCCCCGTGGCAGTCCGGGCAGGGTGCGTACGTACTCGGCAGGAAGAGCAGCTCGACCGAGACGAACCCCTCGCCCTGGCAGGTCTCGCAGCGCCCGCCGGGCACGTTGAACGAGAACCGCCCCGCCTTGTAGCCACGGGCACGAGCCTCCTCGGTGGCTGTGAAGAGCTTGCGTACGACGTCGAAGAGGCCCGTGTACGTGGCGAGGTTGGAGCGGGGGGTCCGTCCGATCGGCTTCTGGTCGACCGTCACCAGGCGCTCCACTCCCGCCAGTTCCTCCGACAACTCGCCCACCAGCGTCGACTTGCCCGATCCCGAGACACCGGTCACCGCCGTCAGGACCCCGAGGGGGAAGGCCGTGTCCAATCCCTTGAGGTTGTGGCGCGTGATCGGGCCGGTCCGCAGCCAGCCGGCGGGCTCGCGCACAGCCCGCTCGGCCACGTCCGCGCGGTCGAAGAGGAACCGGCGGGTCGCTGACTCCTCGACACCCGCCAGCTCGTGCGGCGGGCCGCTGTGCAGCACCCGGCCGCCGTGCACCCCCGCCCGCGGACCGACATCCACGATCCAGTCGGCGTGGCGCACCACGTCGAGGTGGTGTTCGACCACGAACACCGAGTTCCCGGACGCCTTGAGCCGGTCCAGGACCACCAGGAGCGCCTCGGTGTCGGCCGGGTGCAGTCCCGCGGACGGCTCGTCGAGGACGTACACGACACCGAACAGCCCGGAACGCAACTGGGTGGCGAGCCGCAGCCGTTGGAGTTCGCCGTTGGACAGGGACGGGGTGGTGCGGTCCAGGCTCAGATAGCCGAGGCCGAGCTCGGTCACCGTGCTGATCCGCGCGAGCAGGTCCTCGGTGAGGACCCGCGCGGTCTCCGAGCCGTCGTGCCCCGTGAGCAGCGCCGCGAGCGCCGTCAGCGGCAGGGACGCCAGCTCGGCGATCGTACGCCCCGCGAACGTGACGGCGAGGGCCTCCGGGCGCAGTCTGTTGCCGCCGCACACCGGGCACGGCTCGCTGGTCAGAAAGCGCTCGGCCTTCGCGCGCAGGGTCGCGCTCTTTGAGTCGGAGAAGGTGTGCATCACATAGCGCCGGGCGCTCATGTACGTGCCCTGGTACGGGCGTTGGATACGCCCCGCCTCCCGTACCGGATGGACCGTGACGACCGGCTGCTCGTCCGTGAAGAGGATCCACTCCCGGTCCTGCGCGTCCAGCTCCCGCCACGGCCGGTCGACGTCATGTCCGAGGGTGTCGAGGACGTCGCGGAGGTTCTTGCCCTGCCAGGCACCGGGCCAGGCGGCGATCGCCCCCTCCCTGATCGACAACTCCGGATCGGGGACGAGCAGTTCCTCGCTGGTCTGGTGGACCCTGCCCAGACCGTGGCACGCGGGGCAGGCCCCGGCCGCGGTGTTCGGCGAGAACGCGTCGGAGTCGAGCTGCTCGGCCCCGGCCGGATACGAGCCGGCGCGGGAGAACAGCATCCGCAGCGAGTTCGACAGGGTCGTGACCGTGCCGACCGACGAGCGGGCGTTCGGCGACGAGCGGCGCTGCTCGAGCGAGACCGCGGGCGGCAGGCCGGTGATCTCGCCGACCTTCGGCGCGCCCACCTGATGGATCAGCCGCCGCGCGTAGGGTGCGACCGACTCGAAGTAGCGGCGCTGGGCCTCCGCGTAGATCGTGCCGAAGGCGAGCGAGGACTTGCCGGAGCCGGACACCCCGGTGAAGACGGCGATCGCGTCACGCGGAATGTCGACATCGACGCCCGCGAGATTGTGCTCGCGGGCGCCGCGGACGCGGACGTACGGGTCGTGACGGTGGTCTTCGGAGCTGTCGTGCATTCCTCGATACTAGGCGTTTGCCCTGGTCAGGCCCGTACTCAGGCCTGCGACACGGGCGAGCCGGCGGTAGGAGTCGCGCAGCGCCTCGCGATCGTACGAACTGGTCGTCACCAGCACCTCCTGCGCCCCGCTCTCCTTCACCGCCTGCTCCAGCGCGTCGGCGACCTGCTCCTCCGTGCCGTACACATGGCCCTCCAGGCCGGACTCGAAGAAGTCGCGCTGCTTCTCCGTCATCGTGAGCTCCTCGATCCGCTCGACGGGCAGGAGCGGTGGGAACACGCCCTGGGTGCGCGAGTACGCGAGTGACCACGCCTCCGGGATCAGCAGGCGCCGAGCGTCCTCCTTGGTGCCGGCCACGGCGACCGTGCCCGCGACGACGACATACGGCTCCTCGGACCACGGGGAGGGGCGGAAGGCGGAGCGGTAGGTGTCGATCGCGCGCAGCATCCGCTCGCGGCCCCGCAGATCCCCGATGACCATGGGAAGGCCGGCCTCTGCGGCGATCGTCGCGCCCTCGCCGGTCGCGAGGACGTACGGCGGCACGCGCAGGCCCTCGGCCGGGCGGGCGTGCACCTGCGGGTGGGCGCTCTGCGTGCCGGTGAACCAGCCGAGCAGCTCGGTCAGCTGCTCACCGAACCGCTCGGCGTCGTCCTTGTCCCGGCCGAGCGCCCGCCGGATCCCGTCCGTGAAGCCGGCCGAGCCCCATGTCGATCCGACCGGGGAACAGCGACTCCAGGACGCCGAACTGCTCGGCGACGACCATCGGCTGGTGGTTGGGAAGCATCACCCCGCCGGTGCCGACCCTGATGGAGGACGTGGCGCCGACGACGGCGGCGGCCAGGACGGCGGGGGCGGAGCCGGCCACGCCGGGCACGCTGTGGTGCTCCGAGACCCAGAACCGGTGGTAGCCGAGCGCCTCCGCCTCCCGGGCGAGCTCCACGGTGGCGCGCAGGGCGACGGACCCGTCCTCGCCCTCCCGGGTCCGGGAGCGGTCGAGGACGGAGAGACGGATGCCGTCGTGAGAAAGGGTCACGACGGATTCAACGTCACAGCGCGGGGAGGATTCCCGCGCGGGCGGATCACCGGCGCGTCGCGATGGGGGCGTCGGGTGTGCCGCGTCGCGATGGGGGCGTCGTGTGTGCCGCGGGCCCGCGCTCCTCGAGGCCCGGGGGCGTCGCTGCCACCCGCGTCCGGCCCGCGTGCCCGGGAGGGCCGGTCGCCGGCGTTCGGCCCCGCACTGCCTACGCTGTCCGTGTGACGCGAATCAGCAGGCCCGTGGCCGTCTTCGATCTCGACAACACTCTCGCCGGCACCGCCCACCGCCAGCACTTCCTGGAGGGCCGGCCGCGCGACTGGAAGGGCTTCTTCGCCGCCGCGCCCCAGGATCCACCGCTCGCGCAGGGCGTGGCCCTGTGTCTTGAGGCCGCCGAGGAGTGCGAGGTCGTCTATCTCACCGGGCGCCCCGAGCGCTGCCGTGAGAACACCGTCGTCTGGCTCGCCGCGCAGGGACTGCCCGAGGGCAGGATCCACATGCGCCGCAACAGCGACTTCCGTCCCGCGCGCCACACCAAGCTGGAGATCCTGCGCCGGCTCGGCCGCGACCGCGAGATCCGGATGCTGGTCGACGACGACGAGCTGGTCTGCGACGCGGCCGCACACGCCGGCTTCCGGGTCGTCCGCGCCCGCTGGGCCGCGGCGTCGGAGGCTCTCAAGGACGCCCAGGAGAAGGAGGGCCGGACCTGACCGACCGGGTCAGTCGCCGTCCTCCAGCCGGAAGCCGACCTTCAGCCCGACCTGGTAGTGCGCGATCGCCCCGTCGACGAGGTGACCGCGCACCTGTGTCACCTCGAACCAGTCGAGGCCGCGGAGCTTCTGCGAGGCCCGGTCGATGCCGTTGCGAATGGCCTGGTCCACGTTCTCCGTGGAGGTGCCGACGATCTCGGTGACGCGGTAGGTGTGGTTCGACATGGGGGCCGAACTCCTCTCCTTGGACCTTGGGGGTCACTCCACCGTGCCCCACCACGCCCCGGTCCGCGACACGTCGGGCGCCGGGTGGTCGGCGGCGCCGTCGGAGAGGGCGAGCCGGGAGACGATCCGGTAGCGGTCGCCCCGGTACAGCGAGCGGACGTACTCCACCGGCCGCCCGCCCGTGTCCGAGGTGATCCGGTCGAAGAGCAGGGCGGGGGAGAGGACGGGGACGCCGAGCAGTTCGGCCTCCTCCTCGCTCAGGACGGTCGGCTCGATCGACTGGACGGCGTGCGCCGTCCGGATGCGGCACTTCTCTCGCAGATGGGCGTAGAAGCCGCTCTCCATGTCGGCGGGGGTCAGGCCGGGCACCAGATCCGCGGGGACGTGCAGATGCTCCAGGGCGATCGGAGCCCCGTCGACGTGCCGCAGCCGCGCCACGTACACCAGCTCCGCCGCGGGGGAGAGCTTCAGCTTCCGTCCGATCCGAGCGCCCGCCCGTACGGTACGGAACTCCAGCACCGTGCTCGTCCAGCTGCCGCGGCTCCGGGGCGCGCCCGCCGCGTGGTCCTCGGCGACGAGCTCCTGGGTGATCTTGGCCGGTGCGACGAACATGCCGCGTCCGTGCTCCCGTACCAGCACGCCCGTCGCGACGAGTTCGTCGACGGCGGCGCGCAGGGTGGGGCGTGAGACGCCGAGCGTGGCGCACAGGGTGCGCTCGGAGGGGATGGCGTCGCCGGGGCGGCGCCCGTCGATCACGGCCAGCAGATGCTCCCGTACCCGCTCCCGCTTGAGCTCCATCGCGTGCCCTCCCCGGCCTGTCGTCCGCCGGTCAGTATGCATCCCCGGCCGTCGAGGAGGTCACGACGCCGTCGTGGGTGAAGTCGAGCCGGGAGACGATCCGGTAGCGGTCGCCCCGGTACACCGAGTGGACGTACTCGACCGGCCGGCCCGAGGTGTCGAGGGTGAGGCGCTCGATCAGCAGCGCGGGGGAGAGGACGGGGACGTCCAGGAGGGCCGCCTCCGCCTCGCTGACGACGGTGGGCTCGATCGACTGCGTCGCCTCCCGGACATGGACGCGGTGGTGGTCCCTGAGATGGTCGTACAGGTCGCCGGCCTCCAACTCCTGCGCGGTGAGCGCGGAGGGGACGAGATCCGCCGGGATGTGGAGGTGCTCGATCGCCATGGGGGAGCCGTCGACCAGACGGAGCCGGGCGATGTAGAGCAGCTCGGCGGCGGGGGAGAGACGGAGCTTGCGGCCGATGCGCGCGCCGGCCCGGAGCCTGGCGGACTCGAGCACCGTGCTGGACCAGCTTCCGGAGGCGCGGGGAACGGTGAAGGCCGCGTCGTCCGGGGCGAGTTGCTGGGTGATCTTGGCCGGTGCGACGAACATGCCGCGCCCGTGCTCCCGTACCAGCACGCCCGTCGCGACGAGTTCGTCGACGGCGGCGCGCAGGGTGGGGCGTGAGACGCCGAGCGTGGCACACAGGGTGCGCTCCGAAGGGATCGGTTCGCCGGGGCGGCCTGTCTCGATCAGACCCAGCAGATGCTCCCGTACGCGCTCCCTCTTCAGCACCCCGCCCGAGGGGCTGTCCTTCATGCGCTCTCCCTGACTGGTCAACTGGTAAGCCTCATCCTAACCAGACCTCCGTTCCATCGAATCGGTGAACAGCGCATATTTTTCAAGGGGTTGACGGTCACATTGGTCTATGCCACCTTCTGGTCACGCATCTGACCACTTGACCAATTGGTCAACCATCCATCGAGGTGCCCGTGAACATCCGCCCCCTCGCCGGCCCTGTCGCTCTCATGGCGACCCTGGCTCTCTGTGTCACCGCCTGCGGTTCCACCGACGACCCCGCGAACGCCGACGGGGCCGCGAAGGTCACCGTCTGGATCATGAAGGACAGCGTCACCGACGACTTCCTCACCCGCTTCCGCACCGACTTCGAGGCGACGCACAAGGGCACCACCCTCGACATCCAGATCCAGGAGTGGGACGGCATCGGCGAGAAGGTCACCGCGGCCCTGGCCAGCAAGGACGCCCCCGACGTCATCGAGGTCGGCAACACCCAGGTCGCCCAGTACGCGGCGAGCGGCGGCGTCCGCGACCTCGGCGCCAAGGTCGCCGAGCTGAACGGTGCCGACTGGCTGCCCGGCCTCGCCGAGCCCGGCAAGGTCGACGGCAAGCAGTACGGCATCCCCTGGTACGCCGCCAACCGTGTCGTCATCTACCACAAGGAGCTCTTCGCCAAGGCCGGCGTCACCGCCCCGCCGAAGACCCGCGCCGAGTGGCTCACCGTCACCGCCAAGCTCAACAAGGGCTCCACACAAGGCATCTACCTCCCCGGACAGAACTGGTACACCCTGTCGGGCTTCATCTGGGAGGACGGCGGCGACCTCGCCGTGCAAGACGGCAAGGAGTGGAAGGGCGCGCTCGACACCCCCCAGGCCCTCGCGGGCATGGACTTCTACCGGCAGCTCCAGGCCCTCGGCAAGGGCCCCAAGGACTCCGACGAGGCCAAGCCGCCGCAGGCCGATGTCTTCGCCAAGGGCGACGTCGCCCAGATCATCGCCGTACCCGGCGGAGCGAAGATCGTCGAAGAGGGCAATCCGGCACTCAGGGGCAAGCTCGGCTTCTTCCCGATCCCCGGGAAGACGGCGGACAAGCCCGGCGCGGTCTTCACCGGCGGCTCCGACCTCATCGTCCCCGAAGCCTCCGCCCACCCCGACGCCGCCTACGAGGTCGTCAAGGCGCTCGCCGGTGAGAAGTGGCAGACGGAGATGGCCAGAACGATGAGTTACGTCCCCAACCGCACCTCGCTCGCCCATGTGATCCAGGACGACGAGGGCACCGCGGCCATGGCCGCCGGCGCCGCGCAGGGCCGCGCCACGCCCAATTCCCCGCAGTGGGCGGCCGTGGAGGCCACCAACCCGATCAAGCAGTACATGACCGCCGTGCTCACCGGCACCGACCCGGCGCGGGCCGCCAAGGACGCGTCGGAGAGCATCACCAAGACCCTCGGCTCGTGAGCGGACCACGTCGCGGGGCCGCCGCCCTCTGGCCCTACCTCCTCGTCGCCCCGACCGTCCTCGGCGGTGCCCTGCTCCTCGGCTACCCCCTCGTCCGCAACCTGCTGATCTCCTTCCAGCGGTACGGAATGGGCGAACTCATCCGGGGCGGCGCCGGGTTCGTCGGTCTCCAGAACTACCGGACGGTCCTGGCCGACCCGGAGTTCTGGGAGGTCGTCCGACGCACCTTCTGGTGGACGCTCGTCAACGTCGTCCTGATCATGGTGATCGGCACGCTCGTCGCGCTGATGATGCGGCGGCTCGGCCGGCGGATGAGGATCCTGGTGACGAGCGGGCTCGTCCTCGCCTGGGCCAGCCCGGTCATCGCCACCACCACCGTGTTCCAGTGGCTCTTCGCCTCCCGCCTCGGCATCGTCAACTGGGTACTCGTGCGCCTGGGATTCACCTCCTTCGAGGGGTACTCCTGGCTCGCCGACGGCACGGCCGCCTTCACCGTCCTCGTCCTGCTCGTGGTGTGGCAGTCGGTCCCCTTCGCCGCCATCACCCTGCACGCTGCCCTGCTGACCGTCCCCGAGGAGCTGTACGAGTCCGCCCGTCTGGACGGAGCCGGGGCCTTTCGGATCTTCCGCTCCCTCACCCTGCCGCTGCTCCGGCCGATCTTCGGTCTGGTGCTGTGCCTCGAAGTCATCTGGGTCTTCCGCTGCTTCGCCCAGATCTGGGCCGTCACCCGGGGCGGCCCCGGCGAGGCGACGACCACCCTGCCGGTCTACGCGTACCGGGTCGCCCAGTCGCTCCACCGCTACGACCTCGGCGCTGCCGTCTCCACCCTGACGGTGCTCATCCTGGTCGCCGTGCTGATCGCCTACTTCCGTCAGATGCTCCGGCAGGAGGCCGACCGGTGAAACCCCGCGCCCTGCGCCGACTCCCCCTGAACACCGCCGCCTCGATCGTCTTCGCCCTCGCCGTCTTCCCGGTGTACTGGATGGTCTCCACGGCCTTCAAACCCACACCCGACATCCAGGCCGAGACCCCCGTCCTGCTGCCGACCTCCGTCACCCTGGAGCACTTCGCGCACGCCGTCGAGGCGGACGGCTTCTGGCTCTTCTGGCGCAACAGCCTGATCGTCACCGCCGGTTGCGTCCTGCTCGCGCTCGTCGTGGCCCTCGGCGCCGCCTTCGCCGTCGCCCGGATGCGCTGGCGCGGCCGGCGCGCCTTCGTCCTCATGGTCTTCATCGCACAAGTGGCGCCCTGGGAGGCGCTGTTGATCCCGATGTACGTCATCGCCCGGGACGCGGACCTGCTCGACCGGCTCGGAACCCTGACCCTGATCTACTTCATGATCACCCTGCCGTTCACCGTCGTCACCCTACGCTCCTTCCTCGCCGCCGTCCCCGCCGAACTCGAGGAGGCCGCCCAGGTCGACGGCTGCACCCGCACCCAGGCCTTCCGCCGCGTGACCCTCCCCCTGCTGGCCCCCGGTCTGCTGGCCACCTCGCTCTTCGGATTCATCACCGCCTGGAACGAGTTCGCCTTCGCCAACATGCTCATCATCAAGAACCAGGACGACCGGACGCTGCCCGTCTGGCTCTCCTCCTTCTCCAACGTCTTCGGCACCGACTGGGGCGCCACCATGGCCGCGTCCACCCTCTTCGCCCTGCCCGTCCTCGTCCTCTTCCTGGTCCTGCAGGGCCGGGTCGCCGCCGGGATGACCGGCGGAGCCGTGAAGGGATAGCGCGCCGCCATGCCCGTGCCCCAGCTCGTCCCCCACCCCACCCAACTCACCGTCCTGCCCGGCAGGTTCACCTTCGACGCCGACACCGCGCTCAAGATCGCCCCCGGTGCCGGGGTCGCCGCGGAGCTGCTGCGTACCCTCCTGGAGCCGGCCACCGGACTCCGGCTGCCCGAGCGCCCGGACGGCCCCGTCGTCCTCGCCCTCGACCCGGCCCTCACAGGCCTCGGCGACGAGGGATACGGCCTCACCGTCGGTCCCGAGGGAGTCCTGCTATGCGCCGCGCGCCCCCGGGGCCTGCTGGCCGGGGTCCAGACACTCCGTCAACTCCTGCCCGTCCAGGCACTGCTCGACGAACCCGTCACCGGCGTCGAATGGTCAGTGCCCTGCGTACAGATCACCGACGTGCCCCGGTTCTCCTGGCGCGGAGCCATGCTCGACGTCGCCCGCCACTTCCGGCCCGTCTCCTTCCTCCGGAGATACGTCGACCTCCTCGCCCTCCACAAGCTCAACGTCCTCCACCTCCACCTCACCGACGACCAGGGCTGGCGCATGCCGATCGCCGGCTACCCCCGGCTCACCGAGATCGGCGGCCTCCCGCACGGCGGCGCCTACACCCGCTCCGAACTCGCCGGTCTGGTACGGCACGCGGCTGAGCGGGGCGTCACCGTCGTGCCCGAGATCGAGATGCCCGGCCACGCCAGAGCGGCCCTGGCCGCCTACCCCGAACTCGGCAACCGACCGGACCGCGTCCTCGGCGTCTGGGACCACTGGGGTGTGTGCGACACCGTCCTCGGTGTCCACGACGGGGTCCTCGACTTCTGCCGCGACGTACTCGACGAGGTGCTCGACGTCTTCCCCTCGCCCCACATCCACATCGGAGGGGAGGAGTGCCCGACCACCGAATGGCACGCCTCGCCCGTCGCCCGCCGACGCGTCGCCGAGGCGGGACTCGACGGCCCGGACGCCCTGCACGGCTGGTTCATGGAACAGGTCGGGCGCCATCTCCTCGACGCCGGCCGCCGACCGCTCGGCTGGACCGAGACAGGCGCCGACCTCCCCCCGTACTTCACCGTCATGCCCTGGCGGGACACCGTCCACGGGCGCACGGCAGCCCGCCGGGGCCACCAGGTCGTCATGGCCCCCCACCGCTCCACGTACCTCGACTACCCCCAGTCGGCCAGGTTCGACGAGCCGCCCGGCCAGCCGGGCGCCGTCGTCGACCTGCGCACCGTCCACGGCACCGATCCCGCCCCGGCCCACTGGAGCCCGGAGGAGACCGCGCGGGTCCTCGGCACCCAGGCGCAGCTGTGGACCGAGTTCGTCCCCACCGCCGCGCACGCCGAGTACCTGACCTTCCCCCGGCTCTGCGCCCTGGCCGAGACCGCCTGGACCGGGCGCCGGGACTGGCCGGGCTTCCAGGCCCGGCTGCGCCACCACCGGACCCGGCTCGACACCCTCCGGGTGCCGCGCCGCCTTTCCCCCACCTCCGTCCAAGGAGAGGAACCCCGATGAGCAACCGACCGATGAGTGCCCGACCGATCGGCGCCGGCCTGCGGATACGCGCCGCACTCGCCGCCGCCGCAGTGACCGGCCTCGGCGCCACCGCGCTGACCGCGCTCCCGGCCGCCGCGGCCGGCGAGGCCGTCACCGTCCAGTACCGACAGAGCGCCACCGGGAGCGACCAGGTGGAGCCCTGGTTCAAGGTGGTCAACACCGGTTCGTCGAGCGTCCCGTTGAGCCAGGTCAAGGTGCGCTACTACTTCAAGGCCGACCCGGGAGCCTCGTACACCTACGCCTGCTCCTGGGCGGTGAAGGGCTGCGCCAATCTGACCGGCACGTTCGGTACGCTCGCGAATCCCACCGCCACCGCCGACCGCTTTCTGGAGGTCGGCTTCACCGCCGGCGCCGGCAGCCTGGCCCCCGGCGCCGACACGGGCGACATGCAGCTGCGCTTCCACCGCTCCAACTGGCAGCCGCTGAACCAGAACGACGACTACTCCTTCGGCCCGGCCCAGACCACGTACGCGAACTGGAGCAAGGTTACCGCCACGGTCGGCGGCGCCCCGGTCTGGGGCACCGCCCCGGCGGGCAACGAGCCGACCCCGACGCCGACCGACCCGACCACACCGCCGCCCACCGGCGGTCCCGCCCTCTTCGACGACTTCGACTACACCGGACACACCGATCCGGCGATCTCCGCCCACGGCTGGAGCGTGCGCGCCAACTCCGGCGGACCGGGCGTGCCCGGCGCCGGCTGGGCGCCCGAGAACGTGACCTTCGCCAAGGAGGGCACGAACTCGATCATGAACCTCAGGACCTCGACCGCCGGGACCGCCGAGTCCACCAAGCAGACCGAGATCCTCACCAGGTCCATGAAGTTCAGGAACGGCACCTACGCCGCCCGGGTCCGCTTCTCCGACGCACCGCTCTCCGGACCGGACGGCGACCACCTCGTCCAGACCTTCTTCACCATCAACGACCTCAAGGCGCCGATGGCGGACGACTACGCCGAGTACGACTTCGAGTACCTGCCCAACGGCGGCTGGGGCGAGCCCGCGAACATCCTCTACACCACCTCGTGGGAGACCTACCGGCCCGACCCGTGGGAGGCGGTCAACCAGCACTCCGAGGTTCGGGCGAGCTACGCCGGCTGGCACGACCTCGTCCTGACCATCGACGACAGCACGATCGTGTACTACGTGGACGGCCAGGAGTTCGGCCGGCACGACGCGCGCTATCTGCCCGAGCGCCCGATGTCCATCAACTTCAACCAGTGGCTGATCGACCTCGCCGGACAGAGCTCCACGACCGCGCGCGCCTACGACCAGAAGGTCGACTACGTCCTGCACGTGAAGGACCAGGTCCTGACCCCGGCCCAGGTGGCCGCCAAGGTCGCCGCGTACCGCACGGCGGGCACGGCCTTCGAGGACTCCGTACCGGCCGTCCCGTAACGCCTGTCCCGCCCGTACCGGGGATAACGGGCGGGCGTGCAGGGCACGCCCGCCCCGAACCGAAACGTTCGGGACTTGACCACTTGGTTGGTCCAGACCAGAATCCAGGCCACATACCCGCGCGAACACGCCGTTCGGTCCCCCCACGACGGGTCAGCTCCCCATGCCGCACTCCATTTCATGGAACGCAGAAGGTGACCTACGTGAAGAACCGCCATCTCGTCTGTCCGCTCGCAGCCGCCACCGCCCTCGCCCTCGCGGGCTGCGGGCTCCTGCCCGGCGCCGCCGAAAGCAACCGCACGGTCGACGTCTGGCTGATGCGCGACAGCGTCAGCGAGGACTTCCTCACACGCTTCACCGAGGTGTACGAAGCCGAGCACGAGGGCATCGAACTGGAGTTCACGTTCCAGGAGTGGACGGGGATCGGCAAGAAGGTCACCGAGGCGATCAGCGGCAAGGGCGGCCCCGACGTCATCGAGGTCGGCAACACCCAGGTCGCCCAGTACGCGGACACCGACAAGCTCTACGACCTCACCCTGGAGTCCGTCCGCGACCTCGGCAGCGAGGACTGGCTGCCCGGTCTCGCCGAGCCCGGCCGCATCAGCGGAGCCCAGTACGGCATCCCCTGGTACGCCGCCAACCGCGTCGTGATCTACCACAAGGACCTCTTCCAGCAGGCCGGCGTCACCAAGCCGCCCGCGACCCGGGCGCAGTGGCTCGACGACACGGAGAAGCTCAACCGCACCGGCTCCCAGGGCATCTACCTCGCGGGACAGGACTGGTACACCCTCGCGGGGTTCATCTGGGACGAGGGCGGCGAACTCGCCGAGGACAAGGGCGGCGACTGGATCGGCGCCCTCGACAGCGCGGCCGCGCTGCGCGGCATGGACTTCTACAAGGAGCTGCAGTCGCTCGGCTCCGGACCCAAGAACGCCGACGAGCAGACCCCGCCCCAGGCCGAGGTCTTCGCCAAGGGCGACGTCGCCCAGATCATCGCGACCCCCAGCGCCGTCGCCGCCATCACCAAGGCCGACCCGGCGCTCAAGGACAAGCTGGGCTTCTTCCCCATACCGGGTAAGAAGGCCGGACAGCCGTGCGCCGTCTTCACCGGCGGCTCCGACCTGATCGTCCCGGAGAACGCGCCCGAGCGGAACGCGGCCATCGACGTCGTCAAGGCGCTGGCCGGGGAGAAGTGGCAGGCCGAACTCGCCCGTGCCATGAACTACGTCCCCAACAAGAGCTCCCTCGCCTCCGTCGTCGAGGGCCAGGAGGCCACCGCCGTCATGGCCGTCGGCGCGGCCCGCGGCAAGGCCACCCCCAACTCCCCGCAGTGGGCGGACGTCGAGGCGTCCAACCCGATCAAGCCCTACATGACCGCGGTCCTGCAGGGCGAAGACCCGAAGAAGGCCGCCGAGTCGGCTTCGGAGCAGATCACGCAGACCCTCGCCGAATAGCATTCAGCGACCGCACACCCGCGATCCCCCGAACGGTCATGTCGAATCCAGTCGGTCACGGAAGAAGTAAGGAGCCGGACCACCGCTCACCCGGTCCGGCCCTCACCGTCCCCCCTTCCGTACGCCGGAGGAGCCCGACATGCCCGCACCGTCGCCCGCAGCCGCCGCGGCCCCCGCTGTTCCCGTCCCCGCCGGTCTCCCCGTTCCCGCGGGAGTCCCGTCGGGTGCCACCGCCACGGCCGTCCCGCTCGCCTCTGTCCCGGCCCAGCCGCAGCCGCGGTCCGGGATCCCGGCCGCCGACCCGGAGCCGCGCTACGTCGTCTGTCTCGCCCGCACCCAGGAAGACGTCCGCGCCGCCCAGCGCCTGCGTCACCAGGTCTTCGCGGGTGAGATGGGCGCCCGTCTCGACGGACCCGAGCCGGGCCTCGACATCGACGCCTTCGACGCCTACTGCGACCACCTCCTGGTACGCGAGGAGGCCACCGGCGAGGTCGTCGGCACGTACCGCGTCCTGCCGCCCGACCGCGCCCGGATCGCCGGACGCCTCTACTCCGAGAGCGAGTTCGACCTCGGCCGGCTCGCCCCCGTCCGCGACGACCTCGTCGAGGTCGGCCGCTCCTGCGTCCACCCCGCCCACCGCAACGGCGCCGTCATCGCCCTGATCTGGGCCGGGCTCGCCCGCTACATGACCCGCACCGGCCACAACTGGCTCGCCGGCTGCTGCTCGATCCCGCTCGCCGACGGCGGCACCCTCGCCGCCGCCACCTGGGACACCGTCAAGGCCAAGCACCTCGCCCCCGAGGAGTACTGGGTCACCCCGCACAAGCTCTGGACCCCCGACGGCATCACCCGCCCCGAGGGCCGCGTCGAACTCCCGCCGCTGCTCCGCGGCTATCTGCGGCTCGGCGCATGGGTCTGCGGCGCACCCGCCCACGACGTCGACTTCGGCGTGGCCGACCTCTACGTCCTGCTGTCGCTGCGCAAGACCAACCCCCGTTACCTGCGCCACTTCCTCTCCCTCGCACCGGCGCAGTGACCGCCGCCGGCTCCGCCTCCGCCTCGCCCTGGCTGCCGACCTCGCCGTGCGCCCCCGATCCCTGCGCACGGCACAAGGGTCCGGCCGCCGGGCCCGTACGGGCCGCGGCCCGGCTGGCCGTGGGCGTCGCCGCCGTCCTGGTCGGGGTGCTGCTCGCACCCCTGGCGGCGCCGCTGCCGCCCGCCGGCCGGCGGGCGCTCGCCCGCCGCTGGTGCCGACTGGTGCTCCGGGCCTTCGGCGTCCGCCTGAAGGTCACCGGAGTCCCCGCCCCCGCCGAGGGGCCCCTGCTGATCGTCGCCAACCACATCTCCTGGCTGGACATCCCCCTCGTGGCCGCCGTCCTGCCCGGCCGGATGCTCGCCAAGAAGGAGATCCGGGCCTGGCCGGTGCTCGGGCCGCTCGCGGCCCGGGGCGGCACCCTCTTCATCGACCGCGACCGGCTACGGGCCCTGCCCGCCACCGTCCGCTCGATGGCAAGGGCACTGGCGGGCGGCGGCCGGGTGATCGTCTTCCCGGAGGGCTCCACGTGGTGCGGCCGGGGCGGGGGAGCCTTCCGGCCGGCCGCCTTCCAGGCCGCCCTCGACGCCTCCGTCCCCGTCCAGCCGGTACGGCTGGAGTACCGGCCGACAGGGCCCGCCGCGTTCGTCGGGGACGATCCGCTCGCCGCCTCGCTCTGGCGGATCGCCGTGGCCCGCGGAATCACCGCGGAGATCCGGATATTGGATCCGATATCCAACGTCCAATATCCGGACCGCCGCTCCCTGGCCCGGGCGGCTCAGAGAGCCGTCGCCAGTGACAGCGCGAAACGCCCCTCCTTGTCCGTCCACCAGCGGGTCAGCTCGAGCCCGGCCTCCGCCAGTTCCGCGCGCACGCCCGCCTGACGGAACTTCGCCGACACCTCCGTCCGTACCTCCTCACCCGCCTCGAACGGCACCACCAGATCCAGCTCGGGAATCTTCACCGTGAGCGCGTGGCGCGCCCGCAGCCGCATCTCGATCCACTCCCGCTCGTGGTCCCAGAGCGCCACATGGTCGAAGTCGTCCGGCTGGACATCCGCGTCCAGCTCGCGGGCGATCACCGCCAGCACGTTCTTGTTGAACTCCGCCGTCACCCCTGCGGAGTCGTCGTACGCGGCGACGAGCGTCGCCTCGTCCTTCACCAGGTCCGTGCCGAGCAGCAGGGCGTCGCCCGGAGCCAGCATCGCCCGCACCGAACGCAGGAAGACCTCGCGCTCGTGGGGTAGCAGATTGCCGATCGTGCCTCCCAGGAACGCCACCAGGCGCGGCCCCGGTGTGCCCGGCAGGGCCAGCCCTCGAGTGAAGTCGGCGACCAGGGCGTGGATGTGGAGCCCGGGCCGCTCCGCGAGCAGCGCCTCAGCCGCACCCCTCAGCGCCGACTCGCTCACGTCCACCGGTACATAGCTGTCCAGCTCGGGCAGGAGCGCGTCGATCAGGAACCGAGTCTTCTCGGAGGAGCCGGAACCCAGCTCCACCAGCGTCCGCGCCCCCGTCACCGCGGCGATGTCATGGGCCCGGGCGATCAGGATCTCCCGCTCCGCGCGGGTCGGGTAGTACTCGGGGAGCCTGGTGATCTCCTCGAACAGTTCACTGCCGCGCGCGTCGTAGAACCACTTCGGCGGCAGCTCCTTGGGCAGGCGGGTCAGACCGTGCAGAACGTCGGCGCGCAGATCGGCGTCCGTGGCGTCCTCGGGAAGGGTACGGGTCAGTTGGAACGGGCTCACGAGGAGGGCTCCTTGAGCGAGGTGAGGGTGACATCGGCGCGGGTGGCGGTCAGCAGGGTGCGGTCCGGCACCTCGCGCCAGAGCGGATCGTCGTCGTACGGCTCCGAGGCCACGACCGTGCGATCGGGGCGCTTCAGATACCAGAGGGAGTTGCCCCAGCTGGTCGCGGTGATCTCGGTGCCGTCGGTGAGCAGAAGGTTGAGCCGGGACTCCGGGTCGGCCTCGGCGACCTCCCGAACGGTGTCGGCGAGCGCCCGCCCGGGCGCATCACCTGCCCGCAGCCGGTGCAGTACGAGACCCCACACCAGCGCCGAGTCCGTGCGGGCCTCCAGGGCCAGCAGTTCCCCGGCGGTCAGGGACGCGGCCAGGGGTGTCAGCGAGTCGGGCCAGCCCGCCACCGCTCCGTTGTGGCTGAACAGCCACGACCCCGCCGCGAAGGGGGCCGCCGCGGCCTCCCCGTCCGCGCCCGGCCGGGTGGCGCCCCGGACCGCTGCCAGCAGCGCCCCGGTGCGTACCACCCGCGCGAGATCGGCCAGGGAGCGATCGCCCCAGATGGGCGCGGCCCGGCGGTAGCGGGCCGGCACCGGGTCGCTGTCGGCGTACCAGCCGACGCCGAAGCCGTCCGCGTTCACAAGGCCGCTGATCTGACTGTGCGGCTGCCACGCCTGTCGCTCCAGCGAGTGCGGCGGCCGCAGCAGCAGCTCTTCGAGCGGCACAGGCTCGCCGAGGAAGGCGATATGACGGCACATCAGGAGAGCTCCGCGTCCCGTGCGGTCCGGAAGCCGGAGAAGATCTGCCGACGCACCGGCAGGTCCCAGTTCCGGAACGTACCCCGGCAGGCCACCTCGTCCACCGCGAACGACCCGCCGCGCAGCACCTTGTGCGCCGGACCGAAGAAGACCTCCGAGTACTCCTTGTACGGGAAGGCCGTGAATCCCGGATACGGCAGGAAGTCGCTGGACGTCCACTCCCACACATCCCCGATCAACTGCCGTACCCCGAGCGGAGAAGCGCCCTCCGGATAGCTTCCCGCAGGGGCGGGCCGCAGATGGCGCTGGCCGAGATTGGCGTGCTCGGGTGCCGGGTCGGCGTCGCCCCACGGGTAGCGGCGCGAGCGCCCGCTCGCCGGATCGTGCCGGGCCGCCTTCTCCCACTCGGCCTCGGTGGGGAGCCTGCGTCCGGCCCAGCGGGCGTAGGCATCCGCCTCGTACCAGCTGACATGCACCACCGGCTCGTCCTCGGGCACCGGCTCCGTCACGCCGAACCGGCGCCGCATCCACTGCCCGCCGTCGCGCCGCCAGAAAAGCGGTGCGGCGATGTCGTGCTTACGGATCTGATCCCAGCCCTCCGCCTGCCACCAGCGCTCGTCCGTGTAGCCGCCGTCCGCGACGAACGCCGTATAGGCGCCGTTGGTGACCGGGACGGTGTCGATGAAGAACGCCGGGACCATCCGGGCGTGCGCAGGGCGCTCGTTGTCCAGCGCCCACGGCTCGTCCGACGTGCCCATCGTGAACGGCCCGCCGGGGACCAGGACTTCGGCGGGCAGCCCGCCGACGCCGGTGGCCGGCGGCGGGGGAGCGGTCAGCGCCTGCGGTCCCCTCCTCAGCTGATGGGTGATCAACATGGTCTCGTCGTGCTGCTGTTCGTGCTGAGCGATCATCCCGAAGGCGAACGCCGCCTCGACGAGCGGCCGTCCCTCCAGCGGGGTGGCCGCCAGGACGTCCAGGACCCGGCCGCGTACATCGGAGGCGTAGGCCCGGGCCTCCGCCGGAGGCAGCAGGGGCAGGGTCGGTCGGCTGGCGCGCGGGTGCTCGAAGGCGTCGTAGATCGAGTCGATCTCCGGACGCAGCGCGTCACGCCCCGCGACCGCCCGCCACAGCCACTGCTCCTCCTGGTTGCCGATGTGCGCCAGGTCCCACACGAGCGGAGACATCAACGGGGAGTGCTGCGCGGTGAGTTCGTCGTCCTCGACACAGGAGGTGAGCAGCGCGGTGCGCTCCCGCGCCGTCGTGAGCGCGTCGAGAGCACGCCGACGCAGGGCCGAGGGATCCGTCGTCACGGTCATGACGCCACCTCCTGGAGTTCGTCGGCGGGACAACTGCCGGGGAGTACGTACCGTTCGTGGAAGGCGGCCACAGCCCGCTGCACGGCCGGGCTCGCCCCGATCCGGGGGAGCGCCTCCAGCGCTGCGGGGAACGCCACGAGGGCGGCGGCGTGCAGATCGGGGTCGGTGAGCCCGTCCCTGGCCGCGGCCAGCCAGAGCGGGTTGCGCGGAGCCGCCTGCGGACCGGCCCGCTCGGCCAGGGGCTTGACCGCCCGGTACACGCTCTCGGCGGCCTCCGGATCGTCGAACAGCGCGGCGGTCACGGCCACCGGCACGACCCAGCCGTCCGGACCGCGTTGCGCGTCGACCATCCGCAGCTCCAGATGCCCTCGCGGCCGCACCGGCGGGAAGAGCGTCGTCAGGTGGTACCGCAGATCGTCCTCGTCGGCCGGTCGGGGGAGGCCCGTGCGCAGCCACTCCCGGAAGGTGAGACCCTCCGGAACCTCCCACGGCGCTTCCTCGCCCCGTACGCACATCACCGGGGTGTCCAGCACATGCCTGGCCCAGGCCGCCCGGGGCTCCCCGTCCGGGGCCGGGGCGAGCGCCCGGGCCGGGTCGAGATCGGTCCACAGCGCCTGCCGCGTCGACCGCCAGCCGGTCCGGTGCCCGCCGTGGACGGGCGAGTTGGCGAACGCGGCCACGAGGACCGCGCCCAGCAGATGGGCCAGCTGCCACCGGCGGTGGTAGCCGAGCGGCCCCGGCTCCTCGTGACCGGCGTCCAGACAGATCTGCACCGACGCCGAGTCGCACATCATGGCCCGGCCGGACGGTCCCGTGCGATCGAGAGCGGCCTCCATCGCGTCGTACCGGGGCTCGCGGAGTAGCCGGTCCCGCGGCGCGTTCCAGGGATCGACCCCGTAACCGCTGAGCGAGAGTCCGAGGGGGAAGAGCGCGTCACGTACGGCGCGGAGATCGGCCGAGAGAGTGTCGACGCATCCCATGAGCGAGGCGGCGGGCGGCGAGCTGAGCTCCAGCTGTCCGCCGGGTTCGAGGGTGATCGCCGAGGCCAGCGGCAGGGACCGTACGGTGTCGACGGCCGAGGCCAGCTGCTGAGGCGGGACGGGAAGCCGCGGGTCACGCAGCTCGTGGACGAGCCATTCCACCTCCACCCCGAGCGCGCGGGGTGGGCCCGTCTTGAAGCAGATACATCGCAGCAGGTCCTCGGCCTCGTCCTCGGTGAGGGCGGAACCGCTCTGCGGTATGCCGCTCGACGACATGTCGTTCCTCCTGTCTCGGAAGGCGCTGGTTCCACCTAAAGCCACGTCCGACCGGCGTGCAAGAGCGCCCCCTCGGCAGCACGGTGAATATCCCGTTGCCCGGGAGGAACCGATTCGATCAAGCTTGCGCGCATGAGTGCACGACTGCGGGGGATCGCGAAGCAGACCGAGGAGATCGTCGAGGCGGGCCGTTACCGGGCTCCCGGCGGCCGGATGGTCTCGATCGAGGCGGAGCTGAGCGCGGCCGTGGCCGGGACCCGGCTCCACGGCCCCGAGCCCGTCCCCGTCCCCCTCGCCCCGGACCCCGACCGCGCCGCCGTCATCACGGTCACCGACGAGAGCAGCCTGGTCGCCGCACGGCGGCTGACCAGGGCCGATGCCTCCCCGGTGGCCGTCCTGAACTTCGCCTCCGCCCGCAACCCCGGAGGCGGCTACCTGAACGGCGCCCAGGCCCAGGAGGAGGCCGTCTGCCGGGCCTCAGCCCTCTACACCACGCTCCTGCGCGCCCCCGAGTACTACGCCCACCACCGGGCCGAGAGGGACGCCTTCTACACGGACCGGGTGATCCTTTCGCCCGGCGTCCCCGTCTTCCGCGACGACCGCGGAGAGCTTCTGAGCGAGCCGTTCACGGTCGGGTTCCTCACCTCACCCGCGCCCAACGCGGGCGTGATCCGCCGGCAGACCCCCGAACTCGCCGACCGCGTTCCCGCCGCGCTCGCGGGCCGCGCCGAGCGCGTCCTGGAGACCGCCGTGGCGGGCGGCTACCGCCGGCTCGTCCTCGGCGCCTGGGGCTGCGGCGTCTTCCAGAACGACCCCGCCGAGGTCGCCGGCGCCTTCCGGGCGCTGCTGACGGACGGGGGCCGCTTCGTCGGCCACTTCGACGAGATCGTCTTCGCGATCCTCGACCGCACCAAGGACCGAGCCACGCTCGGCGCCTTCCAGCGGGTGCTCGCGGGCGCCTGACCGGCTACGACCAGCCGTAGCGCTCGATCAGGCGCTCCACGACACGGTCGAAACGCGGCCGGTCCAGGGCGCACGCCTCCCGGCGCATCCCCGCCTCGTGGACCCGCAGCACCCGGTCCAGATCCACCCAGGACTCGCGGCGCGCGCTGTCCCAGTCGCCCACCCCGATCGCCACCCACTCGCGATCGCTGTCATGGCGCTTGCTGGACAGCTGTACGGCGAGCAGCGTCCCGGCCTCCTCCCGGGCCACCACCAGAACCGGACGGTCCTTGCCCCGCCCGTCGTTCTCCTCGAAGGGCACCCAGGTCCACACGATCTCCCCGGGATCCGGGGCGCCGTCGCGGTCGGGGGCGTAGGACGTGCGAACGGGGCCGATCGCGTGCGGGTCGGCCTCGGTCGTGGAGTGCTGGAAGGTCGTCACGGGACCACCGTAGGGCCCCGGCCGGGCGCGACGTCCCTGACATGCGGTGTTCGTACCCGCGTGCGAGGCTGAAAACGGCCCCAGCGTCCGATTTTCGCTGTCAGGAGGCAGATCGTGGGCAAGAAACAGACCCGGGTGAACCGCGGTGCCCGTACGGGCGGTCACGAGCACAGGACCGAGGCGACGGCGAAGGAACAGATGCCGTCCGTACGTGAGACCCCGCGGCCGATCATCGAACAGGTCTCCCACAAGAAGGAGCGGAAGTTCGGCCACAACTGACTTCCGTACAACTGATCTTCCACACGACGGAACATCCGACGGATCTTCCGCGGACGCACGACCGGGGCCCGACGCCAATACGGCGCCGGGCCCGGCCTGTCGTCGTGCGCCCGAGCGGCTACTCCTGGTCGTCGCCGACCGGGATCGCCTCCGCCCGGGGAGCGGGCGGCGCCGCGCCGTTCACCGAGGGCGCCACCGCGGTCCGGGCGTCCGGACCCATCGTCGAGAGCAGCTGACGGGCCAGACCGAGGCCCGTCCCGCCCATGGTCAGCGCCTTGGCGAACACCTCCGCCATGCCGTCGGCGCCGTTCAGCAGGACCATCTGGTCCACATTGCCGAAGGCGGACGCGCCCGCCTCGACGATCTCCGGCCACTTCTCGGCCAGCTGCTGGGCGACCACGGCCTCCTGGTTCTCGGCGAGCGCCGCCGCCCTCGCCTTGATCGACTCGGCCTCGGCCAGACCCTTGGCCCGGGTCGACTCGGCGATCGCGAGCCCCTTCGCCTGCTGGGCCGCCGCCTCCGCCTCACCGGTCAGCCGGGTCGCCGTCGCCCTGGCGGCACTGGCCAGCTCCGTCTCCTTGGCCTCCGCCTGCGCCGCCGAGATCCGGGCGTCGCGTTCGGCCTCGGCCCATGTCCGGGTCTTGTACGCCTCGGCGTCCGCGGGCTTGCGGACATCCGCCTGGAGCTGCTGCTCCTTGCGGTGCGCCTCCAGCTCGGCGACCCGGGTCTCCTGGACGACGACCTCCTGACGTGCCCCGGCCTCGGCCAGCGGACCTGCCTGCCGGGCCTTCGCGGACGCCTGGTCCCGCTCGGCCTGATAGCCGGCCTGAAGGATCTCGCTGTCGCGGGTCGCCTCCGACATCCGCGCCGCGGCCTGCTGTTCGGCCTCGGTCGCCCGCCGGTTGGCCTCCGCCTGCGCGATACGGGCGTCGCGCTGGACCGCCGCGGCATGCGGCGCGGCCAGGTTCTTGATGTACCCGGTCGGGTCCTCGATCTCGTGGATCTGCAGCGAGTCGACGATCAGACCGAGCTTCTCCATCTCCGTGCCACAGGCCGAACGGGCCTGCCCGGTCAGCTTCTCCCGGTCACGGATCATGTCCTCGACCGTCAACCCGCCGACGATGGCGCGCAGATGACCGGCGAAGACGATGTGCACCCGCTCCGACATCAGCTTCTGCTGGTCGAGGAAGCGGCGGGCCGCGTTGGCGATCGACACGAAGTCGTCGCCCACCTTGAAGATCACCACACCCCGGACCTTGAGCGGAATGCCCTGGTGGGTGACGCACTCCACCTGCAGCTGGGTCTCGTTGAGGTCGAGCGACAGTTTCCGTACCGCCTGGACGCCCGGCAGCACGAGCGTGCCGCGCCCGGTGACGATCCGGAAGCCCATCCCCTCGCCGAGCCCCTCCATCTTGTGGTTGGAGCCGGAGATGATGAGCGCTTCGTTGGGTTCCGCGACGCGCCACATCAGTTTGAACAGTGCGATGAGAACGAGGACGGCGCCGATCGCGCCGCCCGCAAGGATGCCGATGCCCATGGGCAGCTCCCCCTTCACCGGAGCCGTGCGGATCCGGTGAAGGGAGTGTGCGCCTCCTCACGGCAGACGCTCAATGGATCGGTCAACTGTCGTACGCGGCTGTGACATAGACGGTGCGTGGAGGGAGATGTTCCATGACCATCACCACCGTTCCGGTCTCGATCCGCTCCTTGGGGTTGGCGGCATGGGCGAGGAAGTGCTCCGCGCCGCCCCGGATCCGGACGATCACCTCGCCGACGAGGCCGGGTCCGACGGTGCCGGTGACCCGGCCGAGCATTCCCACCATCGAGACGTCGTCCATGACCAAAAGGTACGTCAGATCCAGCCTTCCAGGGCGGTCATGAACCCGTCGAAGTCGTCCCGGTGGATCGTATGACCCGCGCCGACGACCGTACGGAGTTCAAATCCGCGCTCCTTGAGCATCTGGGCCTTCTCGGCCGGGATCAGGAAGCTCGGGTCGGCCAGCGTGATCAGTGACGGGACGAACGGCCGCACGGGCCACATGTCCCGGCCGACGACGTCCACCAGACCGTGGGCGGTCCGCTCGTCCCAGAGCTTCACCGTCTCGACCTCGATGTCGAGATCCACCTCCGCCCAGCGGCGGTTGAGGATCCTGATGTGCTCGCGGGTGAGGGACTTGCCCTGGGTGAACATCTCCGGGCGGTAGCCCTCCTCCCCGGCCGGCAGATGCCAGGCCGGGTCGGAGTAGACCGCGCGGCGCGGCGCGAGCCGCTCCACGGCGGCCGCGAGGGCCAGCGCGCCGAGCGAGTGACCCAGGGCCAACTCGGCCCCGGCGGGCAGGGTTTCGACGAGGTCGTCGGCGTAGTCCGACGGGCGGTAACCCTCGGGGCCCTCGGCGCGCGGGCTCACACCGTGACCGCGCAGGTCCACGGCGATCACCCGGTAGCCGCGCTCGGCCAGGGCCGGTCCGACCTGCCGCCAGGTGCGGTGGTCGGCCATGATGCCGTGGACCAGCAGCGCGATCCGGTCACCGGATCCCCAGGTGGTGGTGTTCAGTCGCACGTCGATGCCTCTCGGGTGTCGTCTTCTCGTCTTCAGCGCACGGTACGGATCGGGCGCACGGCGAGCGCCCCGAGCACCGACAGTACGGCGGCGACCAGGAACAGCGCGGTGTATCCGCCACTCAGCGAGACGATGAGCGAGGCGACGAACGGCGCGACGATCTGCGGCCCGGCGTTGGCGACGTTGAGCACGCCCATGTCGCGGGCCGCGTCCTCGGCCCTCGGCAGCACCATGGTGACCAACGCCGTGTCCACGGCCATGTAGCAGCCGAATCCGAGGCCGTTGACGACGGAGAAGGCGAGCATCGCGGTCCAACTCGTCGACGCCGCCGGGATCATGAGGGCGACGGCGGCGAGCGCGGCCGACGAGGGTGAGGTGACACGTGTCAGTGACACGCGTCAGCACTGTGTAGCACTCGATTCCGGCCATCCGCCAGACCCTGGGCCGGATTGGTCTGGAAAGATGCCGGAGCGATGAGCCAGTCACCCAGACAGTCCGCCGAACGTGCCGTCCCGACGAGTGCCGATGTCGCGCGCCTCGCGGGCGTCTCCAGAGCGACCGTGTCGTACGTGCTGAACAACACCGCGGCCGTACGGATCAGCGAGCCGACGCGCCAACGGGTGCGCGAGGCGGCGGAGGAGCTCGGCTACGTGCCCCACGCCGCGGCCCGCAGCCTGCGCGCCGGCCACAGCCGGATGGTCCTCCTGCCCACCGCGCAGGTGCCGATCGGCCCGCTCTACAGCACCTTCTTCAACGAACTCCAGTGGGCCCTGCGCCGTCTCGACTACACCGTGGTGCAGTACGGCAGCCTCGGCCTGGACGGCGACGAGGCCGCCCGTGCCTGGGCGGAGCTCCGTCCGGTCGCGGTGGTCTCCTTCGGCGAGGTCGAGCTGACGCCGAACGGCGTCGAGATCCTCAAGCGCTCCGGGGCCAAGGCCGTGATCACCGTAGGCCCGCAGCGCGTCGCGGGAACGCACGCCCTGGTCATGGACCAGGGGAGGGTCGGCCGCGTCGCCGCCGAGCATCTGCTCGAGCGGGGCAGGCGCCGGATCGGCGTGGTGGTTCCCGAGGAGCCGGGTCTGGAGATGTTCTCGGGCCCCCGGCTGGACGGCGCGCGGCAGGCGGTGGCGGGGACCGACGCCACTGTCGTACCCCTGCCGTTGCGGTACGAGGAGGATTCGGCGAACGAGCTCGCCGGGCGGTGGCGTGAGCTCGGGCTCGACGCCGTCTTCGCGTACAACGACGAGTACGCCATGCTGCTGATGCGCGCCCTGCAGGATGCCGGGATCTCCGTCCCGGAGGAGACGGCGGTCGTCGGATCCGACGATCTGCTGCTCGGGCGGCTGCTGCGGCCCAGGCTGACCACGGTCCGGATCGACATGGTGATCGGCCGGCGCCTCGCGGAGCTCGTCGACAGCGCGGTGCGCGATCCGGAGGGCACTCCGGAGGCGCGGGACCTGATGGCCTCGCAGGTCGTGCCCAGGGAGTCCAGCTGAGCGCTCGACTCCGAGGAGTCGAGCTCGGTGCTCGCTCCCCGGAGTCCCGCTGAGCGCTCGCCCCCGGGCCCGCTGAGCGCTCGGCCTCGGCAGTCGGCTGAGCGCTCGGCGCCGCGGCGGCTTAGCGTCGAGGCATGAGCACCTTTCCGAGGCGTTTCGAGATCCTTCTCGTTCCCGAGCACGTGGAGGACCGGGGCGGAGCGTCCGTCGAGGACAGCGCGGTCCGGTCGGCGGTCGTCGAGGCCACCGGCCGGACCGGGTCCACGGGGTATCCGCGCTACGAGGGCCACGGCCTGGCCGCGGACATCGACCCCGAGACCCGCACCGTGGAGGCGCTGCTGGTCGACGGCCGCGAGCTGGACTACGGTCTGACGGCGCTGATCCGGCACACGACGGGGTAGTGACCCGCGGTTCCGGTGGTATCGGTTCATCCGCCACGCATCGATGTGCGGGACCGTTGACATGAGGCGCCGCCCGACGGAGACTCGCAGCGCACGGAAATGAAGGAAAATTCACCAGGCGAACGCTGCATTCGAAGGTCACGTGGGAGAGAACCGATGAGCATCCGCGACGTCTACATCGTCGACGCCGTCCGTACGCCGATCGGCAAGTTCGGGGGCGCGCTCTCCTCCGTGCGGCCCGACGACCTCGCCGCACACGTGGTGAAGGCGCTCGTGGATCGTACGCCCGACCTCGACCCGGCCCGGATCGACGACGTCTACTTCGGCGACGCCAACGGCGCGGGCGAGGACAACCGCGACGTGGCCCGCATGGCCGTTCTGCTCGCCGGGCTCCCCACCTCCGTCCCCGGCGTCACCGTCAACCGCCTCTGCGGCTCGGGTCTCGAGGCGGTCATCCAGGCCGCCCGCGCCGTCGCGCTCGGCGACGCCTCTGTGGCGATCGCCGGCGGTGTCGAGTCGATGTCCCGCGCCCCCTGGGTCCTGCAGAAGCCCGAACGCGCCTTCCCGGCCGGCCACCAGCAGCTCCACTCCACGACGCTGGGCTGGCGCATGACCAACCCGCGGATGCCCGCCGAGTGGACGGTCGGGCTCGGCGAGGGCGCGGAGCTCGTCGCCGACAAGCACGGCATCACCCGTGAGCAGCAGGACGCGTTCGCCCTGGCCAGCCACCAGAAGGCCGCCGCGGCATGGGGCAAGGGGCTCTACGACGGCGAGGTGGTGCCGTACGGGGACGTGGACCTCGCTCGCGACGAGTGCATCCGCGACACCACCTCGATCGAGGCTCTCGCCAAGCTGAAGCCCTCGTTCCGGAGTGAGGGAGGCACGGTCACCGCGGGCAACGCCTCGCCGCTCAACGACGGTGCCGCGGCCCTCCTCCTGGTCGACGAGGACGGGCTGCGGGAGACCGGCCGCGAGCCGCTGGCGCGCATTCGCGCCTCCGCCGTCACGGGGATCGAGCCGCAGCTCTTCGGCCTCGGTCCGGTCGAGGCGGTCCGGCGCGCCCTTGAGAAGTCGGGACGCTCCTTCGCCGACCTGACGACGTTCGAGCTGAACGAGGCGTTCGCCGCCCAGTCGCTCGGCTGCCTCGCCGAGTGGCCGGAACTCGACCCCGAGATCGTCAATCCGCGCGGCGGCGCCATCGCCATCGGTCACCCGCTGGGCGCCTCCGGGGCGCGGCTCGCCGGCTCGGTGGCCCACCAGCTCGCCGCGGCGGGCTCGGGCACCGGCCTCGCGGCCCTCTGCATCGGCGTCGGCCAGGGGCTGGCGCTGGTCCTGGAGCGCTGAGCCGGCGCGGCTGAGCCAGGGCGCTCGGCCTCGCGCGGCGGCGGAGCCACGGAATGCCGGAGGGGCGGTACGGGATCTCCCGTACCGCCCCCCGGCTCGCTCCTACTGCTGCTGCTTCGCGTCCTCGATGGACTTGCGCACCTCGTCCATGTCGAGCTTGCGCGCCTGACCGATCACGTCCTCCAGGGCGGCCTCCGGCAGAGCACCGGGCTGCGCGAACACGGCCACGTTGTCGCGCACGATCATCAGCGTCGGGATCGAGCGGATCTCGAAGGCGGCGGCCAGCTCCTGCTGCGCCTCGGTGTCCACCTTGGCGAACACGAGGTCCTCATGACGCTCGGACGCCGCCTCGAAGACCGGTGCGAACTGCCGGCACGGACCGCACCAAGAAGCCCAGAAGTCGATCAGAACGAAGTCGTTGTCACTCACGATCTGGTCGAAGTTTTCCTTGGTGAGCTCAACAGTGCTCATGCTTTCTACCTCTCCGGGTCTCCTGGCGGGTGTCCCTCACGGTCCCCTGGGGACTCGCCCCGCACAACGGTGTATCGAGTCGCGCTATTCCACGCTGTTCCGCGCTGTTCAGCGCGGGCACGGCTCTCGTTCCGAGCCTGCACGGCCGCGCCTTCCCCTGTGGCCACGGCGCACACCTGCCACCAGACTGGGGCCCATGACGCATGAGGTGGAGCACGAGTACGACGTGGTGGTCCTGGGTGCGGGGCCGGTCGGCGAGAACGTCGTGGACCGGGCCCGGGCGGCCGGACTGAGCGTGGCGGTCGTGGAGAGCGAACTGGTCGGAGGAGAGTGCTCGTACTGGGCGTGCATGCCCAGCAAGACGCTGCTGCGCCCGGCCATCGCCCGCTCCGACGCCCGCATGGTGCCGGGGCTGCGCCAGCTGGTCCAAGGGCCGCTGGACGCGGCGGCCGTGCTCGCCCACCGCGACTACTACGTCTCCGACTGGAAGGACGACGGCGCCGTCCGCTGGCTCGACTCCACCGGCGCCCGCCTCTACCGCGGCCGCGGCCGGCTGCGCGGCACCCGCAAGGTCGCCGTCGAGGGACCCGAGGGCGAGCACCACCTCCTCACCGCCCGGCACGCCGTCGCCGTCTGCACCGGAACCCGCGCCGCACTGCCCGATCTGCCCGGCCTGACCGGGGCCAGGCCCTGGACCAGCCGCGAGGCCACCAGCTCCCACCATGTCCCGGACCGGCTCATCGTGGTCGGCGGGGGAGTGGTCGCCGCGGAGATGGCTACCGCCTGGCAGGCCCTCGGCTCCCACGTCACGGTCCTCGTACGCGGCAGGGGGCTGCTGCCCCGGATGGAGCCGTTCGTCGGCGAACACATCGCCGACGCCCTCACCGAGCGCGGCGCGGACATCCGGACCGGCGTCAACGTCGCGGCTGTCGTACGTGACGGGGGTACGGGGCCGGTCACCGTGGTCCTGGAGGGCGGCGACCGGGTCGAGGGCGACGAGGTCCTCTTCGCCACCGGTCGCAGCCCGCGCACCGACGACATCGGCCTGGAGACCGTCGGCCTGGAGCCGGGCTCCTGGCTGCCCGTCGACGACACCCTCCGTGTCACCGGCAGCGACTGGCTGTACGCCGTCGGGGACGTCAACCACCGTGTCCTGATGACCCATCAGGGCAAATATCAGGCCCGGATCGCCGGGGCCGCGATCGTCGCCCGGGCGGCCGGCGCCGAGGTTTCGGAGACCGAGCGCTGGGGCGCGCACACGGCCACCGCCGACCACGCGGCCGTGCCGCAGGTGGTCTTCACGGACCCCGAGGGCGCGTCGGTCGGGCTCTCCCTCGCCGAGGCCGAGCGCGCCGGACACCGCGTCCGCGCCGTCGACCTGGACCTCTCGGGCGTGGCCGGCGCGGGGCTGTACGCGGACGGATACCGCGGTCACGCGCGTATGGTCGTCGACCTGGACCGCGAGACCGTCCTCGGGGTCACCTTCGTGGGACCCGGCATCGGCGAACTGCTCCACTCGGCGACCGTCGCGGTCGCGGGCGAGGTGCCGATCGAGCGGCTCTGGCACGCCGTCCCCGCGTACCCGACGCTGAGCGAGGCGTGGCTGCGGCTCCTGGAGGCGTACCGGGACGGTGCGGGGGAGTCATGACCTCCGGGGCCCCGGACCTCACCAACGACTACGACGGGCCCTGCGCCGTCTGTGGGGCGGTCGTGCCGGCCGGGGCCGGAGTGCTCCGGCACGGCCCGACCGGCGGCTGGGAGGTCTTCCACCCCGGGCACGTACCGGAGCCCGCGCCGCCGCCCCGGCAGGATCTGCCGGGCTGGCACCGCCGTCACCTCTTGGCGCTGGACATCGCGACCACCGGCAACAGGGCGGCCGTCGACCGGATCCTCACGGCGGCGGTCAGGGGCAGTGACGGCGCGATCGGAGACTGGATCATGGATCCTGGATCCAATGTCCAATCTTCGCCGCCGGACAGGATCCACGCAGTCACTCCGGAGCGTGCCCGGGCGGAGGGGGTGCCCGCCGCGAGAGCCCTGGACGAGGTGGCCACCCTGCTCGCCGACCACCTGGCGTCGAACGAGATCCTGGTCGTCTGGTTCGCCCCGTACGTCCTGACCATGCTCCACGCCGAACTGCTACGCCACGGCGTGCCCACGTTGACCGACCGCCTTCCGCACGGAGTGGCGCCCGTCTGCGATCCCCTGGTCCTGGACCGCCACGCCGACCGCTATCGCGCCGGCTCCCGCTCCCTGCGGGCCGTCACCGCCTGGTACGGCATCCCGCACGCCCACCCCGGGGAGGCCGCGTCCGACGCGGAGGCCACGCTGGAGCTCGCCCAGGCCCTCGCGGCCTCGTACCCGTCGCTCGCCAAGCTCTCGCGCCCCGCACTGCACACCGAACAGATCCGCTGGAACGCCGAGCAGTCCCGTCGCCATCCCGACGCCCTGGAGTGGCCATTCGCCGCCGTCGAGCCATTGCCGTGGGAGGAACCGCCGGCCGGCTGACGGGGTTGTCCGCGCCGCCGTCTCGCCGCGTCGCTGCCCCGCCGCGTCGCCGACGACGGTGAAGATCCGTCGAACGCCCTCGCCTCAGGCCCTCGGGATCAGCAGGTCCGCCGCCGCGCGGGCCGCCTGGAGCGCAGGGCGCGCGTCCGGTCCGGATTCCTCGCCGAGGACCACGCGGGTGCTCAGACCGTCGAGGAGTGCGAGGAGTTCGGAGGCGCGGGCCGTGACGTCGGCCGCGTCCATCGGCGCGAAGCGGGACTGGGCCACGCCCTTGGCGAGCAGCGTCTCCAGATCCTCCTGCCAGCCGCGGTCCAGCTCCCGCTGGGCCTCGCGCAGGGCTTCGTTCCCAGGGGTACGGGGCCAGAGCTCGATCCAGAGCGTCCAGCGCGGGTCGCGCGGGCCGTGCGGGAGATAGAGCCGTAGGAAGAGGTCGAGCTTGCGCTCCGCCGTCAGCCGCCGGGCCAGCAGCGCCCGGCGCTCCTCGGCGAGGGCTGCCTCGCTCCAGCGCAGCACGGCAAGCAGGAGCAGATCCTTGCTGCCGAAGTAGTACAGGATGTGGCCGCCGCTCGTGCCCAGGCGTTCGGCCAGCGCCGACATGGTCAGCGAAGCGAGGCCGCCCTCGGCGATGGCCGCCATGGCCTCCTCGAGCATCCGTTCCTGGGCGATGTGCCCGTCGCGCCGCCGTGCTGCCCCTGCCACCCGTTCCGCCTCCGTCACCCCTGACCCGATGGTCACGACTTTAACCGGGGGCCCGGAAGGTCTTGACGCGGTGGACCCCTCTCCCACATCTTGAATGCCATTCTAAGTTCTAGAACGGCATTCAAAGTCTGGGGAGTGCGCATGGTGCAGATGGAGACAACGGCGGACGTCGGCCGCGACCAGGTCTTCCAGGTCGAGGGACACGGCATCGACCCCATTCCCGACGCCGAACGCCACGGCAGCGCCAAGGACGTCTTCTGGCTCTGGTTCGGCTCCAACCTCACGTTCACCTACGTGATCAACGGCGCTCTCGCCGTCGCCTTCGGACTCTCCTTCTGGCAGGCCACCGCGGTCGTCGTCATCGGCGGGCTCTCCTTCTTCGCCATCGGCGCCGCGGGACTGAGCGGCGTCCGCACCGGCACCGCCACCCTCGTCATATCCCGAGCCGCCTTCGGCGTCCGCGGCAACTGGCCCGCCGGGCTGCTCAACTGGGTCGTCAGCATCGGCTACACCATCGTCAACACGGTCGTCGGCACCCTCGCCCTCGACGCCCTCTTCGCCGACCTCGGCTGGAGCGCCGGCCACGCGTCACGCGCCCTCGCCCTGTTCGTCACCCTCGCCCTGACCTTCGCCGTCGCCCTGTGGGGCCACGCGACCGTCCAGTTCGCCGAACGCTGGATGGCCTACGCCCTCGCGCTCGGCTTCGCCGGCCTGCTGGTCTTCGTGCTCCCCGGCGCCGACACCGCCGCACCGGCCGCGGGACCCGGCGCCGTCGGCTGGAGCCTCGCCTTCGTCGTCATGCTCGCGGGCCCCTTCTCGTACCTTCCGATGCCCGCCGACTACACCCGCTACCTGCCCCGCACCACCTCGCTCAAGGCCCTCACCTGGAGCGGCGCGCTCGGCGGCTTCCTCTCCTCCGTCGCCCTGGGCGTCGCCGGGGTCGCCGCCGCGACGCAGGCGGACATGACGGACGCGGTCGCCGGCGCCGAAGGGCTGCTCCCCGGCTGGTTCCAGCCCCTCTTCCTCGCTCTGATCCTCGGCGGCTCGGTCACCAACTCGATCATCACGCTCTACTCCTCGAGTCTGAACCTCCAGGTCCTCGGCATCCCGTGGAGTCGCGCCCGCGCCATCGTGATCAGCGCCGCCGTCACCGCCCTCGGCTCGCTCGGCGCCCTCTTCCTCACCGACTTCACCACCTCGCTCCTCGCCTTCCTCTCCCTCCTGATCATCGTCTTCGCCCCCTGGGGCGGCGTCTTCCTCGCCGACATGGTCCTGCGCCGCTGCGCCTATGACTCCGACGCCCTGCACGCGGGACCGGGCGGCGGCTACTGGTACCGCTCGGGATGGCACCCGGCCGGGATCGTCGCCCTGCTCGTCGGAATGCTCTTCGCCGCCCTCACCTGCGACTCCGAGCTCTGGACCGGTCCGCTCGTCGCCCCACTCGGCGGCGCCGACCTCACCCTCCTCGGCGCGGCCGTCTCCGCGATCGTCTACGTCCTCCTCGCCCGTCGCAGCGTCACCCCCGCACAGCCGTAACACCCGCGAAAGAAGCTGGAGTCCGCCCGAATGAACAGCACCACCCCCGCCGATCTGGTCCTCACCCGGGCCCGCGTGCACACCGTCGACCCCGCCCTGCCGGAGGCCGAGGCGCTCGCCGTGCGCGACGGACGGATCGTCTGGCTCGGCGCGGACGCCGACGCGGCGATCTGGGTCGGACCCGACACCCGGATCATCGACGCCGGAGGCCGACTCGTCCTGCCCGGCTTCATCGACGCCCACAACCACGTACGCCTCGGTTCCGACGACGCCTGCGTCCAGCTCGCCGGCGCCCGCACCCTCGACGAGATCCATGAGCGGATCCGCACCTGGCACACCGCCCACCCCGAAGCCCGGTGGATCGAGGCCGAGGCCTTCGACTACTCGGCGATCCCCGGCGGACGGATGCCGACCGCCGCCGACCTCGACCCGGTCACCGGCGACACCCCCGCACTCGTCCTCAGCTACGACGTGCACACCGCCTGGCTCAACACCGCCGCCCTGCACCGCCTCGGCATCGACCGGGACCATGTCGACGTGCCGTTCGGCACCGCCGTGACGGACTCCGAGACCGGCGAACCCACCGGATTCGTCAAGGACTTCGCGGTCAAGGGGCTCTCCCGCGCGGGCCACCGCGCCCTGCGCGAGCTCGGCGTTCCGTGGGCGGCGCCCGACCGCCAGTACGGTCGGCTCGCCAAGAGCCTCGACGACGCCATCGGCTACGGCATCACCACCGTCGTCGAACCCCAGAACTCCCTCGACGACCTCGCCCTCTTCGAGCGGGCCCGCGCCGAGGGCCGGCTCCGTTCCCGGATCGTCGCCGCCCTCTTCCACCCGCGTGGCACCACCGAGGCCGACCTCGACGAATTCGCCGCCGCGGCACGGAAGTTCGACGACGACCGATTCCGGGTCGGCCCCCTCAAGCTGTACATCGACGACGTCGTCGAACCCCGTACGGCCGCCCTCCTGGAACCGTACGCCGGGTGCGGACACCACCGCGGCGACACGTTCTACCCGCCGGAGGAGTTCGCCGACCTGCTCACCGGACTCGACGCGCGCGGCTTCCAGTGCTTCGTGCACGCCACCGGCGACCGCGGCATCCGTACGGTCCTCGACGCCGTCGCCCGCGCCCGCGCCACCAACGGGCCGCGCGACGCGCGCCATCAGGTCGTCCACGTCGAGTGCCTCGACCCCGCCGACACCCCGCGCTTCGCCCAACTGGGGGTCGTCGCCTGTATGCAGCCCCGGCACGCCGCTCCCGACATCGCGGGACCGGGCCAGGACTGGGCGGAGAACATCGGCCCCGACCGCTGGCACAAGGCCTGGCCCCTCCGTAGCCTGCACGCCGCCGGAGCCGTTCTCGCCCTCTCCAGCGACTGGAACGTCGCCGAGATGGACCCCATGGTCGGCATCTACACGGCTGTCACCCGCCGCCCGCTCCACGGCGGCGGGGAGCCCTGGACCCCGGAGGAGACGATCGACGTCGCCACCGCGATCGAGGGCTACACGATGGGTTCGGCCTACGCCAACTTCCTCGAAGAGGAGCGGGGCTCGCTGAGCGTCGGCAAGCTCGCCGACTTCGTGGTCCTCTCCCGCGACATCCTCCGCGTGGACCCGGAACGGATTCCGGGAACGGTGGCCGAGACCGTCGTGGTGGGCGGCCAGGTCGTCCGTACGGGCGCCGACCGCTGAGGTACGCGGCGGCCCTCCGGGAAGGGAGGGCCGCCGGTACGGGACCGTCAGAGG